>CAZAEY010000042.1:0-25073 GCA_964484155.1 uncultured Acidobacteriota bacterium
GACCTGTCGGACCTTTAGGAGGCATGGCATGTACCAGAAGCATGACTTAATTCCGCCTCATGGGGGCTATCGTAAGCTGCGCAGTTTTCAAAGCGCGCAACTTGTGTACGACTTTACTGTACTTTTTTGCGACCGTTTCGTCGATAAAAGATCGCGAACTCGAGACCAGATGATTCAGGCCGCCCGTAGCGGCGTTCAAAACATCGCCGAGGGGAGCATGGCCTCTGCAACTTCGAAGAAAATGGAGTTGAAACTGACCGGAGTGGCTCGCGCCAGCCTGGAAGAACTCCTTGTCGACTACCAGGACTTCTTAAGACAACGCAACCTCCCCATATGGCCGAAAGATTCGCCCAAGGCGCTCGCTGTCAGGAGAAAATATCGGTCAGACGGGTCAGACAGGTCAGACGGGTCAGACGGGTCAGACGGGTCAGACACGTCAGACCCCTACGGTCTGACGACCGCTTCAGCGGAAGCGGCGGCCAACACGATGATCTGCTTGATCAACCAGACTGGATTCCTGCTGGGGCGGCAACTCGAACGGCTTGAGCGGGACTTTCTTTCTGCGGGAGGATTCACCGAGAGGCTGTACAGCCAGCGCAGTGGACGGCGGCGTAATGGCTAACGAGTCTTCGGTCAATGCCCGCGTCACTGCAGTCCGAACACAGGCCTGGCAAGAAGCAGCGTCATTGCGGATATCAGGATCGCCCCAGCGAAGTTCAGCCAGATTCCGGCGCCCGCCATACGCGGAATGGTCAGATGGCCGCTGCCGAAGACGATCGCATTGGGCGGAGTGGCGATCGGCAGCATGAAGGCGCAGGAAGCGGAAACGGCAGCCGGAATCATCAGAAGCGCGGGAGGAATATCCATTCCGACGGCCGCGGCGCCGGCGATGGGAAGCAGCAAGGTCGCCGTCGCCGTGTTGGAAGTGAACTCGGTCAGAAAGCTGACGCCCAGGCACAGAAACAGGATCGTCAGGAACAGCGGGAATTGATCGAACTGCGTCAGAGCGCTCCCGATCCATAGATCCAGGCCGGTCGACTGATATCCCTGCGCCAGCGCGATGCCGCCTCCAAAGAGAATCAGAATTCCCCAGGGAATCGAGGACGCATGTTTCCAGTCCAACAAAAACTCCCTCCGGCGCCAGTCGATCGGGATGCTGAACAACAGCAGGGTCGCTGCGATCGCCACTGTGGAATCATGGACGTAAGGGGCGATTCCCAGGGCTGAGGCCCAGCCTGGAATCGTCATGAATCCCAGCGGTAGATCCACGCGGAAAATCCAAGCCAGCGCGGTCAGAATGAAGACGATCCCGACGCCGAATTCCCCATTGGAGAGCGGCCGAAGCTCCCGAAGCTTCCGCTCTATAGGACTCTGGCCGACGACGGCCGGAACTTCTCCCGGTTTCTGAATTTTCGCTAGATAAAACCATGTGAAAAAAAGAAAAACTGCTGCAAAAGGGAATCCGAACATCATCCATTGTCCGAATCCGATCTCGGGCAGATGGGGAAAAAGGGATTTGTACTGTGCGGCGAAAACGATGTTGGGAGGGGTGCCGATCAACGTTGCCACTCCGCCGATGCTGGCCCCGTATGCCACCGAAAGCATCAGCACCGAGGGAAGGCGCGAGTTCGCCGGGAGCCCGCGCGCCTGGATATCTTCAATGACGGCGGCGGCGATCGGAAGCATCATCAATGCAGTCGCCGTATTGCTGACCCACATGGATAAAAAAGCGGTAGCAAGCAGAAACCCGGCAATGAGCCTGCCGGTCTGATTTCCGATGCGCGCCAGTATGTTTAGAGCGATTCGCTTGTGGAGTTGCCATTTCTGAAGGGCGGCCGCCAGGAAGAATCCCCCCATAAAGAGCACGATGTTGGGATCCATATAAGAGCGCGAGACTTCTCCGGCGGAGTGGACTGCCAGCAGTGGAAACAGAGCCAGCGGCAAGAGCGCCGTCGCGTAAATCGGCAGAGCTTCGGTGATCCACCAAACGGCCATCCAGGCGGAGGTGCCCAGAACGGCCCGAGCCGGAAACGCCAAGGCGTCCGAGAAGGGAAGCGTCAGAACCAGGAAAAATGCCGCCGGTCCCAGCAGCAGGCCGGCCAACTGCACCTTGATTTTCAAAGCGGCGCCCATCATATCCAGAGCCAGTGGCGCCGTCCAGGAGGAAAATGGAGTTGCCGATCGGCAAAATGTCAGTCGTCTATTCGGGCAGGGCGAAGGCCAGGTACGCGTCTCCAGACTTGGTTCCCAACTTGCCTCCGCCTGCTGCGATCACAACGAACTGTCGTCCGTCGACCTCGTAGATGGACGGTGTGGCGTATCCGGCGGCCGGCAATTGAAACTCCCAAAGGATTTCGCCGGTGGCTTTGTCGAACGCCCGGAACTTTTCGTCGCGCGTGGCGCCGATAAACAGGAGCCCGCCGCCGGTCACCACCGGTCCACCGTAGTTTTCGGTTCCGGTCAAGGGGTGGCCCTGAGCGGTCAACTCCGGATATTCTCCGAACGGGACCTGCCAAACGATCTCAGAGCGGTTCAGGTCGATGGCTGTCAATTGACCCCAAGGGGGAGTGATGGCCGGATAGCCGTCGGGATCCAAAAAGCGATGCCATCCTGTGTTCGTATAAAGGATATCGGACGGTTCCTGCGGCGGGACCTCCTCGATTTCGGCGACTTCCTCCGGGGCCCGTTCCAGGTCGGCGCGCAGCAAGTAAACTGCGATGGCATTCTGCTCCTCCGGCGTCAGGTTCTGGAAAGCGGGCATCTGGCCGCTTCCGTATTCAAAGAGGCGAAAGAGTTCGTACGCGCTCGACCTCTCATGAAGGTTTTCCAGGGTGGGAACGAGAGCGGGATCCCCGATCCGATCGATTCCATGGCAGGTGGCGCACTGGGCTCGGTACAGCACCTCTCCGCGGGATAGGAAACGACGATCCCCTGGGGGAATGACCCGAACCATAGCCAGAATCCACGGCATTTCATTGGAGTTGACGTAGAGGATGCCGGCTTCCGCATCGAAGGCCGCTCCGCCCCACTCTGCGCCGCCGTCGAATCCGGGAAAGACGACGGTCCCCTCGCGGCTGGGAGGAATGAAAGGCTCGCCGGTGCGCAGGCCCTGGTCGAAGCGCGCCTTGACGGCTGCGTAGGCTTCCGGGGTGCGTCGAGTGATTTCTGCCTCGGTGAATCGCTGCCGGGAAAACGCCGGCGGCTTCAGCGGCAGCGGCTGTGTGGGCCAGGCCTCCTCGCCTTCCAGGTCCGAGGGAGGAACGGCTATCTCCTCGATCGGAAACACAGGCTCGCCCGTGTCCCTGTCCAAGACGAAGACGTGCCCGGATTTGGTGATCTGAGCGACCACATCCCTGGGTTTGCCGTCGACCTGGAGGGTGACCAGGTTGGGAGGCGCCGGCAAGTCGCGGTCCCACAGGTCATGACGCACGACCTGGTAGTGCCAGATCCGTTCGCCGGTCCGCGCATCGAGCGCCAGGATGCTGTTTCCGAAGAGATTGCGGCCCTTTCGGTTCCCCCCATAAAAATCGAAAGCCGGGGAGCCGGTGGGGACGTAAACGACGCCTCTTTCGGGATCCAGGCTCATCCCCGCCCAGGAGTTGGCGCCGCCGGCTTTTTTGCGGGCGTCGGGCGGCCAGGTGTCGGCGCCGTATTCCCGCGGCGCCGGAATGGTTCGAAACGTCCAGCGAACCTGACCGCTGCGTGCGTCATAGGCGCGGACGTCGCCGGGCGCCGCGTCCGGGCCTTCGGAAACGCGGGTTCCCATGATGATCAGATCCTCGAAAACGGCTCCAGGGGATGTGGCGGCGACGAAAATCCTTTCCGGATCGCGATCCAGTCCGATTCTCAGATCGACGCGGCCTGCAGTTCCGAACTCCTGAACAGGCCTGCCGGTGCGAGCGTCCAGGGCCAGCAGGTAGTGGCGGGCGGAATAGAAAATCCTCCGATCGTCGCCATCCTCCCAAAAGTGGACGCCTCGGTTGACCAGCAGCCCTTGATGACGCGACTGATCGTCGAAGGGCTGAAACTTCCAGATCTCCTGACCGGTTCGGGCGTCGAGCGCGAACGCGCCAAACGCCGGGGAAGTTCCGTACAGTACTCCGTCAACAATGAGCGGGTTGCACTGGATCTCGGAGCGGACTCCGGACGGCGCGTCACCCGTGCGGTAAGTCCACGCCAGTTGGAGTTCAGACACGTTTGTCCGGTTGATCCGACTCAACGGGGAGTACTGATTGCGATGAGAGTCGCCTTGATAGGTTCTCCATTCAACCGGGCTCTCCGGTTCAGGACCGCATGCGAACAGCAAGAGAAATGCGGTCCACCAGGCGAAACGACCCGACCGGCGGACCGAATAATTTAAGCGTTCGTATGGCGGATTCAGCTGATTCATAGGACTCCTTTTGAACGTTGTTCAGCATAGACGCGAGTGGCGGAATTTTCCAGTGCAACGTCCGAGTCGGAAACCGGACTGACTTGAAATCGCGAAGGCGGTAGCCTAGGCTTTTATGGAGACTTTTATGCCCGATCCCTCAAGCCGTCGAGCTGTCTTGATTTTTGCTGCGGCTCTGCCATTCGATCTGGCTCGTCGCCGCTGGCCGCGGTCTTTCTCCAGGCTGCTGGAGCTGCCTAGACTCCAGAGCGGCTCTGTGGGAGCGGAAATCCACCTGTTTACGACCTCCGTTTTTTGCGAGCGCTCTCGAGAGCCCGGTTATTTCGTTCATCGGCAGCAGGGCGGCGATTTCGGGGAAAGCCTGACGCAGGCCGTTGAAAAGCTTGCCGGCCTCGGCTATGAGGAAATCGTCATCGTCGGCAGGGACTGTCCGTCCTTGACCGAAGAAGACGTTCGGCGAAGTTTTCGACTTCTCCGGGAAAAACGTTGCGTACTTGGACCCGATCATCGCGGGGGCCTGTACCTGATCGCGCTGCGGGTCGAAGAACGCTCGGTGCTGAAGCGAATAAACTGGCAGCGAAATTCCGATTTTCGCCAGATGGCGTTCTGGATGGGGAGCGCCGGTTCGGCCGTTCTGCCGGTCAAACGCGACCTGGACTCGATGGAAGACATAAAGCGATTGGCCGCAGAAGCCGGGACGCTGGCGGACTTCGCCCGCAGCCTGCTGACGCGGATCTCCCCCCGCGCCTTCCGTCGGCTTCCGCCTCCAATGCCGTCGGGTCTCCGTGTCGAGCGCCTGCGCTGGCAGCTGCCTCCTCCCTGCATTTCGATCTGAATCGGTCGCCAGACCGACGTTGCGGATCAAAACCTCTCACTCAGTGCTATCGTTCAGCGCCGTCGAAAGTCCCCCGTCGACCAGCGTAGAGTTCGAAGGGCGGAGAGCCCGGCTGCGTGTCAATCTAAGTCTAATCGGGAACTGCATGAAGTCACTAAGAGCCCTAAACCACGAGCTTTCAGCCGCCGAAAGACAGCTGGAAATACTGGAGAGTACGCCGGGAGCGTCGTTTGGAGACGCGCTGAAGTTCGCAGGGCGGCATCCATTGCGCCCCTCCGGAATCGACATCCTGCAGGTCAACGTCGGAAAGATGTGCAATCAGACCTGCGCCCATTGCCATGTGGACGCCGGGCCGGATCGAAAGGAAATCATGACCCGCCGGACCATGCTCCAGTGTCTGGAGGCTCTGAAATTCTCCGACATCGGAACGGTCGACCTGACAGGCGGCGCTCCCGAGATGAATCCGCATTTTCGCTGGTTCGTCGAAGGGATCTCGCGACTCGGCCGGAAAACCATGGTTCGCAGCAATCTGACCATTCTGACGGTCAATGAAAAGTACCGCACGACGCCAGAGTTCTTCGCCCGCCACGGAGTGACCGTCGTCTCCTCGCTCCCCTGCTATACGGCGGAAAACACCGACAAGCAACGAGGCGAAGGAGTCTTCGATCGCTCCATCGAAGCCTTAAGGATGTTGAACGACGTCGGTTACGGGAAGCCGGAAACGGGCCTGGAGCTGCATCTCGTTTACAACCCGCTGGGAGCGTTTCTGCCGCCGCCGCAGGAGAAGCTGCGAGCCGACTACAAGAGGATTCTCAAAGAGCGGTTCGACGTCGAGTTCAACGACCTGTACTGCATTACCAACATGCCGATCAGCCGCTTTCTGGATTACCTGCTGAAAGCCGGCAAATACGAAAAATACATGGAGACGCTGGTTGGATCCTTCAACCCGTCGGCCGTTTCGGGATTGATGTGTCGCAACACTCTTTCGGTCGGCTGGGAAGGAACTCTATACGACTGCGACTTCAACCAGATGCTGGAGTTGCCGGTGGAAGCCGGCGCGCCGGCGCACATCTCAGAATTCAACCGCGCAAGCCTGGAAGCCCGCCGAATCGTAGTCAATCGCCACTGCTTCGGATGCACCGCGGGAGCCGGCTCCAGTTGCGGAGGAGAAATCGTTCGATGAGCTCATACTTGAATACGACCAAAGAAGTCTACCGTCACGCCGCGCTGGTCCCCCAGCAAGGCCTGTGCTGCACCACAACGCCCGCCTGGCAGCTTCCGGGGCTGAAGATCCCGAAGGCGATGCTGGAGATGAACTACGGCTGCGGAAGCACTGTGCATCCCCGGGATCTGGCGGGCGAGCCGCGCGTTCTGTACGCCGGCGTGGGTGGCGGCATGGAGCTGCTGCAGTTCGCTTATTTCAGCCGCCGGCCCGGCGCGGTCGTCGGAGTCGATCCGGTCCCGGAAATGCTTGAGGCGGCCCGTTCCAACTTCCGGGAAGCCGAGCGGCAAAACGACTGGTTTCGTTCCGAATTCGTCGAGCTTCGGGAGGGGGACGCGCTTCATCTCCCGGTCGAGGACGAATCGGTCGACGTCGCCGCCCAGAACTGCCTCTTCAACATCTTCGAGATCGACGACTTGAGGCAGGCATTGGCCGAAATGCATCGCGTTTTGAAGCCCCGCGGGCGGCTGGTCCTTTCCGATCCGATCTGCGAGGGCGAGATTCCGGAAGGCCTCCGCAGGGACGAGCGCCTGCGGGCCCTCTGCCTGAGCGGCGCGCTTCCGCTGGCCGATTACGTGCAGTTGATGACGGATGCCGGATTCGGCACCGTGGAAGTACGCGCGCGTCGGCCCTATCGGGTGCTCGATCCCGGCCGCTACGAAACGCCCGAAATGATCTACGTCGAAAGCGTTGAAGTCTGCGCCGTCAAGGATCCGGTTCCTGCTGACGGCCCCTGTATTTTTACCGGAAAATGCGCTATCTACTTCGGCGTCGATGAATCATTCGACGACGGAAAAGGCCACGTCCTGCAGCGGGACCTGCCTCTGGCGGTCTGCGACAAGACAGCGGCGGCGCTGGCAGCCCTAGGACGCCGGGATCTTTTCATCTCCGCCTCCTCCTTTCATTACGACGGCGGCGGGTGCTGCTGACGAGCGCCGCGGGTCTGGACCGTAGGCAGCGGCATCGTTCGGCCGCGCGGCCCTTCCTGGGAGCGCGGGCATCCTGCCCGCCCCCCTTATCGCGCACAAGCGCGATCGTTTCGCAGCGAATCGCGTCTGAGAAATTCGCGCTAACCCGCCCGGTCGGACAGATCGCGCTTTCGCGCGATGACGGGGCGGGCAGGATGCCCGCGCTCCCGGCACGTGCCAGCGGTCTACGGCCCCCGGCCGCGTTGCTCGTCGACCCCGTTGTCGCAAATATATCGGCACGGGGAATCGAATATCAACAGTTACTTTGAAGAAGGGTGGGAAGATGGCCTCTTTTTCGAAGGGAGCGTTGTGCCCCAAGCGTATTCGATCGCGAATAGTCGATGGAAAGCCCTCTTCCGACGGCTGACAAGGGGTTTCCAGGCAGGAAGGCGCGTGCCAGGCACGTCGAAAAGAGAAAATCGGGATTGACTTTTGGGACTTTGCCACCGAATAATGTTCGCGGGCTATGACTCTGACAATTTGGGAAATCGCGCTGGCTCTGGCCAGCTGCGCTGTGCTGCTCGGTGCGGCTTGCGTCCTTTTGTATCGCCGCTCCAGGCCGGTGTTTCCGGTCTACTGCGCTCACTGCTGGAAGGAGTTCAGGCGCACGACGATCGTCACCTACGTGCAGCATGGTTTGCAGTGGGCCATATGCCAGGACTGCGTCACGTACTACTGGAAGTTCGAGGCGCCTGAACGCTTGCCCTCTGACGCGTCGAAAGCGTCGGCATCTTCAGCGGCCGGTGGAAACGGGGCCGGGTGAAGGGCCGAAACCGGATGAGCGGAAAAGGGCAGGAGTCGGCGGAGGCGATCTCGGCGGAATTGCATCGCTGGGAAGACCTCGACTTCGAGGAGCTGAGTCCGCGGCTGTTTCGGAAAATGGTCAGCGGAGAAAAGGCGATGGTCACTCAGATTCTCCTCAAGCAAGGCGCCCGGGTGCCTTGGCACGACCACGAAAACGAACAGTTTTCTTACGTTCTGACCGGCGTGCTTCGTTTTGAATTAAAGGAGGCGACGGCGCGGACGATCGAGGTGCGCGCCGGCGAAATCATCCACATTCCGTCGGCCCTGCCGCATCGCGTGGAAGCGTTGGAGGACTCGCTGACGATCGATATTTTCAGTCCACCCCGTCAGGACTGGCTGGACGGCGCGGACGACTATCTCAAACAGAGTTGATCGCGGAGGGGAAATTCCGCGAAAGGGACAGCCTCGGCGGCGTCTCAGCCGCTCTTCCCGAATCCGCTGACGACGTAGGTGCCGCTGCGAGGATCTTCCCGCAGGGAAATGAGCTTTTTCTTTTCAGCGTCTTCGAGCAGTTCGCTGAAGGTGCGGTAGCCGTAGCGGCCTTCGCTGAACGCAGGCTTTTTCCGCTTCATCGTCTGCTTCAGAAGCGACGAGTAGATCACGTCCTTGTTTTCCCGCATCAGCGCCTGCACCGAATCGATCAACAGTTGGAAAGCGGCGCGCTTGTCCTTGGGCACCCCGGCTCCCAACGGAGGCGGAGTCGTGGTCCGTTCCGTCAGCTCCTCGTAAAAAATGAATTCGTCGCAGTTGTCCACCAGCAGATCGGAGGCGGCCCCTTTGGTGGCCAGCCCGATGACGTATTTGCCGTTCTCCTTCAGTTTGGAAACCAGCGGCGAAAAGTCGCTGTCGCCCGAAAGGATGACGAAAGTGTTGATGTGCTCCTTGCTGTAGCACAGGTCCATGGCGTCGACGCAGAGACGAATGTCGGCCGAATTCTTTCCCGAATGGCTGCGTTTGGGGATGTCGATGATTTCGAAGGCGGAGTTGTGGAGCGCAACCTTGAAGCCCTCGTAATGACTCCAGTCACAGTAGGCTTTCTTGACGATGATCTTGCCTTTTTCCACGAGCCTGCCGAGAATCTTTTGAACGTCGAACGACTCCCGGCCCCGCCCCCTTTCAAAGCCGAGCACCAGATTCTCAAAGTCCAGAAAAACCGCCAGGGTGGCCTCCCGCTCCGACATGAAGGCCTAGCGTAGCACAGGTTGGGTCGAGAGTTCTGCGTGCTTGGCGCTGGGTGCATGGCGCTACGTGCTCGGAACATGGAGTTGCGAGCTCAAATCTGCTCGCGGAGCGGCGCCGCGTTTGCCTTTTCGGGAAGAGGGATTAAACTGTTTCGGTCAGGCGGTCGAATCTGCGAACGGAAAGGAAGGATATGTCGAGAAGGAACAGCCGCGTGTTGCTGGAGGGGACGGATCGGGCGGGCGCCCGGTCCTTTTTTCGGGCGATCGGTTTTGGCGACGAAGAACTGAAACGTCCTCTGATCGGCGTTTCGCACTGCTGGATCGGCGTCACACCCTGCAATTTCAATCATCGAAGTCTGGCGCTGCGGGTCATCGAGGGGATTCGAGAGGCGGGGGGAACGCCCATCGAGTTCAACACGATCACTGTAACCGATGGAATCGCCATGGGTACGGAGGGAATGAAGTCGTCGCTGGTCAGCCGGGAAGTGATCGCAGAGTCGATTGAACTGGTGGCTCGAGGGCACCTGTTCGACGGGCTGGTGGCGATTTCGGGCTGCGACAAGACGAGTCCGGCGTCGGCGATGGCGCTGATCCGGTTGGGGATTCCTGGACTGATTCTTTACGGCGGGTCGATCCAGCCTGGAACGTACAAAGGCCGAAAATTGACGATTCAGGACGTGTACGAAGCGATCGGCGCCTACAACGCGGGACGGATCGATCTGGAGGAGCTCGACGGCATCGAACGGCACGCCTGTCCTGGGGCCGGAGCCTGCGGCGGCCAGTTCACCGCAAACACGATGTCGACTGCTTTCGAGATGCTTGGAATCTCGCCGATGGGGCTCAATGGGATTCCGGCCGCTTCCCCCGAAAAGGAGGACGCCGCCTTCCAGTGCGGAAAGCTGGCCATGGACCTGCTGAACAGCGGGACGAAGCCGAAAGAAGTCATCACCCGGGAGGGGCTGTTAAACGCCGCCGCCGGCGTCATCGCGACTGGCGGCTCGACCAACGCCGTGCTTCACCTGATCGCTCTGGCCCGCGAAGCCGACCTTGAGTTCTCAATCGACGACTTCGACGCTCTGTCTCGCAAAGTCCCCGTGCTGGCCGACCTGAAGCCGTCAGGCCGATTCACGGCGCCCGACATGCATGAGGCCGGCGGGATGGGGGTGGTGGCGTCACGGCTCCTGGAAGCGGGGCTGATCGCTCCCGATTGCCCCACCGTGACCGGCCGGACGCTGGGAGAAGAGGCGTCAGCGGCCAGGGAGGCTGCCGGGCAGGAGGTGATCCGGCCCCTATCCAATCCGCTGAAGAAGACGGGAGGCCTGCACATCCTGCGCGGCAATCTGGCGCCGGAGGGATGCGTGATGAAGCAGCCCGCCAAACCGCAGCATTTTCATCGAGGTCCGGCTCGCGTCTTCAATTCCGAAGAAGAGGCGTTCTCCGCGGTGAAAGAAGGAGCCATTCAGCCGGGGGATGTCATCGTGATTCGATACGAGGGCCCCAGAGGCGGGCCCGGCATGCGTGAAATGCTCTCGGTGACCGCAGCGGTTCAGGGCGCCGGTCTGGGCGACTCGGTCGCGCTGATCACGGATGGAAGATTTTCCGGCGCCACGCATGGCTTCGTCGTAGGCCACGTGGCGCCCGAGGCGTTCGATGGCGGCGGGCTGGCTCTCCTCGAGGAAGGCGACTCGATCGTCCTGGACGTGGACAATCGAAGGTTGGATGTCGAGCTTTCCGAAGAGGAGTTGAAAGCGCGAAAGGATAGCTGGAAGCGGCCGGAGCCTCGGTATCTTCGAGGCGCTCTGGCCCGATATGCCAGAACGGTCCGATCGGCTTCCGAGGGCGCAGTCACCTTCTGATCCGGCGACGGGTCCGCGTGGCCGCGGAAGGCGGGTCTGCGATTCGTATGCTGGAATAGAACCGCGCGGTCCTTTACACTGACGTTAGTCGGCATTTCCGAAACTGGGCCGCAGCAGAGGCGGTGTGGGATACGCGGATTACAGCCGATTTTCAATGATTCCGGCGGGGGAAGGCCAGCGATGGGCGCACTGATTCTATTGATTTTGTTTGCGGCGCAAACGCAAGTCGAAGCATCTTCGGCATTGACGGCCAGATCGCTGCAGCGTTCGGAACTCCCCGACAATTTCCCCTTGCGCGTCCTGGACATTGGATTCGCGGTCATCGAAGTGACGCTGGAAAACGGAGCGTCTGAGACGATGCGCGTGGTTCCGGAGCAGATTGAGGCTTTCGCCCCCAGGGGGAGGCGCCTGGAACCGGCGGCCCTGACGGATGTGGTTCCAGAGCTGGTCAAGTTTCACAGCAGATCAGGCGGCGCCGGATTGCATGGCGAGGTCTTCCGAAGGGCGCCACCTTACCCATACGGAGGTCCGCACCGGGCGCCGCAGACGACAGGTCCGGTTACGGCGGGCCCACGTTCCGTCTCGGCGGGTCTGGCTACTGAAATCCGGGAGAGTCTGGAATTGCATCTGCTGCAGGAATCGAATCTGAAGGCGGGTGAGAGAATCACAGGCCTGCTGATCTTCAAGAGCCGCCAGAGCGGGAATCGCCTGGCCGGCGGACGGGTTGTTTTTCAAGACCTGCAGGCTCCCCTGGATTGAGGGCTTCACGGGGTGAACCGCAGCCCCGGAAGGCTTTTGCTTGACCTTCCGGGGACGAAGGGAATTGCGCGAACCGCGTTTGACTGCGGTTATTGCATCGGAGGCGATTCGAATCGCCGGATGCGGCGCGGCGCCCGTTCTCCTTCCTGAATTCCGCCTTGGGGCCCCAATGAGCGGCGGGCCCGCGGCGATTGCAGCATCTCGTCCAGCTTCTGCTCTTGAGAAGGCGTCAGCATGTTTCGAAACGCTTCCCGGGATTGTTCGTGCAGGGCGCGCATTTGCAGGCGGTGTTCGTGCGCGGCCAGGACGCTTGTTCCGATCTCAAACGGGTCGGGGTTCTCCTGGTTGAGAAGCTCTCGAAGCCTGCGACGCTCTTCTCTCAGGCTTTCACGCATTGGCTGCATCGCTTCGTGCTGGGCCAGCCTCAGCTGTCTGAAGCTTTCCACCTGACCTTCGTTGAGCTCGAGGGCCCGAACCAGGGCCTGCCATCCTCGCTCTCCACCGCCAAGGTGGCGTCTGTGGCCCTCGCCGGCGTACCGCTGCTCCTTTTCAATGGAAGCTCGCGGACTCTTCCTGCCCGGTTCCCCGGGTCCCGCTGTTTGCGCCATCAGCTGGCTGAATCCAACCAGCAGCGCTAGAAACGCCGAAATCGCCCAGAACTTTGACCTGAGTTTCATTGTGCAGATCTCCTTTCACAATGATGAATACGAGTCGAGGGGCAACTTGTTTCAGCGAGTGATCGGGCGCCCGTGCGGCGCCGGGCCGGAAAGCGACATCCGGGTAGACTTGCCCGCCGCGCTCAAACCTCTTCAGAAACCCAAGAACGGGCCCCAGCGGGGCCGTCAGGATTTAGTCCGTCCGAGGAACCGCAGGCGACGAGGGCGGGGTCTCAGCGCCAATCCGAATCCAGCGCCCGCCAGGGTGCGACAGAGGTTCAGCGGAGATTGGGCCGTGGAATCGTGAAGAAATGCGGGCTTGGGCTGCCGAGCCTCAAGCCTGAGCTGCAGCGCGCCTGGCGGCCCGGCGTTGAAAGATCTTGCGGAAAAAGCGAAAGAAGATGAAGATCAGGACCACTGCCGTTATCAGGAGGGCAAAGATCAGGATTAGCGCGAGCGTCGGGAAAAAGACGATCAGCAGCAAAACGATCAGGCTGAGGCCGTCTTCAAAGAAGCTCAGAAACCAGTTCGAAAAGGGCTCGGGGCTGGCGTTGGCGGCCAGACGAGTGGTCGCCTTGGCCCCGTGGGAAGTGAAGCTGACGAAGCCTCCGGCCAGGCCGGCCATCCAGACGTAGTGGGTCGGAACCTCTCCGACGGCTGAAGCGGCCAGCACGATGCCGGCCGGGATTCGGATGAATCCCTGCGCGAAATCCCAGGCGCTGTCGATATAGGGGATCTTGTCTGCAAAGAATTCAATGAACAGCAGGACGGCGGCCACGCCCAGAACCCACGGGTGGGACAGGATTTCCAACGACGAGGGGAGAGTGAAATATTCGAAGCGGTGCGCCAGTCCGAGCGTCAGGACTGTCAGATACAGGTTTAAACCGGCCGTCAGGCTCGACCCAAGAGCCAGAGACAACGTCGAAAGTTCCATGACCGCTCCTAATGGTTCCTCTTATTGCCGCAAGCGGGAATCGCGCAGCTTTCGGCCGGAATTATATTGAGTCCGGCGGAGGGCGTCAAGAAGCGGGCTTCTGGTCGGGGAAATGCGGACTGCATCTCCTTTCGGGCCGGCGAATCGCTACTCTCCAATGATCTTGATCAGAACGCGCTTGGGCCTTCGACCGTCGAACTCGCCGTAGAAAACCTGCTCCCAAGGGCCCATATCCAGCTTCGCGTCGCTGACAGCGATCACCACCTCCCGCCCCATGATCTGGCGCTTCAGGTGGGCGTCGGCGTTGTCTTCACCGGTTCGGTTGTGCCGATAGCGACTGACGGGTTCATGCGGGGCCAATTCCTCCAGCCAGCCGTCGTAGTCCTGCAGCAGTCCGGCCTCGTCGTCGTTGATGTAGACGCTGGCGGTGATGTGCATGGCGTTTACGAGGCACAGCCCTTCTCGAACGCCGCTCTGTCGCAGCGCCTGCTCCACTTGAGGGGTGATGTTGATGTAAGCTCGCCGGGAATCGGCTTCGAACGTCAACGTCTTTCGAAAGGTCTTCATGCTCGGGGCGTCTCCTTGGTCGATGCAATCCGGTGTCCGGAAGGCAACTGTCGCGCGCCTTTCCATACCGCTTCCAAGTCTCTCTGCCAGAAGTTATCATGAAGTCGTTGGCTGGAGTTTCCGGCTAGGCTGGCCGGAATGCAATCGGAAAAGAATCGGAGCGTGATCCGGTATGCGGAAAAACGCTGATGAAAGCGACTATCTCGTGGCTTTGAAAGGATTCCGGGTGAACGGACGACCATGACGACGCGAATCGATGAAAAAACCCGCCTGAATGCGAACGACTTGAGAAAGGCGTTCGATACGTCCGAACTGGACTTTGAAACAACCGAAGAGCTGGAGCCGCTCGACGAAATCGTGGGCCAGGAGCGAGCCGTCTCCTCCATCCGTCTGGGTCTGGAAATGGACAGCTTCGGCTACAACATATACGTCGCCGGCCTTCCGGGAACTGGCAAGAAGTCGCTGGTGCAGACGCTGGTGGGAGCTATCGCGCAAGAGAGAGCCACCCCGGGGGATTTATGCTTCGTCCACAATTTCGAGCAGCCGGACCATCCTCGAGCCGTCGAAGTGCCCGCAGGCGTCGGTTGCCGCTTCAAGAAAGATATGGAAGAGCTGATTGCGACCCTCAAGGAGGAAATTCCCAAGGCTTTCAAGAGCGAAGACTTCGAAACCAGGAGGAATCAAATCATCCAAAAGTTTCAGGAAAAGAGAAATGAATTGGTTGCCGGCGTTCAAGAAAAAGCGCGGGAAACGAATCTGGCGGTCAAGTCGGGAGAATCCCAGATCCTGACCGTTCCAGTTGAGGAAGGAAAGGAGTTGACGCCTGAGGAGTTTCAGCGTCTTCCCGAAGAGCGGCAGGAAGAGATCCGGAAGAATCAGCTTCAGATTTCTGAAACCGTTCAGGAAACCTACCGCCAGATTCGGAAAGCTCAGCAGGAAACCCATGAAAGGCTGCGGGAACTGGATCGAACGGTGGGTTTGATCGCGACCGGACACTATCTGGACGCGATCCGGCAGGATTATGCCGAATTCGAACAGATCACCAGCTACTTGAAGGACGTCCAGAAGGACATCATCGAGAACATTTCGCAGTTTGTTCGAGACGACGGCGAGACGCAGGACCCGCTGCGCCAGATGATGGCGGGGAGGATGGGCGCCCAGGAAGATCCCTTTCGGAGGTATGAAGTCAACGTCATCGTCGATCACTCCCGCACGGAAGGAGCGCCGGTTGTGTCCGAGTCCGACCCTACCTATCGCAACTTGATCGGCATCCTGGAGCGGGAGGCCCGAATGGGGACGCTGGTGACGGATTTCACGATGATTCGTGCGGGCTCCGTTCTGGAGGCCAACGGAGGGTTTCTGATCCTGGACATGATCGATTTGCTGATTACGCCGCTGGCCTGGGAGTCGTTAAAGCGCGTCTTGCAGGACGGCACGGTCAGAATCCAGGATCCGATGGAATCTTACGGATTCATTGGAACTCACGGCCTGCGGCCGGAGCCGGTCAAGATTCGCCTGAAAGTGATTATCAGCGGCAGCCGGACCCTGTACAACCTGCTGTACGCTGTCGACGAAGACTTTCAGAAACTGTTCAAGGTCAAGGCCGATTTCGGCACAGCCATGAAAAAGCAGGGGGGGCATGGCCTGCAATACGCCCAGTTCATCAAAAAAATCTCCCACGAAGAAGGCCTGAGGCACTTCCACAAAGATGCGGTGGCTGGATTAATGGAGCATTTCTCTCGTCTGGTATCCGACCAGAACCGCCTCAGCCTCCAATTCGCCGAAGTCGCTGACGTGATCCGCGAATCCAGCTACTGGGCTTCCAAGGATGGCAACGGCCTGGTGAACCGGAGTCACGTCGAAAGGGCGATTGCGGAGAAGCGGTTTCGTTCGAATCTGGTGGAGGAGCGCCTCCAGGATATGATCGACGAAGACGTCTTGCTGATTCAGACCGAGGGGGAGGCCGTAGGCCAAATCAATGCGCTGTCCGTTTACAGCGTTGGCGACTACGCGTTCGCCCGGCCCACCCGGGTGACAGCCCAAGTCAGTCCGGGAACTCAGGGAGTGGTCAACATTGAAAGAGAGGCCAAGCTCAGCGGCAGCATTCACGACAAGGGAGTGCTGATTCTCAGCGGCTTTCTGCACGGAAAGTACGGCAGTCGAAAGCCGTTGAGCCTGTACGCGAGCATCGGCTTCGAGCAGTCCTACGCGGGAGTCGACGGCGACAGCGCGAGCTCCACTGAACTGTACGCGATTCTCTCCAGTCTGACGCAGATCCCCGTGAAGCAGTCTTTGGCCGTTACCGGCTCCATCAATCAGAAGGGCATGATTCAGCCGATCGGGGGAGTCAATGAAAAGATCGAGGGATTCTTTGAGACCTGTTCAGCACGCGGCTTGACAGGAGTCCAGGGCGTCATCATTCCGAAGCAGAACGTTCAGCATTTGATGCTCAGGGAGGAAGTCCTGGTCGCGGTTCGCGAGGGAAGATTCCACGTCTACGCGATCGAAAATGTCGATGAAGGAATCGAACTGCTGATGGGCCGGCCGGCCGGAAATCTGCAGGAAGACGGCTCCTATCCGGAAGGCACAGTTCACTTTCTGGCTCAGCAACGCATTGAAGAAATGTCTAAAGTCGTGGAAATCCGCCAACCGATTGGGGAAATGCAAAAAGGGGAGGAATCATGATCAACGTTCCGTTTTTCCAACGTTTCGCTTCGGCGGCCTATTTCTTGCTGCGGGTCTTTGCGGGCCTTCTTTTCGCCTGCCACGGGGCTCAGAAGTTGTTTGGAGTTCTCGGAGGCACTCGGTTTGAGAACACGCTGATGCTGGTGGCCGGGGTTGTGGAGTTGTTTGGAGGCCTGCTCATCGCGGTCGGCTTCCTGACGCAGATTGCGGCCTTTCTTTCGGCGGGCCAGATGGCCGTCGCCTACGTGATGGTGCACGCGCCCCAGGGAATTTGGCCGATACAGAATCAGGGTGAGCTCGCACTCTTGTACCTGTTTATATTTCTGTACGTGATGTGCAGCGGAGCGGGGCGATTCTCCGTCGACAGCTATCTGGCTCAGCCGAAGCCGGCTTGAACCAAGGAAGCCGCCGGCCGACTCGTCATCGCGAGTCGTCTGCGCCGCCTTCCTGGGGAGGGCTTTCGGGCAGATGAGCGATCGTCTCCGGGTTGACGACGTTCGTCGGCGTGGGGCGAAATCCGGACAGAATCGCCTTCAGTTCTTTCAGGACAGTCTCCAGGATCCGCCGTTGAGCTTCCGGCGAGCGAGCGGCGACATGACCGGTGACGACGGCTGCCGGATGTCGCAGAAGCGGGTGAGCGGGGTCTGTCGGCTCGATCGGGAAGACGTCCAGACCGACGCCGAACAAACGGCCGCTTTCCAGTTCGCGGTGCAACAAGTCGAGGCTTTCGATGATCTCGCCCCGTGCCGTGTTAATGATGATGGACTGTTGCTGGAGCGTTCCGATGTTGCCGGAATGCAGCATTTCGCGGGTTTCGACGGTCAGCGGCACGTGATAGGTGACAGCGTTCGCCTCGGCCAGCAACTGTTCGTGGGTTCGAAAAGTCACCCGCTCATCGGTGAAGTCGGCCGGATCGAGGTAAGGATCGCAGGCCAGAACGCGGCAACCGAAAGGATTCAGCAACCGTCGAACCTGCCGGCCGATTCTCCCGTATCCGACGATGCCCACGGCCAGAGCTCCCAGATCCAGGCTGTATTGACGGTAGCGGGCCTCCCAGTCCCCCTCAAGCAGTCTTTGCCGCCAGAATTCGTGTCGTTTGCAGACGGCCAGCAGGAGACCCAGCGCGTGTTCCGCAACGCTTTCAGTCATGGCGCCTGGCGTGAAAATGACAGGGATGCGACGCCTGGAGGCCGCTGGAATGTCGACGGCGTCAAAGCCCACTCCCGTTCGGGCGATGGCGCGGAGATTTGGACAACGATCCAGCAATCCGCCGTCGATGAAAACGTTTCCGCGGGGAATCAATGCCGCCACATCGGGCCCCAGTCTGGCGACGACATCAGACCGGTCCGAGTCGGAGGCCACAGTCACCCGATACGGTTCGCCGAGCGACTCAATGAACCATTCCGGCAAAGGGCCGAGGGTTACGATGCGCATGCTGTTCATCTGCCGTCATTCCGCCTTCGGCCGGCTCTCCCGCCGGATGCCGTCGGGGGCCTGCTTCACGCCCTCTAGGATGCTGGACAACCCAGACAGCTGCGTGCTAAACTGCCCGATCTCAATCATAGGATCCAGCGTCCCCATCGTCTAGCCTGGCCTAGGACACCGCCCTTTCACGGCGGCGACGGGGGTTCAAATCCCCCTGGGGACGCCACCCTCCAATGTACCTTTAACGTCCGCACGCGCTCGGCTTCTCGCATGAAGCTCTCTGTCGCGATTTGTTCGCAGCAGACGCGCCACACCCTCGGCTGGGCGGGCATTCTGAAATGCGGTTCGAGGGTCTGGACTCGAGACTTTTAGTGGAGTATGCTGGAGTTGGCTGAGGGGTCATTCATCAGTTGAAGTTTTGGAATTTTGGGGACAGGCGGCTCCCGATTGAAGCGGGGCCGGAGTGTAGGAGCCCAATGACGATGCCGGTGCGGCGTCCGTCTGTATGCAGCAGGCCATAAAGGCAGACTTACGATCATGCATTGAAACATGATTGAAAATCGTTGGTTGGAACGCTGGAAAGTAGAAATCCCGTGCTCGATCGATTGGAAGGGTACGCTGTTCCCGGCCAGGATCGTCGATGTTTCCTTTAATGGCGCCCGAATCCAAAATTGTACAGCCGCTCCGGACACGAAAGACGTCGTAACACTGCGCCTCCGTGTGGGAAAAGAGCCGATGAACTTGCTGGGGAAAGTGATCCACCATTGCCGACCGGAGGTTTCAGAAGAGTCGAAATGCTTTGGCGTGGAGTTTCGAGGAGCCGCCGCCGATTTGACCTCCGTCCTCGTGCCGCTCGTTCTGGAATACGTTCGAGATCGAGGCTAATGACGGCGGGCGGGCCGGCCCAACCCCCCGAGTGCCGCAGTCAACTTTCGCGCCTTCCTTCGTCCCGGCAGATCACCGCAGTCGTGAAGTCCACTTGTCGTTCCGAACCGGAATAAATATAATCGCCGTGAATCGCGGAAACGTTTAGACTGGCCCGTTGAGCGGGCCTCCCTCTGCGCCTTCGAAGCGCTGGGTTGTCGGCTTGGAGGCAAGCTCGAACTGTCAACCACCTCGTGTATGGAGGACCGAATGGGAAAGAACCGAAAACCCGACATTCCGGCTCCGGGCATTTCTCGCCGTGACTTCTTTCGGAACAGCACGGCGGGAGCGTTGTCGACCGGACTTCTACCGCAGGTGCGCGGAGAGGCCGCGCAATCCGACGCCTTTGTGGGGCCGGGGCCTGTGCCGATTGAATTGAAGATCAACGGCCGGATCCATCGCCTCGAATTGGAACCGCGAGTCACGCTGCTCGATGCGCTGAGAAATCGCCTGGATATTACCGGGGCCAAGCGCGTCTGCGACCGTGGAACCTGCGGGGCCTGTACGATCTGGCTGGACGGCAAAGTAGCCTACGCCTGTTCGGTTTTGGCGATCGATGCGCAGGGCGTAGAGATCGAGACGGTCGAGAGTCTGGGGACTCCCGATCATCTGCATCCCGTCCAAAGCGCCTTTATCAAGCATGACGCACTGCAGTGCGGTTTCTGCACCCCGGGCTTCGTGGTGGCCGCCAAGGCGTTTCTGGATGAAAATCCGGAAGCTACGCAAGAAGAGATCGAAAAAGGCCTGGGCGGCAATCTCTGCCGATGCGGCACCTATGCCGGCATTCGCGAGGCGTTGCTGGAATTGACGGGAAAAGGGGGAAGCGATGCCTGAATTCAACTGGCCCAAATCGAAAGATGCGAAATGGATTGGAAAAAAGGTCGCCCGGATCGACGGTCCGGCCAAGGTCTCCGGCGTCGCCCGCTACTCGTATGACATCAATCGGCCCGGAATGCTGTACGCGGCGGTGCTGCGCTGTCCCCACGCCCACGCCCGGATCGTCTCGATCGACGTGTCTCCGGCTGAAGCCATGCCGGGAGTTCGCTCGGTGCGCGTGGTTCAGGGGGAAGGCAGCGAAATCAAATGGGCGCTGGACGAGATCGCCTTCGTTGCGGCAACTTCGGAGGAGATTGCCCGCGACGCCGTGGCGTCCATAAGAATCGAGTACGAAGTTCTGGAGCATTTCGTCACAGAAGAAGTTAAGGACCGAGCCCCCGAGGTCAGCGAGGGGAGCGAGCAGGTCACCGGCGACCCCGACGGCGCCTTCTCGAGCGCTACTGCTCGGGCCAAAGGTTATTACGGCCTCTATTCGATCGCTCACTGTTCGCTGGAGCCCCACGGGCAGGTTTGCGAATGGGACGGCGACCAGAACCTGACTGCGTGGGCTTCGACGCAGGCTGTGACAGGACTTCCGGGACAGTTCGCGGAAGGGGTTGAGATTCCAGCCGCCAACGTCCGGGTCTTGACCGAGTATATGGGCGGCGGTTTCGGCTCCAAGTTCAGCGTTGACCGATGGGGCGTCGAATGCGCTCAAATGGCGAGGGACGCGCGGGCTCCGGTCAAACTGATGCTGGAGCGGGATGCAGAGTTGACTGTGGCCGGCGACCGGCCTTCTACGTTCGCAGAAGTCGAAGTTGCGGCCGATGCGGATGGGAACTTGACGGCCTGGTCCTCCCGATCCTGGGGATCCGGCGGCCTGGGGGGCGCCGGAAGTCCGCCCTTGCCGTACGTTTTTCAGGTGCCCAATCGAAAGCACGTTCATTCCTCCGTTGTCACGAACATCGCCAGTTCGCGTGCCTGGAGGGCGCCCAATCATCCGCAGGCCTGCCTGGTCACGATGGCAGCGCTGGAGGATCTGGCGGCAGAATTGGAAATGGACCCGCTCGATTTCTTCAACAGGAACCTGGAGCTGACCGGACCTCGCGCCGAAACGTATCGGGAGGAGTTCGAGATCGCCGCTGATTTGATGGACTGGAAGAGGCGCTGGAAGCCGCGCGGCCAGTCAGGCCAAGGCCTCGTGCGTCAAGGCCTCGGTCTTTCGCTGCACACGTGGGGCGGCCAGGGGCATCAGAGCAATTGCGAGCTGGTAGTGCATCCTGACGGCTCCGTTCGGGTCCGAACCGCCAGCCAGGACCTGGGGACGGGAACCAAGACGGTTATCGCGGTCGTCGCGGCCGAGACGTTCGGCCTGCCCGTAGACCGGGTCAAGGTCCAGATCGGGGACAGCAGCTTTCCTCCTTCCGGCGCATCCGGTGGAAGCACAACGGTGGGCGGAGTGTCGGCGGCGGTCCGAAGAGCGGCTCAGACGGCGCTCAAGCAACTCAAGGAAAAAGCGGCTGAGGAGTTGGAAGTTCCGGCCGACGAGCTGGAGGCCGCCGATAGTCGGATCTTCCTGAAATCCAATCCGCAGAGAGGACTTTCCTGGGAACAGGCCGCCGGTTTACTGGGCGTGGCGCCTTTGACGATATCAGGCGCCAATCCGGGACCCGGGCGCCTGACGGACAGCGGAGCCGGCGGCGTTCAGATGGCGGACGTTTCGGTCGACATCGAGACCGGCGTCGTCAAGTTGAACAAAATGGTCGCCGTTCAGGATTGCGGCCTGGTCGTGGATCTGCTGACGGCCAAGAGCCAGGTGTATGGCGGTCTGATCATGGGGATCGCCTCCGCGCTGACCGAAGAGAAGGTTATTGACCCGGTTTCGGGCCGGATGCTGAACGCCGAGATGGAATTCTACAAGCTGCCGGGCATCGGCGACGTGGGCGAACTGGTCGTTCACATGATGCAGGGCGAAGGCTACGATGAGCGGGGAGTGATCGGACTCGGCGAGCCTCCGGTGATCTCTCCGGGCGCCGCTATTTCAAACGCCGTCGCCAACGCCATCGGCGTTCGGGTGCCGTATCTGCCGCTGACTGCGGAACGGGTGTTGGAAGCCATCGAGAAAGGGGGAGTTGCCTGATGAAATCCTTTGAGTATGCCGAAGCCTCGAACAAGGAACAGGCGGTTCGACTGCTGAGCGGGCGTTCAGCCCCGGCGATCCTTGCTGGAGGCACTGACCTGCTCAGCTTGATGAAGGACGACGGCGCGTCCCCGGATTGTCTGGTGAGCATCAAGAAAATCGACGAGTTGCGGGGCATTGCGCGCCTTCCCGAAGGGGGCTGGCGGATCGGCGCACTGACGACGATTCGCGATCTGCAGCGCCACTCGGAGCTGATGGATCGCTTTCCCTCCATCGCCCAGGCGGCTGACGGAATTCGCAGTCCGCAGATTCAGAATATGGGGACCGTGGGCGGGGATTTGTGCCAGCGCCCGCGCTGCTGGTACTTTCGAAACGGCTTCGGCCTGTTGGCTATGCAAGACGGCGAGTCGATGGTCCTGAAGGGCGACAACCGCTATCACGCGATTCTGGGAAATGACGGCCCAGCCTATTTCGTCAGTCCTTCCAGTCTGGCGCCTGCCCTGCAGGCTCTGGGCGCGCAGATCGAAATCTACGGTCCTGATGGAGTGCGTACCTCTGCCGTCGCCGATTTCTATCGCATCCCGCGCTCGGAAGAAGAAAGAGAGCACCGGCTTGAGGCAAACGAACTTGTGACTGCTGTCCTTCTCCCGCCCGGAAATTCCAGCAACGCCACTTACGAAGTGCGCCAGAGAGAGGCGTTGGACTGGCCGCTGGCCACGGCTTCCGTCTCACTGACCTTGA
The DNA here is from genome assembly GCA_964484155.1 of uncultured Acidobacteriota bacterium. Lineage (GTDB taxonomy): Bacteria > Acidobacteriota > UBA6911 > RPQK01 > JAPXNP01 > DATKAT01. The sequence goes on from CAZAEY010000042.1 coordinate 22,904, forward strand.
ACGGCGATCGCGTGGAGGAAGCCTCCATTGTGATGGGGCACGTGGCGCCGGTCCCATGGGCGGCGGAAGGGGCCGCTTCGGGGTTGAAAGGCAAGACGCTGAATTCCGAATCCGCCAGGGCGGCGGCGGAAGCGTCGGTCGAAGGCGCCCGGCCCCTGAGTCGAAACCGCTACAAAGTCCGTTTGGCGAAAACCGCCGTTCGGCGCGCGTTGCTGCTCGCTGGCGGATTGGAGGAGTAGATTGATATGGCGGATCAGAAAGAGAAAAAGCTCTGCAAGAGACTGCGGTCCAAGGGGATGTTCGTCAATGTGGCGCCCGATCCGACCATTCCCAATACCAGCGACGGTTTCTTCTGGTGCACTCACAGCATGAATTGCCTCGGCCCGGACGGACAGGTGGCCGATTCGGAACGTTGTCGTCCTGGGCGTAGCTGCTTCGAGGCCCGCTGACGGGCTTGCCGGTCTGCAAAGGGGCGGCTTTCGGGAGAGAAGCGTCCAGGACGGGGCGCGTTTAATGCAGACGCGAATTGAGCTCGTCGTTGCCTTCCGATAGAATGGATCCAACAAACTGATTCAACCAGTTTGGACCGGAACCAGGAGAAGAATTCAATATGAAGAAGCCACTGATCATCAGTATCTGCCTGTTAGCCGGACTTCTGAGTCCCGCGCTGGCATCAATTTCGGGAGACTACGTCGAAGTTCGGACAGCTGATGTCTGGACCGGCCCCTGCTTTGCGAATGGCGAGGTCAATCTGACCGGAAAGGAAGCCATCCTCGGCTGGAAGATCCGCCAGGGAAGTTGGGAGGGAATCTCGCTGGACGGGCTGAAAGTGGTGGCCGTGGTGCGAGCCAACGCCACGCTCGGCGATCCGTATTCCGACCAACTGCCGGCTTCGTCAGTCATTCTCGTCGACGAGTCGGCCGACCCCAGGCAGCAGGAAGGCCTGGTGCGCTTCGCCCGGAAAATGGCCGAAGGACTTCTGGACGACGTGGTCTGGGTCAAGGCCGTTCCGATCGAAATGGAGACCTCGCAAAGCCGGGGATTCGCAGCTATGACGGCCGGAGATTTCGCTCGCTTGGAGACCCGCGCCCTGAACCATCACGACATCCACTGCGGGAACGAGAGCGTCTACTATCCGCCGCTGGTCGACCTTGAATCGGCGACACCAGCTTACACGCTGGTTCACCGATTTTCCGGCCAGGGACTCAACTCGACATGGAGCAGTCCGGACAAACGAAGCGCTTTTATCGGAAGCTTTTCGCGCTGAGACGGTTCCCAAGTTTCAAAAGTCCTTGACATCGGCCTTTCTTTTCGAGAGTTTCGTGCCTCCAGCCTCAGACGACGAATTGAAATTCAACATTCAACAGGGCGAGGAGCGCTTTTTATGAGCAGACGATGGGGATTCTTTTCACTGGCGGGGGTGCTTCTTGCGGCGCTTGGAAGCGTCGCTGCCGCCGACTTGAACGTGCACGCGACTGCGCCGCCGGAATGCGTTTCGGCGGCCGTTCGAGAGGCCTTGGAACAGCAAGCGCATCAGGTGCGCATCGACGGAGAACTCGAAGCGACCTTCTGGTTTCGCCGGGACACGCCTGAGGCGGAATCAGTTTCCAGCCAGTTGGGCGTGAACTTTTCGAAACTTTCGAACAGCGACCTGCTGGGCGTCGTGGAATTTAAGTCGGAGTGGTCGGATTACAAGGCGATTCGAGTTCCCCCGGGAGTCTATACGCTTCGCTACCAGGTCCAACCCGCCGACGGAAACCATATGGGCGTCAGCCAGTTTCGCGATTTTTTCATCCTGATTCCGGCAGAACTGGATGAGGATCCGCAAGCGCGGTATTCATACGCTGAACTGATGGCACTGAGCACGCAGGCTTCCGGCGTCACACATCCGGCCAGCATGGCCTTGTTTCCAGTCTATGAGGACATCGCTGAGGCGAAGCTGTTCCAGGACGATCTGGGTCAGTGGACTCTGGCCCGCGCCTTCAACTCGACCGTAATCGGCGTCGTCGTTACGGGACAGGGAAAAACTGACGGATTCTAAGCCCGCATTTCTCACACTGGTTCGTAGCGAGGCGTCGGAGAGCGGCGTGGATGCAAGGCGCGCGACGAAGGCCCCCGCAGTCGTACTCGTGCAGTACGTCGAGGAGGCCGAGGAGCGGCAACGCAGCAG
>CAZAEY010000043.1:0-6028 GCA_964484155.1 uncultured Acidobacteriota bacterium
CTGAGTTCTGAGTTCTGAGTTCTGAGTTCGATTTTGCTAGGAAATGATAAATTCGCAAAAATCAAGGCCTGGGCTGAGATTTTTCGACGCCGCTTGGAGATTCGGTCACATTCGGGCGATCGCCGGTCCCTTCGGCCCCGTCGCTCCGACATTCGGCGCTGCGTCGGGTTCGCTTGTCTGAACGCCTTTCCTCGTTCTTCGCACGCGGAACCCGGAACGCAGAACGCTTACAGATCGGTCATCACCAGTTCTCCGGCTCTTTGGGTGGCCTTCATGACGGCTTTGACGAGGGTGACTCTGAGCTTCCCTTCCTCCAGCTCCAGAATCCCGTCGATCGTGCAGCCGGCGGGTGTGGTGACGGCGTCCTTGAGCAAAGCCGGATGGTTGCCGGTTGCCAGCACGACTTCGGAGGCGCCCCGGACCGTCTGAGCGGCAAGCAGGGTAGCGACGTCCCTGGGAAGGCCGACTTTGACGCCCGCCTCGGCCAGCGATTCCAGAATGATGTAAATAAAGGCCGGGCCGCTGGCGGAAAGACCGGTCACCGCATCCATATGCTTTTCCTCCAGCGTCACCGTTCTGCCGACCGCCTCGAAAAGCGTCCGCGCAAGCTCCAGATCCTCGGCCGACGCGTGCTTGCCGCCGCAGATTCCAGTCATCCCAACGCCTACCGAGCAGGGCGTATTCGGCATCGCGCGCACAACCGGAATCGGATGGTCGAGCAACCGCTCTATGTAGTTGCAAGTGACCGACGCGGCGATGGAGACGATCAAGTGGTCTTCGGTCAACTCCGGGGCGATCTCCTGAACTACCTGCATCACGGTTCCGGGCTTGACGGCCAGAATCAGAATTCGACTGCGACGAGCCGCTGCGACGTTATCGGCGCCTACGGCGATGCCAAGCTCCTTGGCCAGGAATTGAGCGCGTTCGGGCCTCCGAACGGTCCCCTCCAACTGGGCCGCCTTGACCAATTTTCTGTCCAGGAAGGAACGGGCCAGAATCCCCCCCATCTTTCCCAGTCCCAAAACGGCCAGACGGCCGGACTTTAGTCGTTTCATCGGGTCAGTCTCTCATTTTCGATGGATGAAGGAAAGAAGGCCGTCGCCGCGTAACTTCTTCCAAGGGGCTTCCTGCCTGCAGGAAGCCGCGGCTGGAGCTTCACCTGGCGCTGGCGACGAGCGGAACCGTTGCAGGCGCCTTGTCTGCGGGCACTACGCGGACAATTTGTTCGCACACCCGCTCCCAGTCCTGCAAAAGATCAGTTGCCTGCGGGCTTTGCGTCCAGTGCGAGTGCTTCCAGACAAGCCTGCGGAGCGACTCCAGCTCTTCCTCGTCCTCGATGGCTCCCCAGACCACTGAGTCGGCGGAGGCCTGGCCGCCAAGCCGGTCCGTTGGGTCCAGAACGTAAGCGACGCCGCCCGTCATGCCGGCGCCGAAGTTTCTTCCCACCGGGCCCAGGATCACGACGGTTCCCGCCGTCATGTATTCGCAACCATGGTCGCCCACCCCTTCGACCACGGCGGTGCAGCCGGAATTGCGTACAGCGAACCGCTGCCCCGCACGGCCGGCGGCGAAAAACTCGCCGCCCGTGGCCCCGTAGAGCACCGTATTTCCGGCGACGGTGAATGAGGACGCCTCGGCGCCGAATTCGGGCCGGGCCCGAATGACGATCCGCCCGCCGGACATCCCCTTGCCTGCGTAGTCGTTGGCCTCTCCAATCAGAGCCAGATGAATGCCTTCTTCGTTAAAAGCTCCGAAACTGAGCCCTGCGACACCGCTGAATTCAGCTGCGATCTCGCGATCGAAGCGATTCCCCTGCAGTCGCCACAGGGCCAGCTTGCCGGACATCTCCGTGCCTACCGATCTCTCGCCATTGTTAATCGGAAAGGCCAGAGACATCCCTTCGTTGGCATGCAGATTGGACTCGATCAGTTGATCGAGACGGTTCCGCCTGCAAGCGGCGCCCTCGACTCGCTCGATTCGATTCTCCCGGGGGCGATGCAGCAACCGAGAAAGGTCGAGGTGGCGACTCTTTCCGACCCGCAGATCTCTGATCTCCAGCAGATCGGATCGCCCGACCAGCTCCCCCACGGATCGAACGCCGATTTTGGAGAGAAGGTAGCGAATTTCCTCGGCCAGCGAGGTCAAGTACCGGATGACTCGTTCCGGATCCCGGACGAACCGCTTGCGCAGGGCCGGATCCTGAGTCGCAATCCCGACCGGACAGGTGTTTTCGTGGCAGGCCCTCGCCATGACGCATCCGGCCGCCACCAGAGCTGAAGTCCCGAATCCGAATTCCTCAGCGCCCAGCATGGCTGCAATGATAATGTCACGGCCGTTCTTGAATCCGCCGTCGACGGCCAATCGCACTCGCGAGCGCAGGCCGTTGGCCAGCAACACTTGCTGGGTTTCGGACAGCCCCAGTTCCCACGGCGTCCCGGCGTACTTGATGGACGTGCGCGGCGAGGCCCCTGTCCCTCCGTTGTTTCCACTGATCAGGATCTGATCGGCGCCCGCCTTGACGACGCCGGCCGCGACGGCTCCCACGCCGCTTTCCGAAACCAGTTTGACGCTGATCTCGGCGGTGGGATTGACCGTTTTCAGATCGAAGATCAACTGGGAGAGGTCTTCGATGCTGTAGATATCGTGGTGCGGGGGAGGCGATATCAAGGTCGTGCCGGCGTCGGCCTTCCGGAGAAAGCCGATATAGTCGGTCACCTTGTGGCCCGGCAGTTGCCCCCCTTCCCCGGGTTTGCTCCCCTGCGCCATCTTGATCTGCAACTGATCGGCTGCAACCAGATACTCAGCTGTGACGCCGAATCGTCCCGAAGCGACCTGCTTGATGCGGCTGCTCCGATCCGAATCGGAACCACGGGAACGTGTCCGCTCGGGGTCTTCCCCTCCCTCTCCGCTGTTGCTGCGAGCCCCTATCCGATTCATCGCGATCGTTAGGGTTTCGTGGGCCTCCGGGCTCAGGGCCCCCAGGGACATGGCCGAACAGTGAAATCTCTTGAAGATCGCGTCCACCCCCTCGACCTCTTCCAGGGGCGCCTCGCGGTCGCGCCGAAATTTCAGCAAATCCTTCAGCGACACTGGCGGCCGCGCGTCCAAAACCTCCTGGAACCGAGCGTAGGCCCCCTCCTTGCCCTGAGCCACCGCCTGCAGCGCCTTCACCACCGCTGGATTGAAGTCGTGGTGCTCCTCTCCCTTCCGGTAGCGATGAAACCCCCCCAAGGGCAGCCCTTCCTGCGCGACGGCTTCGGCATGGCAACCTTCCAACTCCAACTGCAGCTCGTCGTAGGTGAGGCCCCCGATCGGCGAAGGGGTTCCCCGAAAGCAGTCCTCCACGATTTCGTGGCTCAAACCCAGAATCTCGAAGACCTGGGCGCCGCGGTATCCCGGCATCGTGCAGATTCCCATCTTTGAAAGGATCTTCAGCAAGCCTTCCTCCACCGCCTTGCGGTACTGGTCGACCTGACGCTCCTGGTCCAGACTATCCAAGACCAGCCGCGGGCAGACGCCCGAAGCGCCGTATCCGATGAGAACCGCGAAGTGGTGACTGTCGCGCACGTCCTCGGAATCGACCACAAGATCGATATCGCTGCGGACGCCGCGGTGAATCAACCCGTGCTGCAAGTATCCGATCGCCAAGGTGCTTGGAATCGCGATCCGATTCCGTCCGGCAGACCGCTGCGAAACGATCAGAATGTCCTTTCCTTCCGCAATAGCCTGCAGGGCTTCTTCCAGCAGTTTCTGCAGTCGCCCCTGCAGAGGCTCGCCTGGAGCGAAAGTGGCGTCGCAAACAGCGGTCCGCCGCAAAAGGCAGATCTCGTTCAGTTGATCCAAGGTCAAGAAGGGACTCTCCAATTGGATCAAACCGCAATCCCCCTGGCTGGCAGCGAAGGGATTCGGGCGGCGGCCCAGAAGCAATCCAAGAGACATGACTCCGGACTCCCGCAGAGGATCCATCGGCGGATTCGTCACCTGTGAAAACCGCTGCCGGAAATAGTGAAACAACGGCCGCCTCCGGTCGGAAAGAACTGCCAGAGGCGTATCGTCGCCCATCGAACCGACCGGCTCCTTCCCCTCCTGGATCATGGGCTGTACGATGTATTCCCATTCTTCCCGCGAATACCCCTCCAACCTTTGCCGAAACTCCACTTCGCCCCCGCCCTTGCATTCCGAATCGAATCGACTGCGGCCGCCCTCTCTACCGCTGAGACCGACAAAGCTAGTTTCAGCGGCCTCTTGGGCGGAAGCGTCGGCGACCGCACGCTTTACGGCAGCGTCGTCCAGAAAGGCCGAGGCCTCGAAATCGATGCCGACAATCTCGCCGGGCTCCAGGTTTCGCTGCTCCACGATGGCGGAGGGATCTAAATCAACCATTCCGAATTCCGAACCAGCAACCACCAACCCGTCCCGGGAGCGAACCAGTCGCAGCGGCCGAAATCCGTTCCGGTCAAGAACGGCGCCCAGCTTGCTGCCATCGCAGAAAACCACCGCCGCAGGCCCGTCCCACGGCTCCTGAAAAGCGCCGTGATATCGATAGAATCGCCGCATCCCTTCGTCCAGAGAGGAGTCCTTTTCCCAAGCCTGCGGAATCATCGCCACCGCCGTCCGAAACGAATCCCAGCCGGCTGCGCAAAGAAACTCAAAGACATTGTCCAGGCTTTGAGAATCGGAGGCGTTATCCAGAAGGACCGGAGCCGCCGCCTGCGCTTCCTCCCCGAAAACCGCCTGCAAGAATTGCTTCTCGCGACTGCGCCACCAGAGCCGATTCCCGGTAATGGTGTTGATCTCGCCGTTATGGGCCAGCATTCGAAAAGGCTGGGCCAGACTCCATGCCGGAAAAGTGTTGGTGCTGTACCGCTGGTGAAAAATCACAAAATGGGAATCGTAGTCGCCCGCACTCAAATCAGGATAGAAGGCCTCCAGGTCCTGAGCCTGCGCCAGCGCCTTGTAAACCATCACCTCAGCGGAAAGAGAGGCCACAGCGCAGTCGGGAATTCCCTTCTCCAGTTCCCGGCGCGCCAGGAACAGATTTCTGCGCGACAGGTTCCCCTCCATGACCAGATGGAGGATTTCCGGCAGGCTGGAGGCGGCAATGGCGCCTAAAACTTCCGGACGAGTCGGGACCGGTCTCCATTCAATGACCTCTAAATTCCGCAGAGCCAGAATTTCCCGCGCAGCTTCCCGCCACTGAGACGATCGATTCCAATTAAACAGTACGCCCACCGCTCGCTCGGAGCCGAAAATCCTGCGGGGAATCGCCGTCAACACTCCCGCCCCATCTCCGGTCTTTCCATCGGCGCCCACTGCTCCGCGGTGGCTGAGTCTCGAAAGCGCCGTCAAACCCAGACGAAGGACCCGATTGGAAGGCCGGCCGCTCAGGTCGGCTACGAATCCCACTCCGCAGGAGTCGAAGTCAAAGCGAGGGTCATACAACCCTTCGGGCTTCGGATGTTGCATGGCGGTCAGTATGAAGCTTTTACAGTCATGAGTAAAATAGAATTAAACAATCAGATGCATGAATAATACTTATATACCCTGACCGAAAAGGGCCTTCGATTTCGTGAAGTGCGAACTAATCTGGAGGACTTGCGCTCCGGCGCAGCTCTTTCAGGAGGCCGCCCGCTTCGGAAATGAGGCGATCCGAAACTCCGCGACGGCCGCAACACGACCCATCAGGACTCTTACCAGGGGCTTTTAAGGGCATCGAGCCCTTGCATTATTGAACCCTCTCCGAGCCGGGAACCTCCCCCATGGCCACGGAAGCTTCCTGGGCCTTCTGCTGCAGCAGACGGGACAGTTTTTCGTTCAACAGGACGGCGGTGCGGATGCTTTGATAATTGAGGCGCTCCTTTTCGCCCTGCTGATTGGTGACGAAAAGGGGATTCTCCTGCACCAGCAATGCCAGAAGCTGCACAAGGAAGTGGCACTCGCCGGCCGTAAAATTCCATTCGAACTCGGTGTTCAGGAATTCTTCGATTTTCTGAGGCGCCCGATGATCTTGCATTACATCTCCTTATGG
>CAZAEY010000043.1:6128-8170 GCA_964484155.1 uncultured Acidobacteriota bacterium
TCACAACTGCTGGCGGTATGTTTCCGCATAAATCCTTTTCAAGGGAGCGATGCAATAGGTTTCGACCAGGTCTCTGAGCAAGTCTTCCCTCTGCAGCAGCAACTCGATGTGGTCGCTGTTCAACTCAAAATGCAGGTTGACGATGTCGGCTTTTTCCTGCCTGGCATCCAGCGTCACGGACTCCCCCATGGTCGGCTCGAAAAGCAACAGGTCTCCGTAACTGAAGTGATCGAACTGGGGGTCCGTCCAGGGCTTCTCGTTTCGGCTGCGCCAATAGAATTCCTTCAACCTCTCAACGAACCGGCCGTAATCGAACCCGGCCGACTTGTTGTTGACGCTGGAGACGAGGCCCAACCCGGAGCGGCGTCCGTCGACGGCCAGGCCGTATGTCACATCGATTTCTCCGTGGCGGGCGAACTTGATGCGGTGCCTCCCCTTTTCGTGAAAAACCTTGACCTCCGGTTCCACACCGAGTCCGCGGCTCTCCTCTTCTGTTATATACTGGTGCTGAACACGCTGATGCCATTCATCAATGATTTGAAACAGAATGCGGTCGAGAATTTCGATCGGTTCGCTATCCGAATTCATGCGCGAGTTTTCCTTTTTTGGTGACAGTCTAATCGATTGCGGGACTTGCCTAAAAGCTGCGGCCTTGATTCTGTTCCTGAGTCCGCTGGCTGCCAGCCCTCTGCAGGAGCCGCCGATTCGCATCGACGTCGAAGCCGTCAACGTCCTGTTGACGGTTACGGATCGCAGCGGCCGCTTTGTGACCGACCTGCAAGAGGACGATTTTATCGTCTACGAAGACCGCATGCCACAGGAGTTGACCCATTTCAGCCGGCAGACCGACGTTCCGCTTCAACTTGGACTGCTGATGGACACCAGCGCAAGCGTGCGCCTGCAGCTAGATTTCGAGAAGGAAGCGGCCATTGATTTTATTCATTCGGTGATGAGAAGCCACGATCGCGCGCTTCTGGTCGAATTCGATCACGGAGTGACGATGCTGCATGATTTTACCAACCGGCCCAACCAGATCGTCGAACAGATACGCGGGCTTCGAGCGGGTGGCGGAACGGCTTTGTTCGACGCGGTCTATACGGTGGCGCGAGACAAGATGCACTTCGGCGAAGCTCGCAAGGCCATCGTGCTGCTTTCCGATGGAGACGACCTGAGCAGTCGGCACAGCATGGAGGACGCATTGAAGATGGCGCAAACCTCCGACGTGACGATTTTCTCTATCGCCACGACTCGATTCGGCGCCAGTTCGCGACGCGGCGGCGAAAAGACGCTGGAAAAGCTGTCGGAGGAAACCGGCGGAAGAGCGTTTTTCCCCCACTCCGCCGGCCAGTTGGGCGAAGCCTTTGAGCTGATCAATCAGGAACTTCGCAGCCAGTACAGCCTGACCTACGTTCCCCGGAACCGGGAGCGCAGGGGCGAATATCGGGAAATCGTGGTGCGCATCAAGGATTCGAAAGGGTACAAGATCCGCCACAAGAAAGGGTACTACGCGACGCCTTTGGAAGAAGGCCCTTATTCGGATCGAGCTTCCCAGTAGAGAGGCCTTAGTCCGCGCTGGCTTTCACAAAACTTTTCGATTGCAGTGCGACTAGCGAGCTTGCGTTGGAGGAGTAACTGCGGGAGTCCGTCGGTACGCTGCAGCGATCTGGCCCTTCAACAACTCCAGCGCCTGCTCTTTCGACCTTCCCAAGGCTGAAAACGGCCGGATGCGAACGAAGGGACCCACTTGAGGCGCCCGTCCCACAGCGAGAACGAACGGCCCCATCGGCTTGGTCGAGATCTGAAACGGGACCCCTTTGTGCTTCCACTCCATACCGACCGCCAGTATAGCAAACCGGATAAGCGAGGATTTTAAATAAATGCAGGCTGCGGAACGCGCGGCCGCACCGATTTCGAGCTACTTGCGTACTTTCCGTTTGTTTTCCATGATGACGGTGCCGTAGTCGATCCCGCTGGGATTGAAGGCGGTTCGAGTGTTGCCTTTGACTTCGACGACGGCTCCTTTCGAGGGGGCGCCCTTCTCG
>CAZAEY010000043.1:8270-10294 GCA_964484155.1 uncultured Acidobacteriota bacterium
TCGAGTGTTGCCTTTGACTTCGACGACGGCTCCTTTCGAGGGGGCGCCCTTCTCGAATCCTGCGAGTCCGATTACAGCCGGACGGCCCTCAAGTTCCGATAACTTTGATGCAAGCTGTCGAGCGGGTCCCCCTGGGTATGATCCTGTTCGACGAAATAATGGAGAACGCCCGCTTTTCTTGCGGCTCTCAGCACTTGAGCGAAATCGATGGCGCCTGCGCCGACTTCGGTGAAGGCTTCGGGAGGCACCGTTTCGGTGTAAGAGACCGGAGAGTCCGGCCGCAAATCTTTCAAGTGCAGCAGCGGTACGTCGCCGGTGAGATCTTCGATCATCTGCGCCGGATCCTGTCCGGCGATTTGGCACCAGAATACATCCAGCTCCCACTTGACCAACGTCGAATCGAAGCGCTCGAGGAGGATTTCAAAGGGGGCGACTTCCTGGGTCGGATCGAATTCAAAGGCGTGATTGTGATAGCAGAGCTGCAGCCCGGCCTCCTTTGCGGCTGCGCCTGCGGCGTTCATCTGATCGGCGAACCTCCTGTAAAAGTCGGGTCCGCCTCGCTCCGAGGGCATCAGATAGGCAATGACCATGAATTTCAAGCCCGCTTCGGCGGCTGATTCAACCGCATGCTTCCAGGCGTCCTCCGGAGAATCGGGCGGCTCCATGGGCCACGCCTGCCAGTTCCCGGTCACCATCGGCGCCGGAAAGTGCCCGCTGGGCGCTCGCAGGTTGTGGCGTTTCAGGATGGGCAAAATGCGGTCCATGCCCTGACTCAGAATCTCCACTTCTTCATAGCCGATCTCGGCAAGTCGCTGCAGCGACTCCTCCGCCCGGCCTGGCAGGACGTTTCGCAACGTGTAAAGTTGCACTCCAAGGGGACTGGCGAAAGCCTCGGCTCGCAGCATCCGGACGGATGCCGCCGCCGTCGCCAACAGGGCCAGGAATTGCCTGCGCGTCGCTTGCTGCATCGTTTCACCTCCTCACGCTCCCCGCCAATTCAAGCCGGCTCGGCTGTTTTCCGGGAAAGCCTCTTGCCACTAAGATAGCTCAGAGAAGCCTTCGCCGCCACTGATCAGAATCGTTTCGGATGCGAAAAGCTGCAAACGTTTATGGGACGTTTGCGGCGCGACGCCCTTTCGTCGGGAGAGTTAAGATGATATCGAACGATACTTTTCAGACTGTAACGGACACGGAGTTCAAGAGGATTTCGACTGCGCGATGAACCAAGATTTCATTGCAGTTGCCAAAGAGGGTCAGTTGACCGAAGGCGAGGGGATCGTCGTTTCAGCCGGCGGCCGTGAAATCGCGCTGTTTAAAGCCTCTGATGGAAGCTTTTACGCAGTGGACAACGTCTGTCCGCACCGCGGGGGGCCGATCGGCGAGGGGATGTTGACCGGAACGACGGTCACCTGCCCGTGGCACGCCTGGCCGTTCGACCTTGTCACCGGCGCCTGTCTGTACAATGATTCGGCTTGTCTGGAGCGGTTCGAAGTGCGCGTCGAATCGGGCCGCGTCCTGGTGCGGGTGAGTCGTTGAGCATTTCCAGAGCACTGCCCGCGTTTCCATCGCCGTCGACCGCCCGGCGCCTACAGCAGCGCCGGATCATGCGGACGAACGGGCCTTTCTCACACTGGTTCTACTGCGACGACGGAAAACGACGCGTCGGCTGCGTTGCCGCTCTTTGCGGCCCATGATCACAGATCTGACACGTCGTGTTGCGGGCGTCGCGGGTCCGGATCGCAGGCGCGACGACGAGGTTGCATCGTCAAGCCACGCGCTGTCCCGGGAGCGCGGGCATCCTACCCGCCCCCAATCGCGCATAAGCGCGATTGTTTTGCAGCAGATCGCGAGTGAGGAATTCGCGCCAACACGCCCGGTCGGACAGATCGCGCATTCGCGCGATAACGTGGCGGGCAGGATGCCCGCGCTCCCAGAAGGGCTTGGCGCCTGTGTGAGAATTGCGGGCCAGGGACGGCAGGTCAAGCTTCAGGTCAGGGAGCTCGATTCAGGAGAGCTGGACCAGA
>CAZAEY010000043.1:10394-25048 GCA_964484155.1 uncultured Acidobacteriota bacterium
GGACGGCAGGTCAAGCTTCAGGTCAGGGAGCTCGATTCAGGAGAGCTGGACCAGATCCCGCCCTGCCTCGTTGCCCCGCATTGATTTGAACTGCCGATCCGCCAGGTAGCTGGAACGCACCAGCGGACCGCTTTCGACGTGTTCGAAGCCCAGTTGCAGGCCGATCTCCCTCCAATGCAGAAACTCGTCCGGGTGATAGTGCCTGGAAACGGGAAGGTGCCATTGGCTCGGCCGCAGATACTGCCCGAGAGTCAGCAGCTGGACGCCGTACGTTCGCAGGTCCGCCATCACGCTGCGAATTTCATCCGGGCGCTCTCCCAGCCCCAGCATCATGCCGCTTTTGACGACCGCGCCGGAGCCTGATTTCGCGGCCTGACGAAGAACCCGCAACGAGATATCGTATTTGCCCCCGCCTCTGGCGACGCGAAACAGCCGCGGGACCGTTTCGATGTTGTGATTGAAAACTTCCGGCCTGGCCTCCAGAACGGTCGCCACTGCGTCGGGCGCGCCCTGAAAGTCAGGCGTGAGAACTTCGACTGTGCATTCCGGAAGCAGGCTCCGGATTTGCCGGATGGTCTCGGCGAAGACCGATGCGCCGCCGTCGCTCAGGTCGTCCCGATCCACCGAAGTGACGACTGCGTGGCGCAGACCCATTGCTTTCGCCGCTGCGGCCACTCGGGCGGGTTCTGCGCGATCCAGTTCATTCGGCTTACCTTTGCTGACGGCGCAGTATCGGCAGCCACGCGTACAGACGTCTCCCAGAATCATGAACGTTGCGACGCCGTGCGACCAGCATTCTCCCATATTCGGGCACATGGCCTCCTGGCAGACCGTGTTCAATTTCAAGCCGGAAAGAAGGCTCTTCAGTTCGTGCACCCGTTCGCCGAAAGGAGCTTTGACCTTCAGCCAAGGGGGATGGCGGCGAACAGGTCGGACGCGTTTTTCCTGAGGATCTTCCATCGCCGATTGAAGTTATCAGATTTCAGCGAATCCTGCAGCCGGCTTCGGCGATTTGCGACCCCCTGCCGGAGAGGGCGAAATCGAGCCGCCTGTTGCAACCGGAGTTCTTTCGGGAAATAATTCGAACTTCACGGCTTTGCAGCCCGACGGCTGGGGGCTTTCGGTGAGCGGAACGGCCGTTCTCTTTTGCTATACTCGAAAGGTGCGGCGCAGGGCGCCAAACACGGAGAGCGGCGGCCCATGCGGGTGTTCTCGAACCGATTGAAGCGCGCCCGATCATGAACTGAGTTGAATCGTTTCTTGTTGAATCTTGTATTTTGAATTCTGAACTCCCGCCATGGACGTATACCTGGGACTGGTTCTGCTCCTCTCATTCGCTCTGATTACCGTCGTCGCGATGGTGGCTTTGCATCAGTGGCTGGGTCCACGGCGCAGGGGCCGCATTCACGAAATGCCGTTCGAATGCGGGATGGAGCCTGAGAAGATCGTTCGGGGAAAGTTCGCTGTCAACTTTTTCTTGATCGCCTTGCTTTTCGTGCTCTTCGATATCGAGCTGATCTTTCTGTTTCCGTGGGCGGTCATTTACACCGAAATCGGGCTGTACGGCTTTATCGTCATGTTTCTCTTTCTGGAAGCGGTGCTGGCCGGACTCTATTACACGATCAAAAGAGGAGCCTTCGAATGGAAATAGCCAAGGCAGGTTCTCCGGAATCCGGATTCTTCACCAGCCGAATGGACAAGATGGTCGGATGGGCGCGCAAGTATTCGATTTTTCAGTACCCGTTCGTCACCGCGTGTTGCGGCATGGAGTACATGTCGACGGCCTGCGCTCACTACGACGTCGACCGCTTCGGCGCCGGACTCCCCAGATTTTCGCCACGACAGGCTGACGTGCTGTTTGTCGTCGGCACGATCAGCCAGAAGATCGCTCCGGTGCTGCGGCACATTTACGATCAGATGTGCGCACCCAAGTGGGTCGTCGCCTTCGGAGTCTGCACCTGTACAGGGGGGTTTTACGACAACTATGCGGTGGTCAGAGGCATCGATCACGTGGTCCCGGTGGATGTGTACATTCCGGGATGCCCACCACGTCCGGAAACGGTTTTACAGGGGCTGATCATGCTGCAGGAAAAGATTCAGCACCAGAAGCAGGAGCTTTGAGTCTCCGGAACCGCGCGCGCCGGAGCGCGGAGCCAAAGTGGAAATAAAACGGTTCTTTCGAGCCGACGTGAAATACGGAGCCCCGGAAGCCCGGGGAAGATGAAAAGGAAGTCATGAAGGATCGTCTGGTGCTTTCCAGAATTCGTGAAAAGTTCCAGGACCGCATCGTGGACGCCCATGCGCGATTCGGCCAGGACACGGTCATCGTCGGAAAGGACTCCCTGCGGCAGTTGGCCGAGTGCCTGAAGAACGATCCGGAGCTGGACTTTAACTTTTTAATCGACGTCACGGCCGTCGATTACTGGAAGAGGAAGCCTCGATTTGAGGTGGTCTATCACTTCCTCTCGCTACGCCACCGGAATCGCCTGCGCGTAAAGGCGCCCGTGGGCGAGCCGGATCCTGAGGCGCCGACGCTTAGCGATCTGTGGGTTTCGGCCAACTGGTACGAGCGGGAGGTCTACGACATGTACGGCATTCGCTTCACCGGCCACCCGGATCTGCGCAGAATACTGATGTACCCTGAATTTGAAGGGCATCCGCTGCGCAAGGATTATCCGATCAACCGGCGTCAGCCATTGATCGGACCGAAGGATTAAATACCTATGGCAGATACGACGGAACTGCAGGACGTCGAGTCGATTCGAAGCATCTCCGATGACGTGCGCGAGCACGAAATGCTGCTGAACGTCGGCCCCGCCCACCCTGCCATGCACGGCGTGATTCGGATCAAGGTAATTCTCGAAGGCGAGCTGATCCGCAGGGCGGAGGTGGAGATCGGATACCTGCATCGCGGTTTCGAAAAGCACTGTGAAAGCGGCACCTACACTCAGTGCTTCCCGTACACGGATCGGCTCAACTACGTGTCGCCGCTGATCAACAACTTCGCCTTCGCCGAAGGGGTCGAAAAATTGATGGGGCTGCAGGTGACTGAACGTTGCAACTACATTCGCGTCATCATGTCCGAGGTGTCCAGAATCTGCGACCATTTGACCTGCGTCGGCGCGGCTGCCATGGAACTCGGCGCCTTTTCCGCATTCCTGTACATGATCAAAGCGCGCGAGTGGCTTTGGGAATTGGTGGAGTCGGTGACAGGCGCCCGTCTGACCATCTCATACGCCCGCATCGGCGGGGTCAAGGCGGACCTGCCGAAGGAATTCGACGCCCGTTGCCGGAAGACGCTTAAGAAGGTTGCGGAAGTGATCCGGGAAATCGATCTGCTGTTGAAGCGCAACCGGATCTTCTATGACCGCACACGGGGGATCGGGCGGATCTCGGCGGAGGATGCGATCGCCTACGGAATCACCGGGCCCTTTCTCCGCTCCACCGGAGTCGACTACGACGTGCGAAAGGCTTTTCCATATCACAACTACGAGGAATTCGATTTCGACGTGCCGGTCGGCGAATCGGGTGACAATTACGACCGCTATCTGGTCCGGATGGAAGAGATGCGCCAGTCGATCCGCATTGTCGAACAGGCTTTGGACGGAATTCCGGAAGGTCCCACCAACGTCGACGCCTCAGGAGAGATCATCGATGCGGATCTAATGGCCGATCTGGGCAAATTCGGAAAGACCGCTGGTCTGATGGGCAACGAAGTCCTGATTGAACCGACGCTGGAGGGATCGCAGGAAAAGTACCACTCCGGAATCTTCGCGGACAGTCCGGAGGCATGGCTGCCTCCTAAGGAGCAGGTCTACTCCAATATCGAGGCCCTGATGAATCATTTCAAGATCATCATGGATGGACACGGAATTCAGCCGCCCAAGGGGGAGATCTATCACTTCGTGGAAGGCGCCAACGGCGAACTCGGCTTCTACATCGTCAGCGACGGCACGGACAGGCCGTGGAGGGTGCGCTGCCATCCTCCGTGCTTTCCAATCATGGCGGCGCTGGATCGGATCCTGATGGGGGATCAACTCGCCGACATCGTTCCCACTTTCGGATCGGTCAACATGATTGCCGGGGAACTGGATCGATGAGCCAGGCATTCGAATTTACGAACGAGAACCTGCAGACGTTTGAGCGCATTCTGGCTCGTTATCCGGTCAAGCGGGCGGCGCTGCTTCCGGCGCTGCATCTGGTGCAGGAGCAGCACGGCTTCGTCCCGCCGGAAGCGGAGGAATACGTTTCGCAACTGCTGGACGTGCCCCTGATTGACGTGCGCGAAGTTCTGACCTTCTACAGCCTGTTCTTTCGAGAGAAAAAGGGGCGCCATCACATTCGCGTCTGCATGAGCATCGCGTGCTGGATTCGGGGCTGCGACGGAATCCGCGATCACCTGGAGGCGAAGCTGGGAGTCAAAGAAGGCGGGACCACCTCGGACGGCAGGATCAGCTGGGAGGCGGTCCCGGACTGCCTGGGCGCCTGCGAAATGGCGCCGATGCTGCAGTTGGACGGCTATTTCCATGCCGATCTCACACCAGAACGGGTCGACCAGTTGCTGGGCCGACTCGATTCCCAATCGACTGAGTAGAGCGTATGCCTGAAGTAAAACTCGTCTCGGAGCATTTCGGAAACGAAAAGGCGCGCGGCCTGAAGTGGCGCCTGCAGAACGCCGGCTATGAGGGGGCAAAGAAGGCACTGGCAATGCCGCCGGAAGAGGTGGTCGAAGAGGTGACGCAGTCCAATCTTAGAGGGCTGGGCGGAGCGGGCTTTCCGACGGGAAGGAAATGGAGCTTCGTTCCCCGCGACACCGGGAAGCCGATCTACCTCTGCGTCAATGCCGATGAGGCGGAGCCAGGCACGTTCAAGGACCGCTACATCCTGGAGTGGGACCCCCATCTGCTGATTGAGGGGATCATCATTTGCGCGCATGCGCTCGGAATAGAAACCGCCTATATCTACATTCGCGGCGAATACGTGCAGCCTTATGAGCGGATCCGGAAGGCGGTCGACGAAGCTTACGAGGCGGGCATTCTGGGAAACAAGGTCCTGAGCGGCGACAGTAAGCTGGACGTTTTTATCCACCGGGGCGCCGGCGCCTACATTTGCGGCGAGGAGACCGCGCTTCTGGAAAGCATTGAGGGCAAGAAGGGCTGGCCCAGGCTGAAACCCCCGTTTCCGGCTGTTGTTGGATTATTCGGCTGCCCCACCGTGATCAACAACGTGGAAACGATCTCCCATCTTCCCAAGATCATTCTGCAGGGAGGGCGCTGGTTTGCCGACATCGGGGTCGAGCGCAACGGGGGTACGCGTCTGTTTGCGCTCTCCGGCAGCGTCAACCGGCCCGGAGTTTACGAGCTGCCAATGGGCACTCCCCTGCGAGAGCTGATTTACGATTGCGGCGAAGGGATACTGGGCGGACGCATGCTGAAGGCGGTTATTCCGGGAGGAGCGTCGGCCGCTTTGCTGAAGGCCGACGAAATCGACACCCCCCTGGATTTCGATTCGATGGTCAAGATCGGAACCATGCTGGGCTCCGGCGCCGTCATCGCAATCGACGATAGCATTTGCATCGTCCGGACCTTGCACAACCTGGAGCATTTCTTTGCCCATGAGTCGTGCGGTCAGTGCACTCCCTGCCGGGAAGGAACGGGCTGGGTATTCAAGATTCTAGGACGAATCATCGAAGGAAACGGCCGCCCGGCCGATCTGGACACGCTGCGCAGCCTGGCCGAGAACATGACGGGAACCTCCATATGCGCGCTCTGCGACGGCGCAGCCATGCCGCTGCGCAGCTGCGTGCAGAAGTTTCTCCATGAATTCGAACATTACATCCGTTACAAGAAGCCCTACTCGGAGCGGCGGGAGGCCGTTTCGGCTTAACCTGCGGACTGCACATGCCAACAATCACTATTGACGGACAACAGGTCAACGTGGCGCCCGGAACGACGGTCATCCAAGCCGCCGAGAAGCTCGGCGTCTATATTCCCCGCTACTGCTATCATCCGGGTTTGAGCATTGCTGGAAGCTGCAGGATGTGTCTGATCGAAGTCGAAAACGCGCCCAAGCTTCAGATCTCCTGCAACATGCAGGCGCAGGACGGCATGAAGATTGTGACCTGCTCGGAGAAGGCGATCCAGGGGCGGCAGGCGATGCTCGAGTTTCTTTTGATCAATCATCCGCTGGACTGTCCGGTCTGCGATCAGTCGGGGGAATGCGATCTGCAGAACTTCTACATGGAGCACGGGCGCTACCAGAGCCGCTTCATAGAGGACAAGATCAAGCGGAAGAAAGCCCTTGCGATCGGCCCTCACGTGGTCCTGGATCAGGAGCGATGCATCCTCTGCACGCGCTGCACGCGATTTACCGAGGAGGTCAGCCAGACGCACGAACTGGGCGTCTTCAACCGGGGAAATAGTTCGGTCATCGACCTGTTTCCCGGAAAGACCCTGGACAATCCTTACTCGGGAAACGTCATCGACATCTGCCCGGTGGGGGCGTTGACCGAGAGACAGTTTCGCTTCAAATGCCGCGTCTGGTACCTGCGTCAGGAAGACTCCATCTGCACCGGATGCTCTCGCGGCTGCAATATCGCCATCCACTTCAACCCCACCCGCCGCTATAAAGCCGAAGGCCGGCGGGTGCAGCGTCTTAAGCCTCGCTTCAATCCGGAGGTCAACTCGTGGTGGATGTGCGATTACGGTCGCTTCGGGTTTGAGTTCATAGACCGGGACCGGATCGAGCAGCCTCAGATCGTGGGCCCCAAAGGTCTGCAGCCGACCGCCTGGGAGTCCGCCCTGGAAGCGGCCGCCGCCGCCATTCGGGAAGCGGTAGCCGAGCACGGACCGGAGAGTGTGGGCGTCATCGCGTCTCCCCAGATGACGAACGAAGAGCTGTTCGCCGCCTACGAACTCTTTCACGACAAACTGGGGCTGACCCGTCTGGCGCTTCGGAATCCGTCGGAAGCAGCGGGTCCGGAGGACGAATTCCTGTTGAAGGGGGATCGAAATCCCAACGCCAAGGGCGGCGAGGCCATCGGTTGGGCGGAAACGGCCGACTCCCTGCTGTCCGAGGCTGGAAAGGGGCGCATCCGGGTCCTGTTCATCTTTCGCCATGAGTTTTCAGATCCAGAGGCGATCGAATCGCTGAATAAAGCCGCCTTCGTCATATATCAAGGAATCAATTGGAACCAGACGGCCAAAATCGCCGACGTCGTGCTGGCCGGAGCCTCTCATGCGGAAAAGGATGGAACGTTTACCAATTTCGAGGGGCGGATTCAGCGTTTTCGTCAGGCTCTGCTGCCCCTGGAGGACTCCCGCGGCGATCTGGACATTCTGAACGATCTGGCCGACCGGCTGGGTCATCCGTTGGCCTTCAGCGACGCTGAGTCCGTTTTCCACGCCTGGCGGGGAATGACCTATTCGGAACTGGATGAATACGGGACGTTGCTTACGGAGAAATCCGAGGTAGGAGCGTAGAAGGGTCGGCATGCTGGAATTCGGCGTAGAGTTTGCCAAGGCTTTTTTTCTGTTCAACGTCGTGATGGTGTTCGCGGCCATTTTGACCTGGATGGAAAGAAAGCAGAGCGCCCTGATGCAGGACCGCATCGGCGCCAACCGGGCCGATATCTTCGGATTCCGGTTCATCGGGCTGTTCCACATCATCGCGGACGCAGTCAAGATGCTGACCAAGGGCGACTTCATTCCGCCTCAGGGGCATCGGGTCCTGCATACGATCTCACCGATGATCGGACTCTTTTTTGCGCTGCTGGCCTTTGCGGTAATTCCTTTCGGCGGCGTCTACCAGTTCGGAGACTACACTGTTTCCCTTCAGCTGCTCGATCTGAACGTGGGAATTCTGTTCGTTTTTGCCATGATGAGCATGGGGATCTACGGCTTCGTGCTGGCGGGCTGGTCCTCGGCCAACAACTACGCGCTGCTGGGAGGCCTGCGGGCTTCCGGACAGATGCTCTCTTACGAGATCACTATGGGGGCGACCATCATCGGCATCATCATGGTGTACGGCACGCTCGATCTGCAGCAGATGAGCATGGCGCAGGGAGATTTGCTGTGGGGATGGATCCCCATGTGGGGCGTCCTCCTGCAGCCGGTTGGCTGCATCCTGTTTATGACGGCGGCGATGGCCGAAACCAAGCGCGTTCCCTTTGACGTGCCGGAAGGGGAATCGGAAATCATCGGATACTTTGTCGAATACAGCGGGATGAAGTTCGGAATGTTTCTCATGACCGACTTCGTCGAATCGGTGCTGGCGGCCGCCTTGACAACCACGCTGTTTTTCGGCGCCTGGCAGGTGCCTTACCTGTATTCGCACGGTTTCGTCTTTCCCTGGGGGAGCGAGATCCTCCTGTCGACCTGGACGGTCATGCTGCTGCAGGTCAGCTCCTTTCTGGCGAAAGTATTCCTGTTCGGATTTCTCTTCATGCTGGTTCGCTGGACGCTTCCCCGATTTCGCTGGGATCAGCTCATGCGGCTGGGATGGACGCTGCTGCTTCCCATTTCGGTTTTCAACATCCTCGTTACGGCTTTGGTACTCTTGGTGGTGGGAAGCTGATTCAATGGCGATCAAAGTCGTAGAAAAAGAACTGAGCCTGCTGGAGCGCCTCTACATTTTCGAGGTCTTGCGCGGCCTGTGGATCACCGGAACCCACTTCTTTCGAAATCTGACGATTCACATCCTTCAGTTGTTCGGATTGGCTAAAAACCTGCGCGCCGGCGAAACCTACCAGTACCCTGAAGAGCGGAGGCCGCTTGAGCCCCGGTTGCGCACGCTTCATCGGCTCACCAAGCGGGAGGACGGGTCCCCGCGCTGCGTGGCCTGCATGATGTGCGAATCGGTCTGCCCAGCCCGCTGCATTTACATCGTCGCCGGCGAACACCCCAACGCCCAGATCGAAAAGTATCCCGTCCAGTTCGACATCGACCTCGGGCTGTGCGTCTTTTGCGGCTACTGCGTGGAAGCCTGCCCGGAAGACGCCATCCGCATGGACACCGGCATCCTGGAATTCTCCTCCTATACCCGCGAAGGCATGATCTACGACCTGGAGCGGCTGCTGGAACGCTCGCAGACCCCAGATCGCGGCCAAAAGGTTCCGCCGACCCGCGACCCGAGACTCCCTGGCGCAACCGGCCGCGCCGAAACCGAAGGAAGCCGCTGAGACCGGACCGACGTCGTTTGGATCGGGACGAATCGAAGCTCTCGGTTCGCCTGGACCGGATATGAGACAGCGCGGTTTCGGCCTGCAAAGCCTCCCTTTTCAACCCGGCATTTCCAACTCCTCACAGGTAAGACCGGACTCGCAAACGATAGCGTCCAACTCAGGGGCATTGACCCGCCTCCGGGAGCCCGCCGCATAAAAACTTCCTCGATTGTCGATGGCTGGTCTTTCTGCTAAATTGAATCCGAAGGAGGTTCGCAAAATGGCTGAATTCACGACTAAGCCTGCACTGATTATTGTAGCCTGCCTGTCGTTTCTTCTGGTCCAAAGCGTATCCGCACAAGAGCATGTTGTCAGCAGTCACGATCTCCACGATGCAATCGTTGAAGCTCACAACCATCGTCAAAGCAACCTCAAAAAAGTACAGGATTTTCTAACCTCCGAACAGGCGGCTCCCGTTATCGAAAAGGCGGGGGTCCTCCATCAGGTCCAAGAGGCCATTCCCGCTCTGAGCGATCAGGAATTAGATCGGCTGGCTCAACAGGTGGAAAAAATCGAGCAGGGCATCGTGGCCGGCGCTCTCAGCAACCAGGAACTGACCTATATTGTGGTCGCCCTGGTCACTGCGGTCATCATCCTGGTGATCGTAGCAGCCTGAGAAGCGATGAAAACCTTTGCGTGGCCAATCGCGCCCTTCTTGCTTCTTTCAACTTTCTTGGCTGCACACTCGGACGGCGTGTGGCTCGACGTCCCATTCGTCGCTCAACAAAAACAAGGCTGCGGAGCCGCTGCCGTCTCTATGGTTCTCAAATTCTGGGCTTCCCAGGGTCATCTCATCGAATCTGAAAGCCGCCCGGAAGTGATACATCCGCTCCTTTACTCAAGCGAGTTGCAAGGAACTGCGGGTTCGGAAATGGCCGCTTATTTGGACCGCGCCGGCTTCCAGACCTTTATTTTTCAGGGACAGTGGACCGATTTGAAAAACCATGTTCAGAAAGGACGGCCTCTGATCGCCGCATTGAAACAGCCGGGCAGCAGCGACCTTTATCACTACGTGGTGGTTGCGGGACTGGACTGGAACTCAGAATCTCTGCTCATTAACGACCCGGCCCAGAGAAAGCTTCTCCGGGTCACGCGCCAGGTATTTGAAAAACAGTGGAACGCAACGGGAAGCTGGACTTTGCTGGCCGTACCTTTCGACTTTCGCTGATCCTACTGCTGTCCGTCCCTTGCTTTCTTGGCGTCCGGCTCTCGGCGGAGGACCTCTGCAGCCAGAATCCGGCTGACAGAAGCGAAAAGGAGTTGCAACGGCTGGAAGCGCTGAAACAGCAAGGTGACTGGCCGGCAATCCTTCAGCTGACAACTGATCCAGCGGCATCGCCCGATCTGCTGTACTTTGCAGGACTGGCCCTGGCCGGACAAAGCCTGCGGGAAGATGCGTTGTCCGTTTTCAAGCGGGGCTTCGAAAAGGCGCCCCACGATTACCGCTTTCCGTTGGAACTGGCTGGGCTTTGGTTTCAGCAAAGAGATCTCGCAAGCGCCCGAACATACCTGCGGCAAGCGATGCGGCTCAAACCGGACGATCCCTTTCTAAACGACTTTCTGGCCACCGTTTACTTCCTGGAAGACAACCTCGAAGCCGCTCTGAAGTACTGGAACCGCATTGGCAAGCCCTACGTTGTCAGCGTTCATACGGATTCTTCGTTGCAGCTCGATCTGTTTGAGGCACTGCTGGCGTTTTCTCCGGCTTCTGTACTCGAACTTGAAGAGCTACTGCAGACGAGCTACCGACTCACGAGTCTGGATGTTTTTTCAGAATGCCGGATCAGCCTGATTCCTAAAGATCAGCAGGGGAGCTTTGATCTGAAGGTTTCAACCCCGTTGAAGTTGGGCTTGGGGACCGAACACTGGACTCGCTACCTGAGTTTAATCCGGGGGCTTCCGTTCCAGACCGTCGAAGTCGACTTCTACAATCTTAATCGTGTCGGTGTCGTCTGGAAGTCTTCAGTGCGTTGGGACCCTCACAAAAAGCGCATTGCATCCAGGTGGACCGGCCCTTATCGGAAGAATCCCAGGTGGCAGTTTCGGCTGAAGATGGATGCTCGCGACGAGGAATGGCAACTGAATCCTGCGTTTCTTGAGGGGAGCCCGGACGTCGCGTTCCGCCTGCGAAAATCTGAGGTGGGTCTGGGTCTGGATCGGTTCATTCATTCGGCATCTCTCCTTCAGCAGGAGACGTCGATTGCTGTGCGTTCCATTCACCAATCCCAGCCATTCGGTTCATTCCAGATTGATCGCCTGAGCCGAAGCGTTTCGGCCGTAAATGAAACCCGCCTCGATCACACACTCTTTCGAATGCCGGAACGCAGGTTGCAGGTGGATGCGTCCGCAAGTCTGGCTCTCGGAAGATTTTTTGGTTCAAATGGCGGGGCTTTCTCTCGGCTGCGGGGAAAAGTGGCTCTAGAGACTGCTTTGGATGTGACAGGCCGGGACTGGAGGCTCCAGACTTCATTCAGTGGCGGTAAAGCAGACGGCGCTCTTCCGCTGGACGAATTCTTTATCCTGGGTCTGGAAAGAGATAATGATCTGTTTCTAAGAGGGCACGTCGGCACCAGCGCGGGTCGTAAAGGAAACGCCCCGATGGGGACCCGTTTTCTCCTCCTGAACTCGGAGATTTCCAAAAACCTTTATCGGAATCCCTTCCTGAACCTGAGCGCGGCGCCGTTTCTGGACCTGGGCCGGGTCTCCCACCCTGGAGCGTTTGGATCCAGGGGCTGGCTGCTCGATTCCGGAATTCAGCTAAAGGTGCAGCTTTTTGGTGGCCCCGCGCTGATTCTGTCCGTTGGAAAAGGTCTCAGCCGGGGACCGACAGCTTTCTACGTATACATGGCTCACTGAATTCCCGCCATTCGAGCCTGATGACATAAGAAAACGCCCTCCGGGATTCGGCGATGGAGCGCAAGTCGAGTTCAGAGGAAGCCCTTGAACATCGAGTGACCGAACCGTTCCTGCGGATTATCGGCGCTCGAACGCGCTCCTCCTCTGCTCGCATCAGAGTTCACTGCGCACGCCGACAGACTCGATGCCTTCGCTGCGCATATAATGAAAGTCTCAGAGCTTTCACGGCATGCGACGGATTCACCTGGCCATATACAGAGAAGTGCTCCCCCCGATGCTGATCACGCTGGTGGTATTGACGTTCGTCGTCTTCACCCGCGAGTTCGGACGGTTGGTCGAGCTGCTGATTCGAAAAAACGCCGATTTTCTGATCGTCGCTCAAGCCGTCGCCTACCTGCTGCCAAGCATTCTGATCTTCACTCTTCCCTTTTCATTTCTGATCGGCGCCTTGATCGGATTCAGCCGGATGTCCTCCGAAAGCGAAATCGTGGCCATTCGGGCCGGCGGGATCAGCGTTCTGCAGCTGTTGCGGCCGGTGCTCAAGCTGGGAATCGTGGTCGCGATCCTGACTTCCATTCTAACCCTGCATCTTCTTCCGGCTGGAAACTGGGGCCTGCGCCAACTCCGTCACGAGCTGCGCACCCTTCCAGTGCACGCCGAGATCCGGCCGCGCGTCTTTTACGAAAACTTCCCCGGGCTGGTGCTCTACCTGGAGGACGTCGATCCCCAGACCGACGCATGGAAAGGAGTCTTTGTCGCCGACAGCACCGACCCGGATGTGGAAAGGATTATTCTGGCGCAAAGAGGTTTCCCGGTCGTGGCGCCGGATACGCGGCAGCTGCAGCTGCATCTGGTGGGAGGGACCATTTATGAGTCGCCGGACCTCGAGGAAGTGGAAACATTCAGCCGCTTCAGAACGCTGGACATCCCTATCCCCATGGAATTCGAATCCGCCGAATTCGAGCGCGACAAGCGGCAGGAAGACAAGTCGCTGCAAGACCTCCTGGAGGACGTGCAGGGCGCGGACGCCGAAGTCCGGCACTCCAGTCTTGTGGAATTGAATCGTCGGATCAGCCTCCCGCTGGCCAGCCTGACTTTCGCTCTGCTGGGCCTCGCCTTCGGCGTTCGCAGTCATCGCGGCGGACGAGGCTATGGCTTCGTCATCGGAATGGTGCTGGCATTCGGCTATTACATCCTGTTCGCCACCGGCAGCACGCTCAGCCTCAACCGGGTCTTGCCGGTTGCCGTCGGCGTCTGGGGCGCCAACCTGCTGACCGCTTTAGTCGCCGTGGCCGCCCTTCGCCTGGCCAGAAAGGAATCGGATTGGGCCCACCGCCTTTCAAACGTCCCCGCCGCAGTTCGAGTCTGCGAGGCCGTGCGACGGCTGCGAGCCGGACTCAAACGGCGATTCCTGGATCTGATTTCCCGTGTGCGGAGGCGGTTCTGGGAGCTTCCCTCCATCCGTCTGCAGATCGCCCGGGTCATAGACCTGTACATCGCGCGGATCTTTTTCTTCTATCTGCTGATTACGACGCTGGTCTGCATTTGCCTCTTCTACCTTTTCACATTCTTTGAACTGATCAATGACCTGTACGCCCACAACATCGGCTACGGGATGCTGTTTGATTACTATTTCTTCCTGCTTCCTCACATTCTGATGATGCTGGTTCCGATCGCTATCTTGATCGCCACGCTGACGGCCTTCAGCACTTTGGAAAACACCAACCAAGTGACGGCCCTGAAAGCCTGCGGCATCAGCGTTTACAGGCTGGCCGCCCCGGTCTTTATCCTGGCCCTCGCTCTTAGCGGCGCCATCTTCATCCTTCAGGAGCACGTCCTCCCATACGCGAATCAACAGCAGGACAACCTCAGGAATGTCATCAAAGGACGGCCCATACAGACCACGCAGCCGGGCCGTAACTGGATCTTCGGCGAAGAAAGCCGCCTGTACCATTACAGCCTGTTCCATTCGGATCGACGCCTTTTCGCCGGCCTTTCCGTTTACACCCTCGACGTCTCCGGCAATCAGCTCTTCCGACACGTTTTCGCTCAGAGGGCGTCGTGGGATTCCAGTCGGGAGGGCTGGCATCTGGAGAATGGCTGGATTCGCGATTTCACCAACGGAGGCTTTCAGGTCTTTGAGGAGGAATTCCTCGTCGTTCCCGAGGGCCCCGGCTACTTCGAGGAAGGCGTCAAAAGCTCCAGCAAAATGGCTTTAACGGAACTGCGGGATTACATCGACGATTTGCAGCGGGGCGGATTCGAGGTCGACTACCTGCGAACGGAGCTACACAAGAAAGTCTCCTTTCCGCTGGTGAATTTCATCATGGCCGTCATAGCCATCCCGTTTTCGTTGACCATCGGCCGCAGGGGCGCTCTTTACGGCATAGCGGTCGGGATCGGTATCGGCATCGCCTACTGGGGAGCGTTCGGCGTTTCAGACGTGCTGGGCGCCAGCGGGCTTCTGGCGCCTATGCTGGCCGCCTGGGGTCCCAACATCCTGTTCGGTTCCGCAGCTCTCCTTTTGTTGAGCTGGATACGCACGTGAAGAAGGTTTCGGGTTCCGGGTTCTGGGTTC
>CAZAEY010000044.1:0-4614 GCA_964484155.1 uncultured Acidobacteriota bacterium
CATAAGATACTGCCGGCACTCTTCCAGAAACGATTGGTAATCGTCCCGTCGATAGTTCGGGTAGGTCCACTTCTGCTCTTGCCAGCGGCCATGTTCGTAGGCAAGCGTCACCTCTGCAAAGATCCCAGAGTGCAGGTGGATGCGGTGGGAGGCGTTTTTGGTCGTGGCCAGCAGGAATTTGGCCGGCGTCAGCAGGCCCGGATCGAGATTCAAGGGACGAATTTCCGGGTGGGGCGAGGTTTCTGAATAGATTTCCTCGAGCCTGTTGGTCCAGATCTTGATATCCGCCAGGAGATCTGGAGCAAGCAGTTCCGCAGCGCAGAAGATGCGAAGGTGGAGATCTGTGCCCATCGTGGGTTCGTAATAGCGGGTCTCGCCGAATGAAAAGGGCGGACTCTGCAGCGCGACGGGCCCCCAGAACAGATCGATTGAAACTCTGGCCCACTCGATCGCATCCGGGTATCGACTGAACGAACTGATCAACAGCAGGCCCGATTCGGACGCCGACTCTTCACCCATACCGCGCATCCTCCGCTTCAATCCGCCGCCCGGGCGACACCGAGGCCCATTCCGGTTGGGGAGCGGACTGCTGCAGGCAACTGAAAACGATCTCAGCGGTGATTGGGGCCAACGCCAAGCCGGTCTTGTAATGGCCCGAGGCGACGTACAAGCCCTCTATCTCAGGAATCGGGCCGATCCATGGTCGCCCCAGCAGGCCGGCCGGACGGAGTCCGGCGAACGCACGCACCAAGGCGGCTTTGGACAGATCGGGAGCGGCTTGCTCGGCATCGTGAAGGATTCTGCGGAGCCCTTCTGCTGTCACCCGGGAATCGAAGCCGCTGTTCTTTTCCGTTGTGGCGCCCAGAAGGTATCGCCCGCGGGATTGAGGCACGATGTAGAGGTCGCGTCGTCGCACTACCCGCTCGCAGATCCTCCGTTCCGCCTCCACCACGATGGTTTGTCCGCGGACCGGGGAGACCGGACAGCGTTTTTCGAGGTCCGGGTGCAGTTGTGAACTCCAGGCTCCCGCACAAACGATGACGATTCGGCGAGGGAGCGTCCGTCCGCCGATCTTGACGCCTTGGACTTTTCCGCCGCCCGTCACGATGGTTTCGACCTGGCTCGTGCGGAATCGTACGGCCCGGTTCCGGCAGGCTTCGCGCAGCAGGACGAGGAGGCGTCTTGCATCGACGCGAGCGGTGGCGCGGTGCAGGAGGGCTCCATACGGACCGATTTCCAAAAACGGCTCTAATCGTTGCGCTTCTTCGGTTGACAGCAATTCCAGCGCGTCCCTCCCTTGCACCGTCCACTTGCGTGCGCGAGCCCGCTTCAGTTCGCGGGCGGCCTGGATGTATTGATGTTCTATGGTTAGAAACTCCAGAGCTTCGCATCGTCGAAAACCGGATCGGTGGCCGGTTTCCTCCTCCAGCATCCGAATGTATGATGGAAACGAATCGAGGCTTTGGCGGTGGAGTTCGACGAATTCGCCTGCCGCCATTGCGGAAGGGTATGCCAGGACTCCCAACGAAGCGCCGGCGGCCGGCGGCCGTCTCGATGCGGTCAGAATTTCGACGCCTACGCCGTCGCGGCTGAATCTCCAGGCGCAACTCAGGCCGATCACCCCGGAGCCAACGATCGTAACCTCGACTTCGCGTGCAGGATTCAACAACCGTATGGAAAGGTATCATGGGGATGGAAATTCTCTCAAGCCAACGGGGGCGGGCGCGCCATCGTTTAAAGTGACGTCAGTGGGGCGAATGCGGATCGGCGTCTGATTTCGAAAGCCCGGCCGGTACGTCCGATTGACGCGAACGGCGTTGTCAGCGAAATAGCCATCATGGAGCTTTACTTCGTTCTGCATAGCCCGATCATTCCCGAAAACATCGGCTCCGCAGCTCGCGCAATGGGGACCATGGGCTGGAGCAGTCTTAGGCTAGTGCATCCTTGCTCACACCTCCAGGACAGGGCGCGCTGGATGGCGACCCACTCCACCGAGGTACTGGAAAGGGCGCAAGTTTTTGAGGAACTGGCTCAGGCCCTCAGCGACCTGGATTTCACGGTGGCGACGACGGCGCGCAACCGCAAGCAGCACACGGAAGCCTTGCCTCCCCGAGCGCTCGCGGAGGCCCTGCGGGAAATATCCAATTCGACGACCAGGGTCGGGCTGGTTTTCGGCCCCGAAGATCGCGGACTTTCAAATTCCGAGCTTGCCTTGTGCGACTTCGTCAGCGCGATTCCGGCATCTGGAACCCATACCAGCCTCAACTTGGCGCAGGCTGTAATGATCTATGCATATGAACTGTCGATTCCGCAGCCGAGCCGAAGGTCGGGCGCAAAGTCGAAGCTTGCGGAACGGTACACCCACAAGGCGCTGCAGGATAAATTTTCTCAGTTGCTGGGGCAGTTGGAGCTGCCTGTGGACGACCCGGTCCGCCTTCGATTGCGCCGCCGCTTGGCGCTATTGCGGGAAAGGGATGTGCGCCTGGCGCATTTCCTGGTTAATGCGGCTCTTCGCAAGCTGCGGGAGAAGTAGCGTTTCGGGTCCTGGGGGTCCTGCTTCGCAGTGCGGGTTTCATCGAAGATCAAAGTTCGAATGAAGCGTTTGCAGTGTGCCGGACAGAGCAGGAAGAGCCGCCGCTGGACCCCTGCGGTGTGAATTGGGGTGCCCGGAGCAATCTCGGGGAAGGGGTCAGGCTGGAGTGAAGTCGGAGCCTTCCTTTTGATATGTTCTTGCAGGCAGGGAATGCGTGTCGCCGGCACCCATCGGCGGCGCTAGGAATTGGACAGGGTCCGGGTCCGAAGCGGCAGACCTGACGTTCTGTGTTCCTGCGAGCGAACCGAGAGTTAACAAGAGGAAATCCTAGTTTTGTGAGGAAAGACAGATGAAAAATTCAATCCTTTCGTTTTTGGCGGCTTCCTGCATGCTGACGCTGATCTTTGGGCAGGTGCAGGAACCAGTTGACGATCCGCCGGCTTGGAGGACGCTGCAGGAGCAGACGGTTCCGATGCCCGAACCATACGGCGAAAAAGTTCGGGCCCAGGGCGCCTTTCTCGAGCTGAGCCTAAACGACGCAATTCGGCTCGCTCTGACGAACAATCTGGAGCTGGAAATCGAGAATTTCAATGAAGAATTGAATCAGCAACGCGTCATTCAGACGCGCGGCTTTTACGACCCCGTTTTTTCATTTCGGTTCGGGTGGAACTCGTCGGAAAGGCCCAGTACCAGCGTTCTCGATGCCGGCCGCGGGATTCCGACCAATATCGCCAAGAGCTGGTTCCTGGCCACGAGCCTGCAGCAGAACGTATCGGGCGGAGGCTCCGTCACCCTAGATTTCGATAACAGCCGGAGCACGAACAACAGCGCGTTCACGACCATCGATCCCCGGTATGGTTCGGAATTTCAATTGGCCTTTCGGCAGCCAATGTGGCGCGGCTTCCGAGACACTCAGACCGAGCGGCAGATCCAGCTCTACAATCTGGACACGCAACTGAGCGACAGCCAGTTCCAGCAGCGCGTCGCCGAAGTGGTTCAGCAGGTACAGACCCAGTATTGGGAACTGGTCTTCGCCGTTCAGAACTACGAGGCTCGCCGCCAATCCATGGAACTGGCCATTGTCCAGTTTGAGAACAACAAGACGCGCGCGCGCATTGGCGTGATGGCGCCCATCGAGATTACGTCTTCCAGAGCGGAAGTGGCGACTCGGGAGCAGGAGATGATCCAGTCGGAGGTTCAGATCATCGTCGCCGAAAACGGGCTGAAACGACTGCTGGCGCCGGATCCCGAAGCTCCCCTATGGAGCCTCGGTCTGATCCCGACAGACGAACCGCGCGCCAACGACATGCAGGTGGGGGTGGGACTGGACGAAGCGGTGCGCCTGGCCCTGCAGCGACGACCCGAATTGGATCAGGTCCGCCTCAATCTGGAGAGCAACGATGTGGATCGGAAGTTTCTCCGAAGAGACGGCAAACCGACCGTAGACTTGTTTGCCGCCGTGATATCGGCCGGCACTTCCGGAAGAGTATTCCGCGATGAATTCATCGACACCGACGGGGACGGAATCCCCGATACCAGCGTGGGACGCGTACCTGCACCGGACAGCCCGTTTTTTGGAAATTTCGGGAATACGCTTGGACAGGTGTTCGGGTTCGATTTTCTCACCTACAGCGTTGGAGTCGACGTCCAGATTCCGATTCGAAATCGCAGCAATGAAGCTCAGCTGGCTCAGGCGGGAATCAGCGAAAGGCAGCTCCAGAGCCGGTTGAGAAACCTGCAGCAGATGATCGTCGTCGAGGTGCGCAACGCCTTCCAGACGATCCAGACGCAGCGAAAGCGCTTGGAAGCCGCTGAAATGGCGCGCCGACTTACCGCGGAACAGTTGCGCGGCGAAGACAGGAGGTTTCAGGCCGGACTGTCGACCAATTTCGAAGTCTTACGCTTTCAGAGGGATCTGGCGGACGCTCACGTAGTAGAGCTCAGAGCCCGCATCGACCTGCAGCAGTCGGTTACGGCATTGCAGAAGGCTATGTTTACGATCGTTGATGAAAGCGACATCGTAGTGGCCAGAAGATAGGAAAGCGTGCCGCGTGCTTCGTGCTGCGTGCTGCGTGCTTCGT
>CAZAEY010000044.1:4714-20189 GCA_964484155.1 uncultured Acidobacteriota bacterium
CAATTCGAAAATTTGAGGAAAATCGATTCAGCACTAAGCACTAAGCACTAAGCACGAAGCACGCAGCACGCAGAACCCTGACCCCGGACTAAATCCTGGCCTGATACGTGTACAGTTCAAAATAGCGGCCTTGTTGGCGCATCAGGTCGTCGTGCGCTCCACGTTCCACGATTCGTCCTTGCTCAATGACCAGAATCTGGTTGGCGCGGCGGATGGTGCTGAGTCGGTGAGCGATGACGAAAGTGGTTCTGCCGGCCATCAGGGTTCGGAGGCTCTCTTGAATGAATCGTTCGCTGTCGGTGTCCAGGTTAGAAGTAGCTTCGTCCAGGATCAGCAACCTTGGATCGGCCAGCATAGCGCGGGCGATGGCGACCCGCTGGCGTTGCCCGCCAGACAGCTTGACGCCTCGTTCTCCGATACGGGTTTCCAAACCGTTTTCGAAGCGGTCTGTAAATTCGTCGACGTAGGCCGCTTCAACGACTTTCCGGAATTCGTTTTCGCCGGCGCCGGGTCGGCCGAACAGGATGTTTTCCCGAATCGTTCCTTCAAAGAGGAAGTCATCCTGAAGGACGACCCCCAACTGTGAACGAAAGCTGTCCAGCCGCACTTCAGAGAGGTTGACGCCGTCGACTAGAACTCTTCCGCTCTTCGGTTGAAGGAAGGAGGCGGCCAACCCTGCGATGGTCGTCTTGCCGGATCCCGAACTGCCGACCAAAGCGATGACAGCGCCGGCCGGGGCCTCCAGATCAATGTCAAACAACACATCATTTTCCGGGTCGTAGGCGAAGGAGACGTTTTCGAAACGGATGTCGCCGCGAAATCCTTTCAGCATGATGGTTCGATTCGGATCGTCTATTTCTCGCGGCACCCGCAGCAATTCCTCTGTCCTGTCCAACCCGGCGAAGGCTTCAGTCAGTTGGCTCCCGATGTTGCTCATCTGAATGATCGGGATGATCAGAAATCCGAGATAGAGCGAAAAGGCGAAAAAGTCTCCTATGGACATATCCCCGCGCATGATCCGACTTCCGCCCAGGCCCATGGTTCCAACGGCAGTCATACCAAGCAGCAGCGTCGCGGAACTGGTGACCAAGCTGGTGCCGGTCAAAGACTTCTTGACGTTTTCGAAGAGTCCATCCACCCCTTTTTCAAATACTGCGATCTCGAATTTCTCGGCGTTGAATCCTTTAATGACCCGGATCCCGTTCAACGATTCCGTGAGTCTGCCCGCTACGTCGGCGTTGATCTTTCCCCGCTCTCGGAAAATTGGGCGCAGATAGCCGAAGGCTTTTAGCAGTATGATTCCCAGGATAACCAGGGGGACGATGACATACAGGGTCAGTGCGAAGTCGATCGTCAACAGGATGGCGAGGGCCACTACGGCCGTCAGGATGCCGCCGACCATTTGAACGAGGCCGGTTCCAACCAGATTCCGAATCCCCTCGACGTCGTTCATAATGCGGGAAACCAGTTCACCTGACTTGGCATTGTCGAAGTATCGAACCGGGAGGTAGATGACGTGCTTTTGTACTTTCGAGCGGAGCCTCGATATCAGGTGTTGAGCCTCCACGCTGAGCAACCGGGTCAGGAAAAAGGATGTCACCGACTGCACGGCGACCGCTACGGCGATCACGCCCAGGATGATCGTCATCAATCGAAAGTCGCTGTGTTCGATAGCGTTATCGATCAGGAATTTCCCGGCGCCCGGCAGAACCAATCCGGAGAGGCGATTGATCGCAACCAGGATCAGTCCCGCCAGCAGCAGGCGGCGCCGAGGCCAGACGATCGTCCGGAACGCGTAGCGCACGGTTGGGAGCGAGTTGGTCTGTTTCATCACCAGGCAAAGTCTCAAGGTACACTGAAACCAAGGGGTATGAAAGGGAGGAACCAGTTGCGGCCACGCCCGGATGCGAACTCAGGAGGGCTGAAGATTGAAGGGGCGGACTGGCGGAAGAGGAAAGGATCAGCGGCATGACCTCAAAGGCTCGAGCTGAGATTCGCGCGCCGCGCGGCGGATCTCTCCAGTGCAGGGGTTGGCACCAGGAAGCGGCCCTGCGGATGCTAATGAACAATCTGGATCCGGAAGTCGCCGAATTGCCGGAGCAGCTCATCGTATACGGCGGCGCCGGAAAGGCCGCTCGAAACTGGGAATGCTACGAGGTCATTTGTCGGACCTTGCGTCGCCTTGGAGACGACGAATCGCTTCTGATACAAAGCGGAAAGCCGGTCGGAGTCTTTCGCACTCACGAAGATGCGCCCCGGGTGCTTCTGGCCAACAGTCATCTGGTGCCCCGATGGGCCTCGTGGGAGGAGTTTCGAAGGCTGGAGGAGGCCGGGCTGACGATGTACGGGCAGATGACCGCCGGCTCCTGGATCTACATCGGGACGCAGGGAATTCTTCAAGGCACCTATGAAACCTTCGCGGAATGCGCCCGCCAACATTTCGGCGGGACCCTGGCGGGGCGGTGGGTGGTTTCGGCGGGCCTTGGAGGGATGGGAGGCGCCCAACCGATGGCCGCCACCATGAATGGAGCCGCATTCCTGGGCGTAGAGGTGGACGAATCGAGGATTCGGCGCAGAATTGAATCCGGATACTGCGACCGGATGACTTCCAGCTTGGATGAGGCGCTGGAATGGGTGCTGGATGCCGCCGAGCAGGAACGCCCCCTTTCGGTGGCCCTATTGGGAAACATCGCGGAGGCGCTTCCGGAACTGGCGGCGCGGGGAGAAATTCCCGACGTCTTGACCGATCAGACGTCAGCCCACGATCTGCGCATCGGGTACATTCCAGCGGGCCACACGCTCGAAGAGGCTGCCCGGCGCCGGGCAACCGATCCCGCGGGATATGAAGAGGCCGTATTGGACTCGATGGCTCAGCATGTTGAGGCCATGTTGGAACTGAAGAATCGAGGGGCCGTCACGTTCGACTATGGAAACAACCTGCGCGGTCAGGTGGCTGATCGCCGCGGCATGACGAAGGCCTTTGAAATTCCCGGGTTCGTGCCCGAGTTCATCCGGCCGCTTTTTTGCCGCGGCTCCGGCCCTTTTCGCTGGGCGGCGTTGTCGGGGGACCCGGAGGACATCGCAGTCACCGACGAGGCGATCCTGGAGGCCTTTCCGGAAAAGGAAAGCCTGTCGCGCTGGATTGGCCAGGCCCGCGAGAAGGTGAAGTTTCAAGGTCTGCCTGCGCGCATCTGCTGGCTGGAATACGGGGAGCGTGCGGAAATGGGTGTGAAGTTCAACTGGCTGGTGCGCAAAAAGAAGGTTTCAGCGCCAATCGTCATCGGAAGGGATCATCTGGATGCCGGCTCCGTGGCCTCTCCCAATCGGGAAACGGAGGGGATGAAGGACGGCTCGGATGCTATCGCCGACTGGCCATTGCTCAACGCCCTTTTGAACACTGCCTGCGGCGCTTCATGGGTTTCGATCCACCACGGAGGCGGGGTCGGCATCGGGTACTCGATTCACGCCGGTATGGTGTGCGTCGCTGAAGGAAGCGAGCGGGCCGACCGCAGACTGGAGCGGGTCCTGACCGCCGACCCCGGAAGCGGCGTAATGCGGCACGCCGATGCCGGCTACGAGGAGGCTGTCCAAATCGCTCGAGAGAGGGGCGTCGATCTGCCGATGCTGAAGCAATCATGATCCGGATTCCGACCCTCTATGCGGATTTGGAATCGAGCCTGCAGGCTCTACGGCGCGATTCATCGCAGGTGGGGGAGTCGCGCCGCATCGTCGAAAACGCCCTGCAGGACGGGAAAAGCTACTACGGGATTAATACAGGACTGGGGGGGCTCGCCAACGAGCGGATTCCGGGCGATCAGATCCGCCGCCTGCAGCGAAATTTGATCTTGAGTCATGCGGTCGGCGTGGGGGAGCCGATTCCACGGGACATCAGCCGCCTGATGCTGCGGTTGAAAGTCCACGCGCTGGGACTCGGGCACTCCGGAATCTCGCGGGAGACTTTTGAGCGGCTCCTTCTTTTTGCGGAAAACGATTGGATCCCGGTTGTCCCCAGCCGAGGCAGCGTAGGCGCCTCGGGAGACCTGGCTCCGCTGGCGCACCTGGCGCTGCCGCTGCTGGGGCAGGGCTATTTCTGGGATCGGGAAAGGCGAGAGGCTCTTCCCGCCGCCGCGCTCCTTGCAAAGCATCGGATTCAGCCGCTGGAGCTGCAGGCCAAGGACGGCCTGGCCCTCGTCAACGGCACCCAAATGATGAGCGCATATGGAGCGTGGGTACTGGAGGCGGCGCTGCGGCTGGTCAAGACGGCCGACATCCTGGGCGCCATGAGCCTGGAGGCGCTCCAGGGGAGCATCCAGCCATTCGACGAGCGGATCCAGCAATGCCGTCCTCACCCCGGACAGGGAACGGTCGCCGCCAACGTTCGCAGGCTGCTTCGGGAAAGCGAGATTCTGGAGTCGCATCGTCACTGCGGGAAGGTGCAGGACCCCTACTGCCTGCGATGCATGCCGCAGGTCCATGGGGCGACGCGCGATGCCCTCGCCTACGCCGTTCGGGTGCTGGAGACCGAGATGAACTCGGCTACGGATAATCCGCTGGTTTTCGCTGGTGGAGACATCGTGAGCGGAGGGAACTTTCACGGACAGCCGCTGGCCTTGGCTTCGGACCTTTCAGCTATCGCGCTGGCCGAGTTGGCGAGCATCTCGGAAAGGCGAACCTTCCTGCTTCTGGGAGGTCACGACGGACTCCCTCGGCTGCTGATGAAAGAAACCGGCATCAACTCCGGATTCATGATCCCACAATACACCGCTGCCGCCCTCGTCTCGGAAAACAAGATTCTGTGCCACCCGGCAAGCGTCGATTCCATCCCGACGAGCCTGGGGCAGGAAGATCATCAGAGCATGGGAAGCATCGGCGCGCTCAAGCTCCACCAGGTTTTCCATAATGTCGTGCAGGTCTTAGCGATCGAGTTGTTGACTGCGGCCCAGGCACTTGACTATCGCAAACCCCTGCGGCCGGGCCGCGGCGTGGAAGCCGCCCACGAGTACGTCCGATCGCTGGTTCCCCATGCCGAAGCCGACATTCTGTTCCAAAGGGACCTCTCCCACTGCGCCCGAATGGTTCAGGAAACGAAGTTGGCGGAAACCGTAGAGGCCGAGGTGGGAGAACTGTCCTAATGCCAGTCCTGGAGAACATTGGGGTGCTGGCCGCCTGTCGGTCCGAAGGAGCCCAGTCGGAGATTCATGCGATTCCGGACGCCGCCCTGGCATGGAAGGGTGAGCGGATCGAGTGGGTGGGTCCTAAGAACGGGTTGCCCCCGGAATTGCGAGATGAGTCGAGAATCGACGCTTGCGGCGGCCTGGTGATTCCCGGCTTGGTGGACTGCCACACCCACTTGGCCTTTGGCGGCTGGCGAAGCGACGAATTCGAGATGCGAATCAGCGGAAAGTCGTATCTCGAAATTGCGCGTGAGGGGGGAGGGATCCTCTCCACCGTCCGCAAGACGCGGGCCTGCAGCCGTGCTGAGTTGATCGAAAGGGGCCTGGGCTTTCTAAAGGAGATGATGAAGGTTGGAGTCACGACCGTGGAGTGCAAGAGCGGGTACGGCTTGGATCTGCAGAATGAATTCAAGCAATTGGAGGTATATCGGCGGCTGTCTAGCCTTCAGCCTTGCCGCATTGTGTCGACCTTCCTGGGCGCGCATGCAGTTCCCCCCGAGTATCACGGAAACCGAAGGGGCTACGTGGAGGCGGTGTGCTCTGAAATGATTCCGCGAGTCGCAGCGGAGAATCTGGCCCGCTTTTGCGATGTATTCGTCGAAGAGGGCGCGTTTACCCTTGAGGATGGACGGGCTGTGTTGGAAGCGGGCAAGGAGCATGGCCTCGCTCCTCGCATCCACGCCGATCAGTTCTCGGACGGAGGCGGCGCGCTTCTGGCCGCCGAGGTGGGAGCGATTTCCGCCGACCATCTCGAGCATGCATCTGCAAAGGGCCGGGGCGCAATGGCCCCACGCGGAGTTGTAGCTGTCAGCCTCCCCCTCGCCTCCCTTTACTTGAACCAGCCGGCGCTGGACGCTCGAAAATGGATCGAGGAAGGCGTTCGCGTTGCTGTGGCCACAGATTTCAATCCGGGAAGCGCACCCTCCAATCAGCTCCCGTTGGCCATGTGGCTAGCATGCCATTTGCAGCGCATGACTCCAGCCGAGGTTTTGAAAGGCGCCACAGTCATTGCGGCCGAGGTCGTTCAGATGCAGCGCGACATCGGTTCGCTCGAAGCCGGCAAACTCGCGGACTTCGCTGTTGTAGAGGCGCCCGACGTCCGACACTGGATGTATCGCTTTCGGGAACAGTCCGTGATGCAGACATATATCGGCGGCCAGGCCGTATACACGCGAATCGATCAGCGGGGGCGGGTATGAAGCTCCTGCCACCCGAAATCCCATGGAAGCCTGCGTCTGCGGATGATCCTCGCCTTGGCGATCTGGTCGGCCGCGGCCTCAAGGACCCCGGATGGCCGGCAACACGCCGCAATTGGGATCTTCAGGATCGCTTGGCGGAATCCCCGGAGATGGCCATCATCGGGTTTCCATGTGATCTCGGGGTTCGCCGCAATTCCGGGCGAGCCGGCGCCGCAAAAGGACCCGATGAGATTCGAAGGGCTTTTTACCGGATGACCCCACCTGCCAGCCGGAACGCGGAATTCAGTCGGTTGTTGAATCGCTGCCTGGACGTCGGAAATCTGCAGGGGGAAGCCGGGCTGAAGGATTTGCAGGAATTCCTGGGCGCGTGGGTGGGGCGCTTCCTCAAGTCCGGCGCAACCGTCGTCGTTCTGGGCGGGGGGCATGAAACTGCGTTCGGCCATTTTCTTGGGTATGTCCACGCAGAAACCCCAGTGAACATTCTCAACATCGACGCCCATCCGGACGTTCGCCCGCTGCTGGATGGAAAAGGGCATTCCGGATCGCCGTTTCGACAGGCGCTGGAACATCCCGCTCAGTTGTGCGCGCACTACCGGGTTGCTGGCCTTTTGCCTCACTCGACTTCCGAATCGCACCTTGATTACATCCGCGAAAAAGGGGGCGATTTCTTTTTCAGGGAGCAGGTGAATTCTTCGAGCATTGTGAAACTTTTTGAAACGGATGGAAGCGCAATGGTGTCCTTCGATCTGGATGTGCTCGACCAATCCTGCGCTCCAGGAGTCAGCGCGCCGTCCGTCGACGGCCTGGGGCAGGAAATCTGGCTGGAACTGGCCTTTCAGGCGGGCCTTCGCGAAACGGTCCGCTCAATCGACATCGTCGAATTGAATCCGCTCGTGGACCCGGACAGCAGAACCGCCCGAGTTGCCGCTATGACACTCTACCGGTTTCTGGAGGGACGGGCCAGGCGGCATCGTCAACCGGAATCTTCGACCTGACTAGACGAATTCCGGCTGGCGGACCTCATCGATCAAGCCGCACTCGGCCGCCAGTCGGTAAAAGTGCGTGAGACCCTGCAAATTTCGCCCATCCAATTCGAAATCGAGGTTTTGAGTCAGATAGCGAACGATCTCATCCTGCCCGATCTGCAGCCTTTCAGAGTAAATCCGGGCGATTTCCTCGACGTTTTTCAATCCGGCTTCCCGCGATTTATAGAAACGTTGTTTGTCGGACCTGCTGAGAGAAACCGCACCGCGAACGGCCCAGAAGGCGAAAACGAACGGCAGGCCGGTCCACTCGAACCATTCATTCGCCAGATCGTAAACATGCAGGCCCTCCCTGCGGAGCCGCAGCGCAGGATTTCCAATCACCAGCGCCGCGTCGGCATCGCCCGGGATCTGAACCGCATCCGGCTGCGCTGGAAAGTAACGGACATCGTGGTTCCGATAGGACTTTTGAAACAGAATCTTCAGAAGGGCGACCGACGTCCGGCTGGAGGGGTCCAAAGCCACCGAACGAACCTGCTGGATGGGCTTCCGGCTCGCAAACAGCACGCTGCGGGCTTCCCGGTGGGAAGCGATCGAAATATCTGACAAGATGCGCAGCCCCGCGATCCGCTGGTACTCAATGACGGGGATGAGTCCCACGTCGGCTTCGCCCGATTCCATGTGTCTGGCGCACTGCGAAGGCACATCGTACAGGATTTTAAACGTCTGCTGCGACGATCCGTACAAAAAGTCCCAGCCGAGCGGCACCGCATTTAAAAAATCGATGAACGACACCCGCAGCATTTCGTCATAGGATTATGATCAATCGGTCGATGGAGTGAAACCCGGGCGGCTGCGCCCCTGAGAATCCTCACTGTCTGATTGCCAGAAAAGACGGCGCGATCATCATTCCGAAAAAAGAGCTTCGCCCAAAAAGGCTTTCGTTCGTTATTAGTACTGCGGCGGCGGAAATCGCCCAATCCCGAATGAAGGGGGCGCCAATCCAGTCGGCGCGGCGAAAACGATGAAGCACACGATGACGCAAGACGCTTTCGACCTTCTGGCACTATCGTTGGTTCCAGGGCTGGGTACCCGGCGGACCCACGCGCTCCTTTCCAGGTTGGGGTTTCCTTGCGAGATTCTGAAGCTCTCCCAACGTCAACTGCGCGGATTGGGGCTGCCAACTGAATCTCA
Organism: uncultured Acidobacteriota bacterium; assembly: GCA_964484155.1. GTDB lineage: Bacteria > Acidobacteriota > UBA6911 > RPQK01 > JAPXNP01 > DATKAT01. Next base: position 13,265 of record CAZAEY010000044.1, read on the forward strand.
ATATGCGATTTCGACTGGCCAGTGCCGCCGCGAAGCCGAGGAGGCTGTCGCGCGCATTCGCCGGGCCGGAGGTTGGATCCTGGGTTACTTCGATTCGGATTACCCGCCCCGCCTGAAGCAGATATTCGATCCGCCACTGACGCTGTATGGGATTGGCTCCAAGACGGATTTACTGCAGCACTGCGTCTCGGTTGTGGGCACCCGGAAGCCCTCCTGCTACGGAACTCAAATCGCCACTCGAATGGCACGCGAATTGGCCGAACTAGGACTGATTATTGTCAGCGGAATGGCCCGCGGCATCGACTCCAGAGCTCATCGCGGAGCTTTGGAGGCTCGCGGACGGACCATCGCCGTCCTGGGAACGGGCGCGGATGTGCCTTATCCCAGAGAAAACCGAAAGCTGTACCGGCAAATCATCGAAAACGGCTGCGTGATCAGCGAGTTTCCGCCAGGCAGTCATCCGGCGCCCCAAAACTTTCCGATTCGGAACCGGATTATCAGCGGGTTGTCCTTCGGAGTGCTCATCCCCGAGGCGGCGGAGTTTTCGGGCTCGCTGATCACAGCCCGTTTGTCATTGGAACAAGATCGAGACGTCTGGGCCGTTCCTGGAAACATCACCAATCCAGGGAGTTACGGTCCGAATTTTCTCATCCGCCAGGGCGCAAAGCCGATCCTGTCGGTTCAGGATGTGCTGGAGGAATTGCCGCTAGAGACCTTGAATCAGATGCGAGCCGACGCGACCGGCGCGCCGGAAAGAAATCCGCTCGAGCCGGAGGAAATGGCTGTTCTACAGGCGATCACGGAAAACGATTCGGTGCATTTCGACCAGCTGCTGTGCCAGACTGACCAAACAGCGGGACGCCTGAACTACGTGCTGATGAATCTGGAGATGAAGGGAGCCGTGGAGGTCCTGCCGGGAAGGCGCTACGTGCGGCGGCTCTAGCCGGCCCCTATGCAACTTCGAGACGGTTCCGCTCGTCTTTGTGCTATAGATTGGATACGACTATGAAGAACGAAGCGTTATCGCATCGTCGCGGACAGGGATGGAACGCAGAAAACTCAAGCCGCCACGAATTGCGAAGGGAAGTTTGATGTCGAAGTCAATGGTCATCGTGGAATCGCCGGCGAAAGCCAGGACGATCAGCAAGTATTTGGGAAAGGACTTTTCCGTAAAAGCCTGCGCAGGGCATATCAAGGATCTGCCCGCTCGAGCACTGGGAGTCAACATCAAGGACAACTTTCGCCCGACTTACCGGATTATTGCGGGGAAGGAAAAGATCGTGCAGGATCTGCGCAAGGCCGCAGAGAAGGTCTCGCACATCTACCTCGCTGCGGATCACGACCGGGAGGGGGAGGCGATTTGCCACCACCTGGCGGAGGAGTTGAACGGGCGTTCGGATCGGGTCATCTACCGCGTTCTTTTTAACGAAATCACCAAGAGCGCCATTTTGAAGGCTTTTGAGAACCCCGGTCAGATCGATCGCCATAAGGTGGAGGCGCAGCAGGCCCGCCGCATTCTGGATCGGCTCGTAGGGTACAAGGTCAGTCCTCTGCTCTGGCAGAAAGTCAGGAAAGGGCTCTCAGCCGGCCGCGTTCAAACCGTCGCCGTCCGCCTCATTGTCGATCGGGAAAAGGAGATCCGAGCTTTCGAGCCGGAGGAGTATTGGAATTTTACGGCCCGGCTGAAGGCGAGCCTTCCCCCAGAGTTCGAGGCCAGAGCCGTCAAGTATGACGGGGCGAAATTCAAGATCTCCAATGAAGAACAGGCGAACAGTCTCCTGGAAGAGCTGCAGGCTTCCAAATTCGTCGTTCGGAAGCTGCAGAAAAAGGAAAGAAAACGGAATCCCTATCCCCCATTCATCACCAGCAAGCTGCAACAGGACGCGGCCCGGAAACTCGGGTTCACGGTCAAGAAGACCATGACGATCGCCCAGCGATTGTACGAGGGAGTGGAGCTAGGCGATCAAGGAGCCGTCGGATTGATCACCTATATGAGAACCGACTCCACGCGCGTCGCCCAAAGCGCGGTTGAGGAAGCGAGGTCCTGGATCGAAAGCCGCTTCGGACTCGAATACCTTCCCAAAAAGCCGAACGTCTATCGCGGGAAAAAGGGCGCCCAGGACGCCCATGAGGCCATCCGCCCGACTTCGGTCGAATCTGCCCCGGAGCAGATCCGGCCCTATCTGAACCGCGACGAATTCCGGCTTTATGATCTGATCTGGAAAAGGTTTGTGGCGTCTCAAATGAATCCGGCGCTTTTCGACCAGACCGATATCGAGATTGAAGCTGGAAAGACCGAATTCAAGGCGACTGGCTCCATTCTTCGGTTCGACGGGTTCCTAAAGATTCACGAAAAAACTCAAGAAGGCGACGAAGAGACGGACGACCAGGGTGAAGGGGTCCGCTTGCCGGAGGTCGCCCGGGGTGAGGAATTGAAGGTTCAGGAAATCAAACCGGAACAGAAATTCACGCAGCCGCCTCCTCGTTATAACGAAGCCAGCCTGGTGAAAACCCTCGAAGAGAAGGGGATCGGCCGACCCTCCACCTATCAGCAGATTCTGTCAGTGATCATGAGTCGTGAATATGTGCGCAAGGAGGACGGCCGCTTTTTTCCAACCGAGTTGGGCGAGGTCGTGACCGAACTTTTGGTGGGGCACTTCGACGAAATCTTCGACTACGACTACACGGCCAAACTCGAACTGGAATTGGATGAAATCGAGGAAGGCAAGGAGGACTGGATCGAGACTCTGGAATCCTTCTACACCGGGTTTAAAACGAAGCTGGAGTCCGCAAAGACCGAAATGAAGAATCTTAAGCGGGAAGAGACTCCCACTGACGAGATCTGCGACAAGTGCGGTTCCGGAATGGTGATTCGCTGGGGGCGATTCGGGAAATTCGTGGCTTGCAGCAATTATCCCGATTGTCGAAACACCCGTGAGATCACGAAGGAGGGCTCGGTCGCCGAACAGATGGAACACGCGGAACTGGAGAGCGAGACCTGCCAGAAGTGCGGTCGCGCCATGGTCTTGAAAAAAGGCCGATACGGCGAATTCCTGGCTTGCTCCGGCTATCCCGACTGCAAGAACACCAAAAGAATCGTCAAGCAGGGCGAAGAGGTGAAAGTGCACCGCGAAATCGCGCTGGACGAAAACTGCCCGGAATGCGGCTCCGGGCTGGTGAAAAAGCTCGGTCGCTTCGGTGAGTTTACGGCTTGCGGAAACTACCCGGATTGCCGCTTTATCAAACCGGCCGCAACCGGCGTCGCCTGCGGGAAATGCGCCGAAGGGGAGATCGTCGAGCGGCGCTCAAAGCGGGGCAAGGTGTTTTACGGGTGCAGCCGGTATCCGGAATGCGATTTCGTGCTCTGGAATAAGCCGATCCCGGAGAAATGCCCCAACTGCAATGCCGATTTCGTCGTTGAGAAATCAACCAAAAAGAGCGGGCTGGTCCGCTTTTGCCAGAACAAGGAATGCGACTACCGGGTCGAAGTCGAAGAGGCTGCCGCCACCTCTTGAAGGCTGAAGGCTTCGGAACTGGATCGTCTGATATCATTGTGAGGTTCGGGAGATCGTTCCCGTTGGGAGAAAAGGAAGAATGAACCTGAATCAGTTCGTGCGCGCGTCCTTTCTGGCAGGCATCTTTGGAGTGCTCATCGTCCTGGTTCTGGCGGCAGGCAGCGCAGAGGAGGGGAAAGCCGCATACATGAATCGCTGCCAGATGTGCCACGGCGACGACGGGCAGGGGAACGATGCGATGGCCCGGATTCTGAAAGTGGAATTCAAGGCCATGGATTCCGACTACGTTCAAGGGAAAAGCGACAAGGAGATCCGGGAGATCATCACTCGCGGAACCGGTAAAATGGCGGCGGTGCGCGGCCTGCCGGAAAAGGAAATCGAGGACATCATCGCCTATCTTCGTTCTCTCGCCAAGAAAAGCGAGAAGGACTAGCAGCGCGCCTTCGGCGCAATGCAGCGAGCTATCCGGGTCCGCGCCGAAAAGGCCTGAAGTCGACCTTGCAGCGGTGATTGGTCAGGAATGCGAGGAACTTTTTGTAGTCGCGGGCGGGCAGGCGCATTTGCTGCAGAAGATCCTTGTAATTCCCACGCGTCAGTCGAAGGCCTTCGCGGATCAGTTCGCGCACGTCGCCGCGTGACACATCGCGTTCGAGAAATGCATCCCGGACATCCACCCAGAAATCGGCGCGTCCTTCCCGCAGTTCATCCAGCATGGCTCGTGCGCTGGAGCGACCCTGCCACCCCTGCTCTTGCCGGTCATTGACAGGGAGTCGCTCGACAACGTCACGCGCCGTGATGACGTCTCCCTGAGATGTGCAAAAAAGGCTTTCCACCAGATTCTGCAATTCGCGGACATTCCCGGGAAAGGAATGTTGCTCCAGAAAGGAAAGCGCCGAGCGGGACAGCTGCTTGCCCTGCTCCTCCCTCCCGTTCAAAGCTGCCAGAAAATGAACCGCCAGGCTCCGAATGTCGCTGATTCGCTCCCTCAAGGGCGGGACTTGAATTGGAAATACGTTGAGTCGGTGGTACAGATCCTCCCTGAACCGTCCTTCTCGCACCATCTGTCTCAAATCTTGATTGGAAGCAGCAACAATGCGAACGTCAACCGGACGTTCCTTCATTTCCCCGATTCTTCGGATCGATTTCTCCTGTATCGTGCGAAGCAGCCGCGCCTGCGACGCAAGGGGCATTGCGGAGACCTCATCCAGGAATAGCGTTCCGCCGTGGGCGGCCTCAAATAGCCCGAGCCGCCGCTGGTCCGCTCCGGTGAAGCTCCCCTTTTCATAACCAAACAGCTCCGCCTCTATCAATTGCTCGGGCAAGGCGGCGCAATTAATCGGGACAAAAGGCAGCGAGGCCCGAGCACTGAACTGGTGAACTCCCTTCGCCACCAGCTCCTTTCCCGTGCCGCTCTCTCCGTCGATCAAGACAGTGACAGAGGAGGAAGCGGCCTGCCGGATCCTGAGAAATAGCGCCTGCATCAGTGGGTGCTGCCCGACCAGGAGGGCGCCTGCCGGAAGCTCCAGTCCGCCCGGTTGAGCGCCTTTGAGCGGCGGGCTCGGAGCGAAAGTCGAGAATACCGAACAATAGATGCACCCCAGCGCCGCTATGAAGCTGCTCTCGCTGGCGAAAACGGGAGCCGCTTGCTTCTCGACGTAAAGCAGCCCGCTCAAATGAGGTCCCGCCGCCAGAAGATAAACCAGCGCTCGTGGATTGCCCGGAACACAGAATGACTCGCAAGCCGATTGATCGCTGGATTTTCGAAAGCCTTCCAGCATCCGCCTGTCCAGCCTTCCGCCCCGTCCGAAACGCGCAACCTGCCGATATCCCCCTCCCTGTTGCCGCAGATAGAAGCGGGCTGAAATTCCGGGCACGGACCGGCCGATGGTCTTCGCCAATTTCTCCGCCAGGACGTCGGGCGTTCGAGGTTCCATCAGGTTGTCGCTGAATTCGCGGACGCGGCTCAGCAGCGCAGGCGTAGCCGCAGACAGATCGTCCACCTGCAGCAGATCATCTTCCAAAGGCGCTATAAATGTCTGACTGAAACCCGACCGATATCGAGCCGGAAGCCGCAACATCCGCTCCCGCAGGGGGAGCAGCGCCCTTTCCAGAAGATCTCGCGCCGCCTCTGGACGCCCCAAGGCCAGCTCGATTCCAGCCAATGTCCGCTTCAAAAAGGCCCGCAATCCCGGCCTCTCCACCCGCCTGCAAAGCTGCAGACCGCGCAATGCATGGGCCCTGGCCAACTTCAGCGAAGACTGGTCCAGCAGAATCTGCGCCTTCAATCCGTGGGCCTCCGCCAGAAAGGGGAAATAAAAGCCCGAGCGCGCCGTCTGCAAAGCCTGCTCCGCCGCCTCGCCGGCTTCCTCTTTTCGATCCAGCGCCAGCAGGATCCGAGTCCGCAACAGCAGCGCGCGGGAAGCATAATACGGATATCGACCCTGAAACGACGCCAGCGCCGCATCAGCCGCTTCCAGCGCCCGCTCCTGTTCTCCGGTGCGCAAAAACAGCTCGCCCCTGAGCAAATCCAGCCGTCCCGGCAGTCGAACCTGCTGCCGCTTGCGAACGACCTTGTCAATCCGCCTTTCCAACCCGCCGGTCCGGCCAAGCTGCAGACATATCCAGCAGTACGCCAGTTGAAGGTCGGTGCGACTCCAGATCTGTGGAAAGGTCTTCAGATACTCACAGCACCTGGCCGCAGTCTTCAGCGCGCTGGCCAGTTCTAGCTCGTGAATGTGGTTTTTGGTTAGTTCGATGAGAAGGGTGGACCTCATGCATCGGTTGACTTGAATTCGGTCCATTTTTTGGAACACCGAACGGAGCAACGCGCGAGCATCAGCATGCGATCCAAGCTTCCTTGAGTGTGTACCGCGCAGGACTTCAGCTGACAAGAGCAAATCGGAATGGCCAGATTCGCCGCCAAAGCGCTCGTAGAATGTTAGCATCGACTCGACTCTGTCAAAGTCACCGTTGTCAACCTTAAACGCTGTGAGATTGTGTATTCGACCAGCTGCAACAGTGGTGCGCCCACTCCTTAGGGCAAAATCAATGGCCTTGGACGCGAAGTGCCTATACGAAGAAAAATCTCCTTCGATCTGGTAGTAATACAAAGAAAGCGCATTGAGGATTTTCTCCTTGCGGCTCACGAGAATTGGGTCCTCGATTGACTTCTCGAGAAGAGTTTTCAGCTGAAAGGCCTTAGGTGAGTCTCCAATGGCGCTTAATGAAGCCAGCAAGCCGGATTCCGCCTCCACAAGGAGAAGCCTGTCGATTGCCTTGGCACGTCTCGCCAAATCAGCGAAAATGTTTCGGCTGGCCACAAAATCACCCTTTATGATCATGATTCTGCCGCAGATAAGCTTACAAAACGCGATTTCGCCGAGATCGTGCTCCTGAAGGGAAAGCTCATA
>CAZAEY010000044.1:20289-24595 GCA_964484155.1 uncultured Acidobacteriota bacterium
TAAGCTTACAAAACGCGATTTCGCCGAGATCGTGCTCCTGAAGGGAAAGCTCATAGGCATCCAGCGCTTTGAGGGAGGTCTTATGGTCGCCGGTGCGAAAAGCCAGCAAGATCAGGCTGCGAAACAGGGGTCTATTTTCGGGGCGAAGGAAGCCATGCCTCCAGGCTGCTTTCAAAAGGCGGGCCGGTCTTCTGAGACGGCCTTCCTGGTTCATGACTCCAATGGCGCAATTCAGATGCTCCAGCCCTGCAGTCGGGGAGGTTCGCAGGATCTGAATCCACCAATCCACCCGGATTTTCGGATAGACGGAGGCGGGGGGGCGAGCGTTCAGCAATTTGAGAAGCGATCGGGAGAGCTGATCGATCTCCGCCTTCTTCAGCGCGCCCAGGAGGGCCTGTCTAAACCAGCCCTGAGGGAACGCAATGCTGGGTTTTTGAAGCGTGCCCTCCATCGCGACGAGTCCGTACTGAGTCAAGCGAGCGATCGAATCCCCGAGGCGTGCGCCGGAAGCGCCGCACATGGAAGCCAGCAATTCTTCGTCCAAGGGGCCGCGGAGAACGGAAAAGGCGCCGAGGATCGCCCGTTCCAGCCTGGACAGTCCGCGTAACCGACCGCAAAACTCGGTTTCCAGTTTTCGGGGCGGTTTGATTGCGGCAAGGGAGCAGCGATTTTTGGTGAAAGTCCACTGGGCGCCGGATCTTCTTATCTGGCGACGGGCGCCGACTTCCCTCAGAAATTCGATCGCCAGCTTCGGGATCCCTCCCGTCTTGACGCGGATCAAGTTTTCCACCCATTGCGGAGGCGCCGATCCTGTTGCCTGCAGCACCAACCCCCGAATCTCTTCACAGTTTAAGGGATCCAGCGTGAGCGTCGTTTCAGAAGTTGGCTTCCCTTGCGAGGCGGTCCGGCCGGAATCGATCTGATTTTCGACGATCCGGTCTGCGGTTCGAACAAGCAGAATCGGAAGGCTGCGCCCTTTGGACGATTCGGACACCACCCTTTGAAACAGGCCCTTCCACTCCGGTGTCAGGGGGCCGTCATGCAAGAGAGCGACCGGCTCGGCGAACCCGCGCTCCATCCGGCTACGCAGCCACTCCAACGCCTTTCGATCGGACTGGAAGGAAGCGCGTCCCTTTCGACTTTCCGCCAAGGCGATTCCTTTGCCGTTTTCCGGCAAAGGGATATGGACCGCGCAAATCCTCTCCTTTCCCAGGATCATGCCGCAGGCCTGCAGAAACGACGACCTTCCGCCTCCGCTGTGGCCGCGGATGACGATGACCGAGGGTTTCGGCCGGGCCGCAAACTGCTTGACAGCCGCAGTGAACCGCTCGGTAGGTTCGCGCCAACCCAATTTTCCGTTCCACAAGGGAAAAGGAAGGGATCCGCCCGTAAAGCCTTCGCTGCGGAGAATCGCTGCGATCCTCCCGGCAGTCAGCTCCATTTTCGAAGACTCAACCGCGAGATCCTTCAGGACGTGGGCGATACGAAGCGGGAGATGCGGCTTGAAAAGTTGAGGATCGTCAGGGGCCAAGTGAGTTCCTGACGAAAGGGCTTCGGCGACGGGTCGGCGCCCGGTCAAAAGAAAATGGAAAAGTCGGCCGTAGCTGCGAAGGTCGTCTGATTGAGTGGCGAATCCTTGATTCAGGTAAGTTCCAGAGCAAAAGTGTCGAGAATACTCCGTCGTTTTCGGAGGCCTGTCCTGCAGAATCTGCGGGAAGATGTTGACTCGAAGCCTGGAGCCTCGAAACGGCGGAAAGATCTTGCGCGGCGACAGGTAGCCGATATAGATCCGCTGCGCGTGCAAGTACTCGAGTATCTCGGCGATGATGGCTGCCATATGCAGGACTTCCGAGTCGCTGATCCGTTCGTCGACCGAATCCAGACTGCTCCCTTCCAGCTTTTCGCAGACGATTCCGAGTCTGGAACCTGACTCGAAGATGTCGATGACCCTTGGGAACGCGGGATGTGGACATGCCTGAAATCGGTCGAAAAGCGCGAAGGTTTCGTTTCGCGGCTTCGAGGATAAAATCAGCACGCGGTCTGGGCCGCCGCCAGCGTCCCTGACCTGGAAAACGCCTGTGTGTGGCCCCCGCTCGAGGGGATACGAGATCTCGAATGTCCGGTTCATAGCCGCCGCCTTCAGGATTTGGTTTGCGCGATGAGCGATATTAAAAGCTGTTCAACGGCAAGTGTCAAACGGAATTTCCGATTCCTCCGGAAATGCGCTCCAAGCCTCACTTCTCAGCCTCGTTTCCCTTGGGGTGAAATTCGATCTCCCCGTGGCATTCCGCACTTTCGCAACGACCGAAGTGGCCGTTTTGCGGTCTCGCCAGGTCGCGCTGCACCGTCAGAGATTTGACGTCTGGTCCAGCTTTGGACTTCAGGCTCAGCCTTCCGAGGAATTCTGCGGCTCGGCCGCCCATTAGACTGGTCGACGACCGGGATTTTCCGGCGCCATAGCGGCTTCGGAAGGGAGAACTTCGCGGCTCTCGGCCTCAGCGGTTTCGATGTAAAGCTAGGAATCTTTGTGATTTAGGTCACAAAATGCGTCAAAATTGTGATTACCGTCACATTTTTGACACCCTGCTGGTGCAACAATGCTAAGTGGATTTAGGGATCTTTCGCCTTTATTTGGTAACGAGCTGAGATCAGCTTGAGACGGCAACAACGTGCGGATGTTCCGCCGTGAAGGGTCGTTCAAGAGGGTCTGGTGCTCGTTTGCGTTTGAGAGTTTCAAGCAGGTGGGTAAATGTCTACTATGAAAGCTAAATATAAGAGAACAGCCTGTAGTCGCCGCTCTCTGGCGGCAAGACTGATAGCGGTTGCGCTGGTGGCCGGGTGGGCCGTCAGCGGAGCTGGTTCGGCGGGCAAACACGGAAGGAGCCTCGCCGAATTTCAAGACAAGGTCGCTCCCAGTCTGTTTGAAGAAGTGCAGTTTCTTTCCAGAAACCCTGTTTATGACTACGCCATTCCGATCATTGTCACCACGCGAACCGGGTTTTCCTTAGATGCCGATCTGGCGCGGAACATGGGATTTCAGGTTCTAAAATCCAGTTCCGGGCTTGCGGGCCGGGCGTCGGCCAAGGATTTGCGCACCCTGTTGGAATCGCCTCACGTGGAGTACGTCACGATCGATATGCCGATTCGGGCGACCTCGAGGCTTCGGGCCGACCACGGCGACGAAATGGGAGGACCTCTTCAGAATTCGGCCCTGGCGGCAACCGGCTCCGACCGGAGCGGTTTTTCTGGATCCCGAGTGACGGTCGCTCTCTTTGACTCCGGAATCGGAGAACATCCTGATCTCGACGCGGGCCGAATTCGGGCCGCAGTCGACTTCACGAGAGGGGATGTTCCAGTTCTTTCGCGTCGAAATGCTGACCGAAACGGCCATGGAACAGCCATGGCCGGAATTATCGGAGGTTCCGGCCGCTCGTCCAGCGGATTCTATCGGGGCGTCGCTCCGGAAGTGCAGTTCGTCGATCTGAAAGTCATCGGAGACGACGGCTCCGGAAGGACCAGCAGCCTGATTCGAGCCATCGACTGGCTTCTCGAAAACAAGGATCGCTACGGCGTTCAGGTTGCAAGTCTGTCGCTAGGCCACCCGGCCATCGATTCCTATAGAAACGATCCGCTGGGTCAAGCCGCCGCCCGCTTGACGGCCGTCGGAATAGCTACCGTGGTTTCCGCCGGGAACCTGGGCCGTACGGCCGATGGAACGAAGATCTGGGGCGGAATCTCAAGCCCCGGCAATCACCCTGCGGTGATCACGGTGTCGGCAGTCAATACCAAGGATTCCCTGAATCACGAGGACTTCGTGGCCACCACGTACGCTTCGCGCGGACCGACCTTCCAGGACAATCTCTTTAAGCCGGACTTGACCGCGCCGGGCAACAGAATCCCTGCGGCTCTGGCCAGGGAAAGTTCTTTCTTTACTGAACACAGCGACCGGCACTTGCCCGGAAGCGACTACATCTACTTGAGCGGCTCCAGCGTCGCCACCGCTTTCGTGGCCGGCGCCGCAGCGCAGATGCTGGATGCCAATCCTCGCATCTCAGCGAATTTAACCAAATTCATCCTACTGTACACCGCTATCAAACTGACCCAGCCGCACGTTCTCGAACAAGGAAACGGACTGGTCAATACGCGGACCGCAACCGAATTCGCCGCGGCCATCGATGTCGATTCCAGAACTTTGTCCAGAACCCCCGCACCCTTCTGGACGTTGGACGGCCGACAGGTCTGGGCCGGCGGCGCCATCGCCTCCGGTAACTTCGTGTTCTACGGGCCGCTGGTGACAGGTGGGGAG
>CAZAEY010000045.1:0-24236 GCA_964484155.1 uncultured Acidobacteriota bacterium
TTGGGCTGAAACGGTATTTTCCGCTTCGCGCACCGGCCCGCGTGCCGCTTAAATGCGGGCTAAGGCGCCTGATAGATCACCTCCTCCCGCGGCTTGCCGACGCTGGAGCCGATGATCGCGCCGACGGCCGCGCCGATTGCGCCCAAGGCGGGCGCCATGATGTCGGCGCGGGCAAAGACCGTCTCGTCAAAACGTGCACTGATAATCAGTCCGATCGCCACGCCGCCGCCCGCCCCAACCCCTGCGCCGATCCAATCGGGCTTCCGGCTCGGTTCCTCCCGCTTGACGATCTTCGCAACGGCTTCCTTGGGGAGTCTGAGCTCATTTCCATCGATGCAATAGACCGCCAGCGAAGTCGCGTCCGATTCCTTGAATCGATATGCCTCCGTCGCCCCCGATTTAAGAGTGATGATCAGTGGGGCGCCGGGCGCAAGCGATTCGACCTTTTCCCAACGCCCGGGAATTGTTGCGCCCTGGAGCAATCCGCCGGCAATGCTAAGAATCAGGAGCGGGACAAACCCTGTGAGCTGAAGTCGAATAGCCATCTGATGCCTCCAAGTCTTACATAACCCTTTTTCCGATAAAGGTTACCTCCGGCCAACTCGGAAGAGCCTTCGGCGTGAGCAATGCGTGCACCTGCCCCCAGACCCGTCCAGCGGGGACAATCCAATCCGCTGCAAAAATTAGTCTCTTCAGCAGGTGGAATGAAACAGGCCGCCGGCCGGGACTTTCGTTCGCAATTCGTTGTACCGTTCGACTGCTTTCCAGGTCTGGAGCACGTACACTTCCACTCCTTTTCCCTGCAGCAATTGAAGCGTTTCCGGGCAGACCTGAAGCCGTTCGTGGATGCCCTTGGAGAGCACTATCGAAGTCGCGCCATGATCCAGCAGCTCTTGCACGTCGGACGGCTGAATGCCGGGAACGTGCGCCGTGCCGGTTTCCGTCCAGTCCCATTCGCGGGAGCCGCCGGGATAGAGCTTGGCGTCCTTATACTTCCGGTTCGGACTCACTTCGATTCTTCCCCAGGACAAGGCGATGATCTCCGGGGACTCTGGGAAGCTCATTTCCTTTGATCCTATCGAACTTTCCGAAATCCAGCGAGCGACGGAAGAATGGAGCCGTGGCAAGCCGGGTCCCGTTGGACTGTGCGGAAGTCTGCAAACAAGTGTCTTGTTGCACATGTTCGCGCACACCGTAATCCAGGAGAGGCATTCTCGCTTGCGACAACCATGGCGAACGGGCAGAATCCCAGGCATGGGCGTTCACAACGATTCTTCTTGGCGCTGGTTGAAGTTGCGAAAGCATGGACGCCGACTGGAATGCGGAAGGCGCGCCTTCAGAACGCTGCAGAATTCCGCGATTCTTGCCTTGTGCACGCTTCTGGCCTCATGCGGGGGAAGCCTCGCGCCGCCGTCCGAACCGGATGATGCGCGAATCCAGCCATACCGGGGAAATCCTTTCTACTGGCAATACCATGGCGAGCCGATCTTTCTGATCGGCGCCTCGGATTACCACAACATTTTTCAGCGGCCCGATCTGATCGAGCATTTGGATCGAATGGCGGAGGCGGGGGCGAACTACGTCCGAAACACCATGGCCTCGCGAGAAATCTTTTCCGATCATCGGGACTTGTGGCCTTATCGTGTGGTCAGGGAAACCGAGGACTCTCTGATCCCCGTCTACGATCTCGATCAGTGGAATGAAGAATACTGGGAAAACTTCGACCGCATGCTGCGGGAAACAGCGGCCCGCGGCATGATCGTCGAGATTGAAATCTGGGAGAGACACGACTGCTATCGGACGCGTGATCAGGCCGGATGGCTCAGGCATCCGTTCAATCCGGACAACAACGTGAATTATACGGCCGAAGAGTCAGGGCTGCCGGTCGGGGAATTCACACGGGACCCAGGGCACCCCTTCTTCGCAACAGTGCCGGAGCTGGACGGCAACGAACGGGTGCTCAGATATCAGCAGGCTTTTGTCGACAAGATCCTGTCCTACACGTTCGAGTTCCAGCATGTGCTGTACAACATGAACAACGAAACCAAGGAGCGTGCGGAATGGGGCCAATACTGGGGGCGCTACATTCTGCGCCGGGCGGCGGAGGCGGGCCGGAATGTCGAGCTGACGGACATGCAGGATGCGCACGATGTGACCGACGATTCCGTCCGCCGCGTTCTGGAATCGGAGCTGTACACCTTCGTGGACATTTCACAGAACAACTTTCAGCGCGGCCAACTGCACTGGGAGCGCATTCTAAGCATCCGGGCATGGCTGAGCCATCGCCCGCGGCCGATTACGAATGTCAAGGTCTACGGGCGAGACGATGCGCCGCCGCCGGAAGGTTACTGGGGGGATACGCGGGACGGCGTGGAGAGATTCTGGCGCAATTTGATGGGCGGCGCCTCCTCCACACGATTCCACCGCCCGATGTGGGGACTGGGTCTGAATGAGACGGCACAGACTCATGTTCGCAGCATGCGGATGCTTATCGACGCCATGCACGTCTTCGCATGCGAGCCAAGAAACGACTTGCTGTCGGACCGCCTGCCCAACGAGGCCTACTGTCTTGCGGAGGACGGGAGGCAGTACGCGGTCTATTTCCCCGACGGAGGCTCCGTAGATCTGAATGTCTCGGAGGCAAGGGGGCCTCTCACGATCCGCTGGCTGGACCTGGAGCGAAGCCAGTGGGCAGAGCCGACTTCAGCGAATGCGGAAGGGAGCATTCGTCTGGAACCCCCCGGCAGAGGCCATTGGGCCGCATTGGTTCTGGCCCGCATTCCTCACGCGTCTCCTACTGCGGCGCCGGAGAGCGGCGCGTTTGCTGCGTTGCCGCTCCTCGCCCTGCTCGACGTACTGCACGAGTACGACTGCGCGGGCCTTCGTCGCGCGCCTTGCATCCACACCGCTCTCCGCCCCCTCGCGACGGAGACGTGTGAGGAATGCGGGCTGGCGGAAGATTGATCCAGGCTACTGCTGTGATTTCTGGATCTTGGCCCAGACGTCTCTTAGGGGAACGGTTCGATTGAACACCAGCCGCCCTTCCCCGCTGTCGGGATCGACGCAGAAATAGCCCAGTCGTTCGAACTGGAATCGGCTGCCGATTTCGGCGCCGGCCAGACTCGGCTCCACTCTTGCGTCGCTGACAGTTTCACGAGAATTCGGGTTCAGGTTAGCGGTAAAATCCCGCCCTTCCTCGACCTCGTCCGGATTCGCCTTCGTAAAAAGCGGATTGTAGATGCGGATCTCAGCCGGCAACGCCTGCGATGCGGAGACCCAGTGCAGCGTGGCCTTGACTTTTCTGCCGTCGGGCGAATCCCCACCGCGGGTTTCCGGATCGTACCGGCAGCGCAGTTCCGTCACCCGCCCGTCCGCGTCCTTGACGACCTCGGTGCATGTCACGAAATAGGCGTATCGGAGCCGCACCTCCCGGCCTAGCGCAAGGCGGAAAAACTTTTTGGGAGGATCTTCCATGAAGTCGTCCCGCTCGATGTAGAGAACTCTGCTGAACGGAATCTTGCGCGACCCCGCGGAAGGGTCTTCCGGATTGTTGACGGCCTCCAGTTCTTCGATCTGGCCTTCCGGGTAGTTTTCGATGACAACCCGAAGCGGCCGAAGCACACCTAAGACTCGCGGCGCTCTGCGATTCAGGTCCTCTCGCAGGCAATGCTCCAGGAGCTGGATTTCCAGCGTCGTGTCCTTTTTTGTCACCCCGATGCGCTCGCAGAAGTCGCGGATCGCCTCAGGGGTGTAGCCGCGGCGGCGAAACCCGGATATGGTGGGCATGCGCGGGTCATCCCAGCCGCTTACGTGTCCTTCATCGACAAGTCGCAGCAATTTTCTCTTGCTCAAGAGCGTATAGGTGAGACTCAGCCGGGAAAACTCGATCTGCTTCGGGTGGTGCACGCCAAGCCGTTCCAGAAACCAGTCGTACAACGGGCGATGGTCTTCGAATTCGAGGGTGCAAATGGAGTGGGTGATGCCCTCAATGGAGTCCGACTGTCCGTGCGCCCAGTCGTAGGTCGGATAAATACGCCACCGGCTGCCAGTTCGATGGTGGGCCGCATGCAGAATCCGGTACATGACAGGGTCGCGCAGATTCAAATTGCCCGAGGCCATGTCTATTTTAGCCCGCAGCACGCAGGCCCCTTCGGCAAATTCGCCCGCCGCCATCTTTTCAAATCGTTGCAGGTTCTCGTCAATGGAGCGGTTCCGGAAGGGGCTCTCCCGCCCCGGTTCGGTCAGCGTACCGCGATACTCCCGGATTTCCTGCGCACTTAGATCGTCGACGTAAGCGTGTCCCTGCCGAATCAACTGCAAGGCCCATTCATAAAGCTGATCGAAATAGTCGGAGGCGTAGTAGAGTCGGTCTTCCCAGTCAAACCCAAGCCAGCGGACGTCCTCCTGAATCGAATTGACGTATTCAACTTCTTCCTTCAACGGATTCGTGTCGTCAAATCGCAGATTGCAGAACCCCCCGTACTCAGCGGCCAGTCCGAAGTTCAAACAGATAGACTTGGCGTGCCCGATATGCAAGTACCCATTTGGTTCCGGCGGAAAACGCGTGTGCACGCGCCCCTGGTAGGCGCCTTCTCGCAAGTCCCGATCGATTTGCGTACGAACAAAGTCTCTGCTTTCTCGCTCGCCTGCCTTATCCGTCATGCTTTTTCAAAGTCGATCACTGCCGCCAGCGTCACTGCCAACCCGCCAGCCGTTCATTCTCCAGACCTGGAACCGGAGATCGAGACCTCGTCGTCAGGCTGCGACGGGTCCTGGGCCGTCATGGACCCGGGCTCGAGAGTCGTTTCACTCAAGGACCGCGTTCGCCCGTCAAGTCAGATCGTCAACGAGGCGTTGATTGATTTCGATTTGGTTTCTGCGGCGGAGGCGATCCATGACGTTTTCAAGATAAGCGGAAAAGAAGTCGCTCTGCTTCTGCTCGTTCAATTGTTCGGCGATTTGCGCCTTTTCGCTTTCGAACCTTTCCTCGTCGATCGGTGACTTTTCGACAATTTGAATGATCACGTGCTTGCCCGCCACTAAAATGGGAGGCGGAATGTCTCCGACGTCGAGCGTAAAAGCCTTGTCATGAACGATAGGAGAAAATCGAAGCGTGGGGTCAATGGTGGAGCCTTTTCTGAAGAAGGGGGTTGTAGTCAGGCCAAGATCATACTTCCGGGCGATTTCCTCCAGCGACCCCGCCTGGTCGGCCTCCTTAAACAGCGCCTCCGCCCGCTCGCGAGCCAACGTGCTGCTGCGCTCCTCCTTGAACCAATCCAGCACTTCATCTTTGACGGACTCGAATTCCGGAATCTCCGAGGGCTGAATATCTACGACTTTTGCGACGACATGACGTCCGCCGATGGGATAGGGGCCTTCGATTTCACCAATTTGTCTGCGAAAAACATCTGAAAGAAAGTCGGTTCCAACCGGAAGGCCGGGAATTTGACCGAACCCTTCAGCCCCCTCTCCGAAGAAGGGGGATTCACGTAATTCAAGACCATGCGCGGAGGCGAGCTCGCCGAGTTGTCCACTTGCCCGCGCCTGCTCGGCGATCTGCTGCGCCAGAGTTACCGCCTGCCGTTCGGCCTCGGCGTTGCGGGCGTTGAATTCCGCCACGACGCGACGTCCGTCCTCCGTGGCTCCGGCTTTCTCCACGGTCTGGATGATGTGAAAGCCAAAAGGAGTGCGCACCGGGTCACTGATTTGCCCCTCCTCAAGACTGAAGGCGATCTGTTCGAATTCGGGCACCATCTGGCCCCGTCCGAAAAAGCCAAGATCTCCTCCCCTGGCGCCGGATCCCGGATCGTCAGAATGCTCCCGAGCCAGCGCTGAGAAGTCGCCGCCGCCTCGCAGCTGCCGTAAGAGCTCCTGCGCCTTTCGAATAGCCTCAGGCTCGTTTGCATCTCCTTCTTGAGAACGCACCAGGATGTGGCGGGCCCGTACCTGCTCCTCCTGGGGCAACTGAGCCATCTCGGCTTCAATCTGTTGTTCGCTGACTTCGACCGCTTCCGGGTCCCGGCTCACGATCACGTATTCGATTTTGCGCTTCTCCCCAATCCTGAATCGGTCGAGGTTCTCTTCGAAGTAGCTCTGCAGCGCCTCCGGGGCGACCGTCGCAATTTCAACGGCCTCAGGGTCGATCGCGACATACCGGACCTTCACTTCCTGGTTGGCTTCCAGAAATGCCTGACGCACTTCGGCGGGCGTCGCCCGGACGCCATCCGTCAACACCTGCTGAAACTTGCGACGAAGGAGGTCTCTTCGGATCGCGCTCTCAAAGTCGCGGATCGTCATATTGTTGGCCTGCAGGATCTGGCGGTAACGATCCAAGCCGATAAACTGCCCGCCTTCCTGGAAGGCCGGGAAGCGAATGATTTGCTGGGCCAGCTCTTCCTCGGTCACTTTCAGCCCGAAAGCCTCCGCTTCATATGCGATGGCGTATTCATTGATCAACTGGTTCAGAGCCTGCTGCGGGATGTTGAGCTGCTCCAGCAAGCGTGGGTCGGCTCCGCTGTAGGCCTCGCGATACAAGTCATAAAGGCGCCCGTATTGGCGGCGAAATTCGATAGCCGAAATGGCCTGTCCCGCCACCATGGCGACGTCTTGCTGCCCGATGCCGCCCGTCAGTCCGGTCGGAGTGCTGACAAACAGAAATACGGTAGTAAAGGCCAAAGCGATGATTGCAAGCAACAGCACCCATTTGAGCCATTGCTTTTTCCGGCGAAAAAGTGGAAGCATTTAGTCGATCATCCTCAATCACAAAAACCGCGATTCAAGGGCACGCCCGAGGGCTCAGTATAGCACAGCAACCCCTCTCCAAAGGGCGGACAGCCTTGTCCGCCCTATCCGCCGGCATCGCTCGGGAACGGGGTGGAACGCCGCAGCCGCCCTCGGCCCTTGAGGGGTGAAGTTCGCAAGACCGAGTTCATTTTCAGGAGGAAGCAGGACCGGCTAGTCAACCGCACCTTCTCTTGCTCACGGTCACCATTGTAGTTCATAATCGATAGCCCCTCTGTCCGGGGCTGATGGGAGCGACCGGAGACTGCCGATCCGGGAATACGAAGCGATGAAACTGCGATCAATCTTCAGCATTTTTTCGAATGATCTGGCAATCGACCTGGGAACGGCCAATACGCTCGTCTACGCCCGCGGCAGAGGAATCGTCGTAAACGAACCCTCCATCGTCGCGATCAACAAGCTCACGAACAAAGTGGAAGCGGTCGGCCATGAGGCCAAGGAGATGCTGGGGCGGACGCCGGGCAGCATTGTCGCCATAAAACCGATGAAAGACGGGGTGATTGCTGATTTTGACGTGACTGAAGAAATGCTCAAGTATTTCATCAAGAAAGCGCACAACCGCAATCACCTGTTGAGTCCGCGGATTGTGATCTGCATCCCCTCCGAGATCACGCAAGTAGAGAAGCGGGCAGTTCGCGAGTCCGCATTGCGGGCCAAGGCAAGCGAAGTATATCTGGTCGAAGAAGCCATGGCCGCCGCCATCGGAGCGGGCCTCCCGATCACCGAACCGAGTGGGAACATGATTATCGATATCGGAGGAGGGACGAGCGATATCGCAGTCATCAGCCTTTCGGGAATCGTCTACAGCCGTTCAGTCCGAGTTGCCGGCAACGAGATGGACGAGGCGATCATTCAATACATCAAACGAAAGCACAATCTTTTGATCGGGGAACGAACCGCTGAACAGATCAAGATCCAAATAGGTTCGGCGGCGCCGCTCAAAGAGAAGTTGACTATGGAAATCAAGGGGCGCAATTTGATCGAAGGGATTCCCAAAACGGTTACGATTTCGGACGACGAAATCCGCGAGTCGCTGCTGGACTCCATCGCGACCATCGTAAACGCAGTACGGGTGGCGCTGGAAAGAACCCCCCCCGAACTTTCCGCTGACATTGTCGACAAGGGGATCGTGCTGACAGGCGGAGGGGCTCTTCTGAAGCATCTGGACACGCGAATCAAGGAAGAGACGGGACTTCCGGTTTATCTTGCGGAGGACCCCCTGTCCTCTGTCGTACTCGGGGTGGGGAAAATGTTGGATGACATGGCGCTGCTCAGGCGCGTCAGCCTTCAATGAAAGAAATCCGACGCCGAACTCCACTCTTGCCGTTTGCCTTGCTTGTCCTCCTGCACATCCTCCTGATTTCCATTCAAGTCCGCAGTCCCGAGGGGAGAACCCTGCTGCATTCGGCGGGCGTGTTGGCGCTGACGCCGCTTGCGGCATCGGCGGACTTTGTGGCCGACTCCACTGGGAGTCTCCTCTCTCGATACGTGTTTCTGATCCGGACTGAAGAGGAGAATCAGCGATTGCGGGCGGAATTGGCGCGCCTGAAGGTGGAAAATGCAACGCTGGAGGGAATGCGGGCAATGGTAGAGCGAAGTCGCGCGCACGATCTTCTCCGACAGCAGTACGAGTTCGACACTCTTCCAGTTGGAATTATCTGGAAAAGCCCTCCTTTTTTTGCAAATCGGGTGATCATCAACGCCGGAAGCCTGGCCGGAGCCCGCAAGGACGCCGCTGTGATTACGCCGGATGGGGCGGTGGGACGCATTTTCGCCATCACGCCCTTCAGCTCCGAAGTGGAATTGCTCACCAATCCGAACGCCGCCGCCGGCGTTGTGATCGGGGACTCCGGGCTGCAGGGCGTGGCGCAGGGAAGCGGCGCCGGATTGTTGCAGGTGAACTTCATTCCCAACACAGAAGCCGTGGAGGCGGGCGCGCTTGTCTTCACCTCAGGAGCCGACAGGATTTACCCAAAGTCCATCCCTATAGGCCGAGTAGTCATGTCTGAGCGAGGAATCGTGTATCGAGAGATTCTGGTGCAACCCGCTGTTGACTTCTCTCGCGTGCAAGAGGTGCTTGTCGTTTTGCCAGAGCGAAAGTGACGCTTCCTGCAGAGGCTCGGAAAGGAGGAGAGAGCCACGGAAGAGAGAGTTCAGAAGCGGTTTTACAAAAGGGAAATACTCCTCCTGGCGCTGGTCATCGCCGCCGTCCAGCTTCTGCTCGCACGGTATCTTCCCACGGCCCTCTTTGTCGATCTGTCACTGATTTTCACTCTCTACATCGGCTGGCGCTCGACTCCTGCCCGCGGAGCAGTGTGCGGAAGCATCCTGGGGATCCTGCAGGATGCAGTGTATCGGACAGTCATCGGGTTTAATGGATTGAGCAAAACCGTCCTTGGCTTTTCAGCATCCTATCTCAGCCAGTGGGTTTCCCTGGAAGGCTCTGCCTTTCGAATTGCAGCGCTGGTAATACTGGCGATGCTGGACAATGGGCTTGTGGGCGGTTTGCAAGCTCTGATCGGAGAGCCCGCACAAGAGGGTTTTTGGGCGCAGGCGGTAGCCCGCTCATTGTTGACCGGAGTTGCAGGGGAGCTCGTTTTCCGTTTTTATGACCGCTTCAAGATGCCCCCGAAAGATTTCCAGCGGCTGTAGTCGCCGCGCCCCCTTTGCCGAAGCAGACCCTGTATGTAAAATGAGTCGAACGCCGTCGGCCGGGCCAGCGCCAACGCCGCGAGCAGGATCGGTTTTCGCATGAAAATTGTGATCCATGCCGCGGGTCTCAGCGAGGCCGCGTGTGATAGCTTGGAAGGGCCAGCCGACAACGGGCCCGCCCGGGACGGCTGAGAGAATGCCCGGCGCGCTGATCGTCTCAGGCGGCTTCGGCGGGCGGGAGGCCGCCGGAATGCGGAAGCAAAGGGGAGCGAAAACCCAAGGATGGCAATTTATCAAGATAACCGAGAGCTGATTCACCGGTTGAAGTGGCTCAGGGGCGCATTCGCCCTTCTGATCGTCATCTTGCTGGTCAAGCTCTGGTTTTTGACGGTTGTGCAGTTCGATCACATGCAGGCCATGGCCAACCGCAACCAGATCAGACAGCTTCCGCTGGTGGCGCCCAGGGGCGTGCTCACCGATCGGAACGGCGTCGTTCTGGCTGACAGCATCCCAGCCTTTAACTTGCTGCTGTTCCTGGATGAAGCGGAGGACTTGGAGGCGACTTCGCGATTTCTCACCCAGGGACTGAAGATCGATGCGGAACTGCTTGCCGAACGGATTGCGGCGGGCAGTCGATATGCCATGTTTCGGCCCGCCGTCGTCCAAGAGAACCTTTCGCTGGAAGATATCGCTTACATTCTGGCTCACCAAGCCGAGCATCCGGAGCTCAAGATTTTCGAGCAGCCCCGCAGGCGGTATCCAATGGGCAGCTTGGCCGCTCACGTACTGGGCCACGTGGGGGAAGTCTCCGAGGCAGAGTTGCAGCGGGATGCTTTTGAGGAGAATCGGCCTGGCGACATCGTGGGCAAAATGGGATTGGAACGCAAGTACAACCGCGAACTGACCGGTCAGGATGGTTATCGCCGAGTTCTGGTCAATCACGTAGGCAAGATCCTAGAAGAACTCGAAGTTGTTGAACCGATTCATGGCGGAGATCTGCAGCTGACGCTGGATGCGGATATGCAGCGAGTGGCCGAAGAGGCGATCGGCGATTCCCCCGGAGCCGCTGTCGCGCTCGATCCGACCACCGGGGAAATCCTTGTCCTGGCCAGCCGTCCCGCTTTCGACCCCAACCTATTCGCGACAAGAATCAGCCTGAAGGAGTGGAGGGAGTTGACGGAAAACCCCGACCATCCATTGCAAAACCGGACAATCCACAACCGCTTTTCTCCGGGGTCGGTGTTTAAGATCGTTGTAGCTTTGGCAGGGTTGGAAAAAGGGCTGGTCAGCACTTCCTCCGCCGTCTACTGCAACGGCGCGGTTGAATTGTATGGGCACCGATTCCGCTGTTGGAAGCAAGGAGGTCATGGGCTGGTCAGCTTGCGAACAGCCATTCAGCAGTCCTGCAACGTCTATTTCTATCTGCTGGGGCAGAAGCTGGGGATCGAAAACATCAGTAATTTCAGCAAGCAAGTCGGGCTAGGCGCTCCCACAGGCCTCGACCTGCTTGGAGAAGTTTCGGGACTGGTCCCCTCGGAAGAATGGAAGAGAAGGACCTTCGGGGCGCCTTGGCACGCGGGAGAAACCATTTCCGTTGCCATCGGCCAAGGCCCAATCGACGTCACGCCCGTGCAGTTGGCCCGAGCCTTCGGGGTAGTGTCTACCGGAAAGAACCCCAAGCTGCATCTGGTAAAAGGAAATGGCGGCCCGGAGCTATTTTCGACGCTTCCCTTCGCTGACGAGAATCTGCAACCTGTACGAGAAGCGATGTGGAGCGTCGTCAATGAGTGGGGCACTGGACGTGCAGCCAAAGTGGACGGATTCAAGGTCTGCGGAAAGACCGGAACCGTCCAGATGATCAGCAACACAACGCGACTGCGGCTCTCAGAAGCGGAACGCGAGCGATTCGAACCGAACGCCTGGTTCGTTGGATTCGCTCCCCTGGACGCTCCCAAGCTCGTAGTAGCTGTGATTGTGCAGCGTGGCGGTTCGGGAAGCGGCGCGGCCGCTCCGATTGCCGGAGCGATCTTTCAATCCTATTACGAGAAGTTTGTCGATCCGCCAAAGGAGATTCCTGGGGAATTCGCTCTAAAACAGATGCCGGGAGGGGTCCCGAGGTGATCAATCGGCGATTGCTTTCCCAGTTCGATTATCTGCTTTTTGGAGCGACAGTGCTTCTTGCCCTGATCGGAATCGCGGGAATCTATAGCGCCGGCGGAACCGATGGGGGTTCCGCTTATACGCGCCAGATGATCTGGGTAGGCGCCGGAATCGCCGTTTTTCTCGTTGTCGCCCTGGTCGATTACCGTCTGCTGACGGACCACGCCTATCTATTTTACGGCCTCGGAATCGCATTGTTGGTAGCAATCCTGTTGTTCGGCACCGAAATAAACGGAAACAAGAGCTGGCTGAAAATCGGAGGTTTCAGTTTTCAGTTCTCCGAAATTGTTAAGGTGGTCGTGATCGTCACTCTTAGCCGCTATCTCGCCGAAATCAGCAGCAAAGTCCTTACCCGGCGGCACTTGCTGCAGGCGCTGCTGATTGCCGGGTTGCCGCTGGCGTTGATCCTTTTGCAGGGAGACCTGGGAACGGCAATCCTCTATTTCCCTATCGCGATATCAATGTTGCTGGTGGCCGGAATGAGGTTGCGGGTTCTGGGAATCCTCGCGCTGGCCGCCCTCTGCCTTTCGCCTGTCGGCTGGATGGTTCTGAAAGACTATCAAAAACAGCGAATTCTCTCCACTCTGGACCCGAGCCTGGACCCTCAGGGAGTCGGTTACCAGACGCGGCAAAGCCAGATCGCGATCGGCTCGGGGGGGGTCTCGGGACGGGGGTACGGAAACGGCTTGCAGAGCCAGTTGGGTTTCGTGCCTGAGATCCACACAGACTTCATTTTCGCCCTCCTTGCGGAGGAGACCGGACTCTTGGGCGGCTTAGGCATTTTGGCGCTGTACTTTCTGCTCTTGTCTCGTCTCGTAACAATCGCGGAGGAGGCCCGTGACCGGACGGGGATTCTGATCGCCGCCGGGGTGGTCGGTCTCTTGGGCAGCCATGTTTTCGTCAATGTCGGAATGGTTCTAGGGATCATGCCTGCCATCGGAATTCCGCTTCCTCTCCTCAGTTACGGAGGCTCTTCGACGATTTCAGTTTTTGCCGCCCTCGGCCTGGTGGCCAGCGTCCATTACAGACGCTTTCTGTATTCAACGTGACAGGTCCCTGTTTGCTCCGCTGTTGTCCGGCCCCGGTCCCGAAGAAAGCGAAATATTGATCCCCGGAGTGCAGGATCGCTATAATTGAAGTGACAAGAACGATTCTTGAACGATTTTTTTGAATATCGGTTTACATATATTTTTGGAGAAGCTTACAGGCGGAGGCCAGGTCGCTGGGCGAATCGAATAGCGGCGCAGCACCGCCCCGTGAATGGGAAGGAATCTGATGCGTGGAAGAGTTTTCTGGTTTAAAAGCGGCAGCGGAGGATTCGCTGATGGGATCGCTAGGGTCGAAAAGCGAACAGAGTCCACGATAAGCGAAGTCTTTTCAATCGCGCACTGCTTCTCCGTGAGGACGGACCGCCCGTCGGGCTATCCGTTTGAAGGGAGAAAACATGCCAAAGGAACTGGTTGTCAATACGACCGGCCTCGAGACGAGGCTGGCGATTCTAGAAGACGGCCTGGTCACCGAGATTTTCATCGAGCGGAGGCAAAATAGGAGCATCCTGGGCAATATATACAAGGGCCGGGTAGTACGCGTACTGCCTGGAATGCAGGCTGCATTCGTCGACATCGGACTCGAAAAGAACGCCTTTTTGTACGTTTCCGACGTCATTAAGGACTACACGGACTACCAGGAGCTTTTCGAAGAAACGGACCAGGCGATCGAGCAACTCCTGGGTGACGAGAATGGGGAGGAAGGCTTCCCGGACGCCGCGGCCCGCAGAAAGCCCCGCAGCCGACCCCAGGCCCCGGTTGGTCAATCGGCGGCAACCCCGCACGATGCAGGCAAAATTCCAGCCATTGGACCGCCGCAGTACATTTCTGTCGATCACAGGCCTTCCGGATCGATTCTGCCCGACAAGCTGGACTTCGGCGCCGGATCCGTTTCCCGCCCGAAGGGCGAAGGCAGGCGAAGGATCGGAGATGGGATCCTTCCCGACGCTTTAGACGCGCTGGACGGCGTGCAAGCGGGGAAGGCGAACGAGACGGGCGAGGACGAGCGCATGGTCCGGATCCGGTCCAACCCGGACCTTCGGTTTTTGGCGACCGCCCGCGTAAGAAATCGGGGGAACGGACGGGGCGGGAGACAGGAGCAGTCCGCGGAGGAGCCGCTGATCGCAGACCTGCTCAAGGAAGGCCAGGAAATCCTGGTACAGATCGCAAAAGAGCCCATCGGCAAAAAAGGCGCGCGAATCACCTCACACATCGTCTTGCCCGGTCGCTACGTCGTATTTATGCCGACGGTAAACCACGTTGGAGTCTCCCGCCGAATCGAGTCCGCTCAAGAGCGCCAGCGGTTGAAGCGCATCGTCTCGGACCTTCGTGGCGAGATCGGCAGAGGTTTTATCGTCCGCACAGCCGGCGAAAACAAGGCCGAAGAAGATTTTCGACAAGACATGATTTACCTGACCCGGCTTTGGGAGCGCATTCGCACCAAGACGGAGCAAGGCAGGGCCCCGTCTCTGATTCATTCCGAGCTCAATCTGGTGCAAAGGATCATCCGAGATTACCTGTCGGACGATTACCGAGCGATTCGCGTCGATAACCGGGCCGAATACGATCGGATTGTAGAATTCATCAACAATTTCAATCCGGACCTGGTGAAGAAGGCGAAGCTGTACACCAAGAACACGCCGATCTTCGACGCCTATGGAGTCAATCAAGAGATAGAAAAGGCGCTGCGCTCAAAAGTGTGGCTCAAGGCCGGCGGCTACATCGTCATCAATCAAACGGAAGCGCTCGTTGCGATCGACGTCAATACGGGCAAGTACACGGGCCAGACCAATTCGCTCGAGGACACCATCACACGCACGAACATGGAGGCGGTTCGAGAAGTCGTCCGTCAGCTCCGTCTGCGCGATCTCGGCGGCATCATTATTGTCGACTTCATCGACATGAACGAGTCGAAGAATCGGCAAAAGGTCATGGCTGAGTTGCAGAAGGAATTGGCGAATGACAAGGCGCCGTCGAAAATTCTGCAGTTTAACGAATTCGGACTGGTGGCTATTACCCGAAAGCGCGCCAAACAGTCCCTGGAGCGAAGCCTTTGTCAGCCTTGCCAGTATTGCGATGGGACGGGAATGACCAAATCGGTGAGGACGGTCTGTTACTCTATCCATCAGGAGGTTCGCCGGCTTCGGCCATCTCTGGGAGAAGGCAAGGAGTTGCTTATCCGCTGCCATCCGGATGTGTCGTCCGCGCTGCGCACTTCGGAAAAACCGGTCGTGGACGAAATTAAGGAGATGACCGGCAAGGATGTAACGGTGCAACCGGACAAGACGCTGCATATAGAAAAATTCCAATTGACCGAAAAATAGGGAGTTTTAGGCTGCAGCTTAGGGTCAAGTTGCTTCATCGTATGGTCGCAGGCGGAATGGCCGGCGCTTGCAGGATCCGGGGCGCGCCCTTTTGAGCAGGAAAATGGCGGAATCAGACTATTTTGGAAAACTCGTGGATCTCATGGAAGTCCTGCGGGGCCCCAACGGATGTCCGTGGGACCGGGAGCAGACCCGCGAAACCTTGAAACCTATGCTGATCGAAGAGGCCTATGAAGTGCTGGAGGCCTTGGACGGTGAAGATGCCGACGAATTGTGTGAGGAGCTGGGCGATCTCCTATTCCAGGTGGTCTTCCACAGCCAGATCGCCAGCGAAAACGGAGAATTCGACGCGCGAGAGGTCTGCAGGCGGGTTTATGAGAAGATGGTGCGAAGGCATCCGC
Organism: uncultured Acidobacteriota bacterium; assembly: GCA_964484155.1. Taxonomy (GTDB): domain Bacteria; phylum Acidobacteriota; class UBA6911; order RPQK01; family JAPXNP01; genus DATKAT01. The sequence continues at coordinate 15,385 of CAZAEY010000045.1, forward strand.
ACGTCTTCGAAGACAGATTCTTCGCCGACTCGCAGGAATTGCTGAAAAACTGGGAGGACATCAAGGCGGCTGAAAGAAAAGCCTCCGGGCGGCCCTCCCGCAGGAAGGAGTCTTTGCTGGACGGAGTCTCAGTGCGTCAGCCCGCGATGTATGTCGCCTATCAGTTGACGTCAAAGGCCTCCCGAGTCGGTTTCGACTGGGACGATCTGAAGGGGATTCGAGACAAGCTGATCGAGGAATTCTCCGAGTTGGAGGAAGCTCTTCAGCAAGGCCGTGCTCAACAGATCAAAGACGAGCTTGGCGATTTGCTGTTTGCAGCTGTCAATGCGGCCCGCTTTCTGGAAATCGACCCCGAAACGGCATTAAATGGGGCTAACGCGAAATTCGCCTTGCGTTTTAAGCGAATGGAGGAGTCTTTTTCGCGACAGGGACGAGACTTGAAAGACGTGAGCCTGTCCGAAATGGAGCGCGAATGGAATCGACTGAAGGAAGCCGCCGCAGCAAAAGCAGGCTCTGAAGGCTGACAAGAAGCCAAGCGAGGAACAATGAGCGACAAGGGTAGAGAAGAAGAAGAAAAAGAAAAAGGGGGGTTCAAAGTTACGGACCGCCGAAAATTCACGCCGGAGGGGGAGCTTCGCGAAGGCGTTTCAGAATCGGATCAATTCGAGGAGCCGCCGGCCAAGGCGGAGGAGGGCGGCCGAGCCGCGCCGGCGCAGCCGGTGCAGAAACCCGGGTCGGAATTGGGCGGCGCCGCGCATGCCAGCCCGACCATAGCGGGCGTTGAATCCGAAAAGCCCGCCGGCGAAAAGGGTCAAACCGAAGTCGATTTCCCTTCTTTCGTGCTCTCGCTCGCAACCTCGGCCATGGTGCAGATGGGAGAAATCCCCGATCCCGCCAGCGGCCGTCGCGCATTCAGTCTGGAAGGGGCCAAGCAGATGATCGAGATCATTTCGATGCTTCAGAAGAAGACGGAAGGAAATCTGGAGCCGGATGAGGCGCAAATGCTGGAAGGCATCCTTTACGAGCTTCGCATGAAGTACGTAGAAAAGTCCCGCTAGTGAATCGAGCGATGCATCGCACCGGCCGCCGGGTGCAAGCCAGGGGAATCTCAGGCAGATGAGGGTCACGTTTCTGGGGACCGGAACATCGCGCGGAATTCCGGTTATCGGTTGCGCCTGCACCACGTGCAGCTCAAGCCACCCCTTCAATCAGAGATTAAGGGCCTCCGTCTTGCTCGAATCCGCGAGCTTAACGGTTGTAATTGACACGTCCGCCGACTTCCGCGCCCAAATGCTTCGCCATCGCGTCCACCAGCTGGATGCGGTCATTTTTACGCACCATCACGTCGACCACATTCTCGGGCTGGATGACGTCTACCCTTTCAACGTCCGGTCCGGCAGACCGCTTCCGGCATACGGTCGGAAGGAAACTCTGGAGGAGGTCCGGACCACCTTTCGATACCTATTTTCGGAAACCAGGTATCCGGGAGTTCCGCAAGTGGAACTCCATGTCGTGAGCGACGTCTTCCAGATCGGGCAATTGAAAATCGAACCTGTGGAAGTAGCGCATGGCAAACTCTTGATCAACGGGTATCGAATTGGAAACTTCGCCTACATTACCGACGTCAGCGGAATTCCGGAGGCGAGCGCCCGGAAATTGATCGGAGTCGAGTATCTGGTGCTGGGGGGGCTGCGATTCCGCCCCCACGTTTCGCATTTCAGCATCTCCGAGGCGGTGGAGATGGCGGGACGCATCGAGCCAAGGCAAACGTTTCTAATTCATATGTCTCACGAGGTGGAGCATTTTGAAGCCAGTCGGAAGCTTCCTGCCGGCGTTGCTCTGGCTTACGATGGGCTGGTGCTTGAAGTCTGACTTGGAACCGACCGGGATCGACAGCAGGTAAGAGTTAATTCAATGGAGATCTATACCGGAGTCGAGCAACTTCCCAAGCCTCTCCCCTTTCCCGTTGCGGCAATCGGAGTTTTCGACGGCCTCCACGTGGGACATCAGAAGGTTATCCGCGGGCTGGTGGAGCGCGCCAAGAAGAAGGAGGGGACCGCCATGTTGATCACCTTCACCCCGCATCCTCAGAAGGTCATTGCATTGAACCAGGCGCCGCCCCTTCTTCAGACTTTTGAGCAGAAGCGCGAGATCCTGCACGGCCTGGGGGTGGATATCCTGCTCAGACTCCCGTTCACGCGCCAGTTCTCCCTGCACTCCCCTGAACAATTCGCCTTCGGGATTCTAATAGAGTCCGGAATTGCGGAAGTGCATGTCGGCCGAAATTTCCGCTTTGGGCACCGCCGCTCTGGAGATTTTCTGACACTGGAGCGACTGGGGACGGAATTGGGCTTCCGAGTGTTTGGCCTGCCCCAGGTGACGTTTCGCGACGAAAGAGTCAGCAGCACTCGCATTCGAAAACTCCTGGGCCAGGGCCGGGTGGAGTTGGCAGCCCGCTTGCTGGGCCGACCTTACGAAGTCTGCGGGACGGTCGTTCGCGGGGCTGGGCAGGGACGGGTTCTCGGCTTTCCAACCGCAAATTTGAGAATCGAAAATGAACTGACGCCTGCCGCCGGAGTGTACGCAACGAGGCTGGAGTTCGAGGGGCGGAAGCATCCCGCAGCGACAAACATCGGTCTTCGACCGACCTTGACGGGGGGGCGTCCGGCCGCCCAGACGATCGAATCGCACGTCCTTGATTTTGAAGGCGACCTGTATGGGAAATCCGTGAAGTTGGAATTCTGTTTGAAATTGCGGGACGAGCGGCGGTTCGAGTCACCCGAAAACTTGGCGTCGCAGATTTCCCGCGATTTGAAGCGAGCGCGGAGGTATGAAGCGCGGCGAAAGGAGGTCGACTGTGCCGATTCGAGAAGATGAGGTTCGGCGGATCGCCAGGCTCGCGAAACTGAAAATGGAAGAGACCGAGTTGGCCGACGCGGCCGAGCGCTTTGAGAAAATCCTCGATTATTTTGAACAGTTGGGCGAAATCGACACCGAGCACGTGGAGCCGACCTTCCACGCGGTCACCGAAGGCCCGTCCCAGACTCCTATGCGCGACGACGAAGCCCGCCAATCGCCCGGCACGGAAGACGCGCTGGTCAACGCTCCTAAAAAGTCAGAAGGACACTTCCAGGTGCCGAAAGTCATCGAATGAACGAGATCTGCAGTTGGAGCATCCAGCAATTAAGAGGCGCCCTGAAGCGGAGGGATTTGACCGTTTCCGAGATTGCAGGAGCCTTTCTCCAACGGTTCAGCGAAGCAGACTCGGAGATCCGAGCTTTTCTGCACGTTGATCCGGAGCAATTGCTGCGGCAGGCGGCCGAACTCGAGCAAAGTCTGGCGCGCGGAGAGAAGAAGCTCGGCTTTCTAACCGGGATTCCCCTTGCAGTGAAGGACAACATTTCGACCCGGGGAGTCCCGACGACCTGCGGGTCGCGGATTCTCAAAGGGTATGTCCCCACTTACGACGCAACGGTTATGCAGCGACTCCGATTGGACGGTGCGCTGCTGATGGGCAAGACCAACTGCGACGAATTCGCAATGGGGTCGAGTACGGAAAATTCGGCGTTCTTCCCTTCCCGCAATCCAAAGGATCTGCAACGAGTTCCAGGCGGCTCCAGCGGGGGATCCGCCGCCGCGGTAGCATCCTTCCAAGTTCCCGCCGCGCTGGGAAGCGACACCGGAGGCTCCATTCGACAGCCCGCCGCCTTTTGCGGAATTGTCGGACTGAAGCCGACTTACGGTCGCGTTTCTCGTTATGGGCTGATTGCGTTTGCATCCTCTCTTGACCAGATCGGCCCCATGACGCGGACCGTTCGCGACGCCGCCGCGATGCTGCAGGTTCTGGCGGGGCCGGATTCTCGCGACTCCACCTGTTCCCGCGCTCCCGTCGACAACTACGTCAGCGAGATCGGAAAGGACGTGCAGGGTTGGAGAATCGGCGTTCCCGCCGAATGGCTGAGCGGCGGGCTGGATTCGGAAATTCGAACCGCAGTCGATTCAGCGCTGAAGGTCCTGGAGGGCCTGGGCTGCTCAGTGCGGGAAATCCACTTCCCGCATCAGAAGTACGCGCTGGCAGTCTATTACATCATCGCTCCCTCCGAGGCGTCATCGAACCTGGCTCGTTACGACGGAGTTCGGTTCGGGTATCGAAGCGAACGAGCGAATTCGCTGGAGGAAATGTACGAGGCCACCCGCAGCGAGGGATTCGGCCCCGAGGTGAAGAGGCGCATCCTGATCGGCGCCTATGCTCTCAGCTCCGGTTATTACGACGCTTACTATCTGAAGGCTGGAAAGGTCCGAACCTTGATCCTGCAAGACTTCCGGGAAGCTTTTGAGTCGGTCGATCTGATCGTTGGCCCCACCGCACCGACGCTTCCCTTTCGGCTGGGCGAAAAGACGATCGATCCCCTTGAGATGTACCTTTCCGATGTGTTTACCGTGACGGCAAATCTGGCGGGTGTCCCGGGATTGTCCCTTCCCTGCGCGGTCTCGAAGTCGGGACTCCCGATCGGACTGCAAATCCTGGGGCAGCACTTTCACGAAGGACAGGTTCTTAGGCTCGCGCACGCGCTGGAGCGCGAGCTGGCCTTGTAGCGGTTTCCGGAACGAAGTCAAGCCCGGTAGAGAATGGTCCCGGCATCGCCCTCAATCCCCTCCCGCAGTCGTGCGGCGCCGATCAACTGCAGCTCCCGAATGCCTCCCTCCAATGCGCCGAGCGCCGCCTGCACTTTCGGAACCATGCCGTCACGGATGACGCCCCTGTGCAGAAACTCCCGCGCTTCCTGCATGCTCAGACGGGGAATGAGCGTGCTGGCATCCTCTGGATTCAGGTAAAGCCCGTCCACATCGGAGACGAAGACCAGCCGATCGACTCTCAAGGCAGCGGCCAAGCGCGCTGCCAGAGTATCGGCGTTGATGTTCAGGATTCGGCCGTCGTCGTCGGTGCAAAGGCAGCACACCACCGGAACCACGCCTGCAGTCCACAGCGACTCGATGACACTGGCGCGAACCTCCGCAATCTCTCCGACCAATCCAAAATCGACCGTCTCCGACCGAAGCGATCCGTCGGGTTCGAAGTGCGTCAATTGCAAAGGGGGCCTCTGCACGCAGCGCGTCAGAAAGCCGTCGCCGGCAGCCAGGCCAATTGCCGGTACGCCCTGGGAGAGGAGGGCGGCAGTCAGATCGCGATTGATGCTGGAAAAGACCATCTTGGCAGCTTCCAGAGTCCCTTCATCGGTAACCCGGCGTCCCTGGATGCGGACCACGGGAATTCCCAGTCGCCGGCACAATTCGCTCAGCTGGGCGCCCCCACCATGAACCAGCGTCAACTTGTGAGCGGCAGCGAGCAGATCAGCTGCCTGCCGGCTCAGAAGTGAGCGGAACGGCGCCTCTTCCAGGACTTTACCGCCAAGTTTGATCAGCAGTCTCATAACGATTCAAGAGCAGATGAAAATTCTTCGACTTCGGCGCTGCTTAGCGTTAGTGGAGGCATGATTCGCAAGATCGAGGGATCGTCCGAAGTCCCGGACAGGATCCCGCGTTCAAAGAGGAATCGATGGACTTCACTGGCGCTTCGATTTCGGAATCGAATCCCCAGAAGAAGCCCTTGGCCGCGAACCTCCTCGACAACTTCCAATCGCCGGAGGCCATCCACGATTTTGAGGCCCATCAGGTGGGCGTTGGCGGGCAGGTCCTCCTGTTCGATGACCTTCAACGTGGCTTCCATTGCGGCACAGGCCAACGGCCCTCCCCCAAACGTGGTCCCCAGGTCGCCTTTGCGCACTTGTTTGGCGATCTTCTCGCTGACTAACAGCGCCCCGACGGGGAATCCCGAAGCGATCCCCTTTGCTAGCGAAATCATTTCGGGGCGAATGTTCAACTGATTGGCATAGAGAAAGGTTCCAGTCCGCCCGATTCCAGTCTGGATCTCGTCGAAGATCAAAACGGCGCCGTTCTTCCGGCAGGCGCCGTAGATGGCCTGGAGGGCTTCGACCGGAAGTTCGATTACGCCCGACATGCTTTGGATCGGTTCCAGCAGAACGGCGGCCGTGGAAGTGGAGACTTCATCGGCTACCCGATCCCACGGCAGGATCCGATGCCCGGGAACGGGGGCGTTCAAGTAATTCCGGTAGGAGTCAATCCCGGTTGCGGAAAGGCTCCCATAGGTGCGGCCGTGAAAAGATCCCGTCGTGGAAAGAACTTCGACCCTTCCGGTTACGGCGCGTGCCAGCTTTAGAGCGTTCTCATTGGCTTCGCTCCCCGAGTTTGCGAAAAACGCTTGGTGATATGGCGCCCCGGCCAGATCGATCAACTTCGCCGCCGCCCGACTCCTGGCGGAGTGATAGACGACGTTTGAATAAAAAATGATGCTTTCGGCCTGCTCCTGTATCGCCCGCACCACTTCAGGATGGCAATGCCCGGTCGATGCCACCGCATGTCCGCCGTACATGTCCAGATACCGGTTTCCATCCGAGTCGAATACATAACTGCCTCTGCCCCGCTCCAGGGAGATGGGCAACTTGCTGTATGTTGAAAGTTGATACCGGTCCTCCAGTTCCAAGATGGCCTTCAGCTCCATGCGGCCGCTCCTTTAGGGAAAAGCCGGCGGATGAAGCAAGCCGGCGGTTTCCTCAATACCAAGAGACAGATTGAAGTTCTGCACCGCCTGTCCGGCAGCGCCCTTTTGAAGATTGTCCAGAGTCGCCCAGACGATTGCGCTGCGTCCAGAGACCGCCCCTCCGATATCCACGAAGTTGGAATGGCGCACGTTCCCGACGTCCACGGTTTCCCCTGCCCAGCGTATAAAGGGCTCGTTCCCGTAGTGCTTTCGAATCAATTCCTCGAGCTGCTCGCTGGAAACGGGGACTTTCGTTCTGAGGTAGTGACTCGCAAAGATGCCCCGCACCATGGGGGCGGAGTATGTCTGGAAGACCAGTTTTTCCGAGGCTATCTTCAAAGTCTGGCAGATTTCCGGCTGATGCTGGTGGCGGAAAGCCTTGTATGGGAAAAACGCCTGAGCTCTCCGGGGATGATGCGTACCGTCGCCGGGCGTTCTGCCCGATCCGGAGGAGCCCGTTTTTGCGTCCGCAAAGACGGGGCCGTCAATCCACCCTTCTGCGAAAAGCGGAAACAACGCCAGTGCAGTTGCCGTCGCAAAGCAGCCCGGATTGGAAACTCTGCGGGCGCCGATGAGAGCAGGCCGGTTGAGTTCGCAGAGACCGTACACGAAATCCTTCTGAATTTCCGGAGCCATCGGAAATCCATAATAACGCTCAAAAACCTCCGGATCTTGAATTCGGAAATCCCCGCTCAGGTCGATTACAAGCAAGCTCTTGGGCAATTGCGGGACCAACCGTGCCGCCTCTCCGTGAGGAAGCGAAAGAAATAGGGCGTCAAGCTTGGCGGCTGAAAGCTCCTCCAGGGGGGAAAAGTGAAGGGGCAGGATTCCCCTTAAATGGGGGTACAAGAGCTCGACGCCTTGCCCGGCGTGACGTTCCGACGAGATCCAGACGATTTCAGCCTGAGGATGCCGACACAGAATGCGAATCAACTCCGCACCGGCATACCCGGAGCCGCCGGCAATTCCTATGCGAACCATGGCATCATACTCTGCATCAGGAACTTGTGGATCTTGCCGGGACTGTCGAAGACATTGGCCGCCGTCACCTGGAACTCCTCCTCAATGTATCGGACTCCCTCTGCGCTGTCGGTCACTGGACCGGAAATCAGGTAAGACAAAAAGGAAGTGTGGCTGGCCGACTGACGGATCCACTGGAGTCCGCCCCATACCCCCAGAAGGTCGTTGGCGCACAGCACCGAACACGCCTGCAAATCCATCAGTTCGACATCTTCGAACAAGGAGGCTACTTGGTATCCTCCCAAGATGCCGTCGCCCATTTCCAAAATGATGGCGTCGGGGGACCCCTCGGCCAGATAGTGAACGATCGTTCTTGCAACGGGACGCAAGGAGGCGATTTCCGCTGTCGAAGGGAGGCCCAGATCGTGAAAGCTCAACACCTTCTGCGCGCCACTCTGCCGCATTTTTATTAAATCCTGTCGGCACGCAACTCCCGCAACCTTTCCCGCATGAACGCAAAATCCTCGTTCAGTGAGAAAACTCAGAATAGATGCGCAGACGGTGGTTTTTCCGGCATTCATGCAGGTTCCGAAAACCCCGATCACCGGAACCTTCGGCAGCGTATCCTCAATCAACGGCAACGAGTGATCGGAAAGGTTTACGAGCCGCCCGCCGCTCGAAAAAGTTCCAATGTACCGAACTCGGGTCGGCCATTCCAGTTCCCGATGAAACGCCGTACACTCGCCGATAACGCCTCCCTTATTGAGCAGATACAGCTCCTGACCCGCCTTCAATCCCGCGGGCACGCGGCCAGAGAAGCCCCGCAAGGCCCTTCGCGCTCCAAGGGCGCCCACCACCAGATCTCCTTCCCGCAACGCGACTTCAAGTCCATCCGCGTTTTCCAGCCAGGGATATCGCGGATTCACCGCCTGAACTTGAACCAGAACGACGTCGCCGGAGCGCGGCGCTGGCGAGCTCGCTGAGCAGACGCTCTCGTAAGAGGGTATCAGGGCGGCAGCCGAGGCCACGTGGCGAACCGGAACCTGATCCGGCTGGGCCTGGCGCTTGGAGGGGTCAAATGATATCAGCTGCATTCTTGAACATTCCTTCTACTTGGGTGAATCAATACGGGAACGAATGAAGCGAGAAGTTCAGCTTCTGCGCCTGAACAGGGAGCCCGGCGGATACTGAGTTCGAAGGCGCGTAGCGAAGCAAACCATTTGCATAATTATCCACAAATACGCGTAATGTTCAACCTGAATTGCATAAATAT
>CAZAEY010000046.1:0-7037 GCA_964484155.1 uncultured Acidobacteriota bacterium
CAATGGGGGCGCTTCGCAAGCTGAACGTTGCGAGCGCCGGATGGAGGCGCAATTCAGTTTCCAATAGCACATTCAAATGCGGCAAGAGCCCAGAACCAAGAACCCAGCACGCCGAACGAAGCACGCTTTCAATGAACGCTTCGGCCGCGGGCTTCCCGTTTCTGCTTCAGCTTCTCGAACGTCCTTCTTTCCAGTTCGTCGATTCGCCCGCGGTCCTTTTCGACATCGGCCGGATCGATCAGTCTGCCCAGAAACTCGACGTGGAAGGTCCATGCTCTTTCCACCTTTCCGGTTTCCGGATTCCGATACCAGCGCTGTTCCCACAGCTTCTTTGAATTTAAGCTCCAGTCGACGTAATCGCCGACGTTGTATTTTATCCGGGTGGGAACGATTTCCGGCTCCATCACCGGGTCGTCGGGATCCAGAGCCATCAGAATCGCAATCCGATACTCCGACTCCGCCTCTTTTCCGTTCGGATCCAGGTAGATCGGCAAATCGGTGGCCATCACCTTGTAGGGGACCAGCGGCATGATCAGGCTGATTTCCGGAATCGTGGGGTCCTGAACCTCTTCGGGCTTCTTTTTCTTGAAAATTCCCATTCTAAATTCTATGGAGCCTCCTGAATGACTGACTAGACGACTTTCCCCCGGGGATTATACATCCGCCCGTCGCTTTCTGCGGACTCCGGCCGCAGCGGCTCGCAGCCTTGACCTTGTTCGGAAAAGATGCTAGATATGGCATTTTCGCAGCGTTGCTGGGGAATCGTTCTGCATGATCCAACTGGACTGGACCCTGATCGTCTCGGGCATTGTCTTTCTGTTGACCCTGTGGGCCCTGAACCGTCTACTCTTCCGACCGTTGTTTGCCGTTCTGGACGAGAGGAGGCGGTTGACGACCGAGAGAAAAGGAGAGGCTCAGAAAAGCGAGCAATACTATCTGCAGGCGTTCGAGAAATATTCTGCCCGCATTAAGGAGGAGAAGCAGAAGGGGTACCAGTTGGCGGAGGCGGTTCGCAAAGAGGCGCTTGAGCAAGGACGCAGCCGGATGGCTGAGACCAGAATCCAGGCTGAACAATTTCTCGCTGCGGGCACCGCCAAACTGCAAGACGAGGTCCGCCGGGCGGAGGCGAGCCTTGCCGGCGACGCGGAGGAAATCGCGGAGTCGATTACGCGAAGAGTCTTGGAGAACGGGTAGTCCAGCCCGCGCATTTCAGCAGAGAGGTCCTTGAGCGCGCATGTTGAAGAAGCGTGACTCGGAGAAATGCTGCTAAACTGTTCCGGCCGGTTGAATGAACGAGGCCCGGATTCGGCGACGAGTGTCGGATGACTCCGGGTTTGGATCGTGCTTGCTGATGCTGACTCTAAGGGCTTTCTCAACGAGAGTCGGCGATTGTTCCGAGTAAGGGCGCCGAGGGCCGTTCCTTAGGCGCTTCATCAATTTGAAGTTCAGGTCAATACCCGTTTTTTTTCGAACCTTAATACCGAAATCGTGAAGAGATTATTGCCGGTCGCTTTGGCACTGATCGTTTTCCTCAGCCTCTCGGTCCCGCTTTTTGCGGCTGTGGAAAGCAAGTGGGGATGGATTGAAACCATCGGCCGATGGTTTAATCTGGCTGTCCTCTTCGGCGTCATCATATATTTCGTTCGCAAGCCCCTGGCTGACTTTTTCCGAAAGCGGCGCGACGACATCCTTACCCAACTTGAAGAAGCGAACCGCGCCCGGCTAGAAGCTGAAAAGAAGCTGGCAGCCATCGAAGCCAAAATGGAGAATCTGGAAGCGGAGGTAGAGGAGATTCACAAGGACGCACGCGCCGAAGTGGAAGCCGAAAGACAGCGAATTCTCCGTCAGGCGGAGGCCGAGGCCGAGCGAATCGTCCGGTTCGCCGAGCGGGAGATCGAGGTTTTGACGCGAGCGGCGCGGCGGTCCCTGAAGGCCTACGCCGTTGACCTTTCAGTAGAGCTAGCCGCGGACAAGATTCGCGCGAAGATCGACGATCGCGTGGAAGAGCAGGTTGTAGAGAGGTTTTTCGTTAACCTGACAGGTGAAAAGAAACATTGATCATTCGTTCGTCTCTTTCTAGAAAGTACGCCAGATCTTTGGCGGATGTCGCAGCCGATTTGGGAAACGCTCAGCAGGTTCTGGAGGAGCTCCGCGCTTTCGTCCAGCTCTTGGATGATCATCGAAGCTTGCGGGAAGCGCTTTCCAGCCCGGCCATTCCACTGTCCGCGAAGAAGGCGATCGTACAAGGAGTGGGCGAACTCGCCTCATTCCAATCGATCACGTGCAACTTCTTGTATGTGGTTCTTGAAAAATCGCGGATCTTGGATTTGCAGGAACTGCTGGCTGCCTTCGAAAGAGTCCTCGATGAACGGGCCGGAATCGTCCGAGTGGAGGTTTTCTCGCCTAATCCCCTCCGCGAGAAGCTGAAGGCGCGCCTGGAGAAGGCCGTATCAGAGCTGAGCGGAAGCCGGGTTAAACTGGAATGCCAGGTCGACGAGGAGCTGCTGGGCGGTCTCAAACTGCAGATCGGATCAGAGGTTCTCGACGGAACGCTACGAGGACAACTGGAGACCATTCGACGACAGTTGATCGAAAAGGGGATCTAGCTCGGAAGCGGGGGAAGTTTGGGGTTTCAAGTTTCAGGTTTTGCAGGTCATTGAATAATTGGAGCGAAGCGGCGCTGGAAGGGCGACCGCCCGGTCGTTGGGACTCGATGAATGAGGAGTGGATATGGCGATAAAGTCTGAGGAAATTAGCAGGATTATCAAAGAGCAGATCAAAGACTTCGAAACGGGTCTGGTTGTCAGCGAAGTCGGAACCGTAATTTCCGCAGGAGACGGAATCGCGCGCATTCACGGTCTGGACAAGGTTATGGCGCTGGAGCTTTTGGAGTTTCCGCACGACGTGTACGGCCTGGCGTTCAATCTGGAAGAAGACAATGTCGGAGCCGTCTTGTTCGGCGACGTTCACGCCGTTGGAGAGGGGAACCTGGTCAAACGGACTAAGCGCATCATGGAAGTCCCGGTTGGAGAAGAAATGCTCGGAAGGGTCGTGGACGCATTGGGATTGCCGCAGGACGAAAAGGGTCCGATCAAGGCGAAAGCGAACATGCCGGTCGAGAGGTTGGCGCCAGGCGTCGTGGATCGACAGCCGGTCCGCGAGCCGCTTCAGACGGGGCTGAAGGCGATCGACTCGATGATTCCGATCGGACGCGGGCAGAGGGAGTTGATCATTGGAGATCGGCAGACAGGCAAAAGCGCGATAGCAATCGACGCCATCATCAATCAAAAGGACACAGATGTCATCTGCATCTACGTCGCAATCGGTCAGAAGCGGTCCACCATCGCGCGCGTCATCAAGACTCTGGAGGAGGCGGGTGCTATGGAAAAGTCGATCGTCATTTCGGCCTCCGCTTCCGATCCCGCTACGATGCAGTATCTGGCTCCGTACTCGGGCTGTGCGATCGGCGAGTATTTCCGCGACAATGGACAACACTGTCTGATCATTTATGACGACCTGTCCAAGCATGCCGCAGCCTATCGGGAGATATCGCTGCTGCTCAGGCGCCCGCCCGGCCGGGAAGCCTATCCCGGAGACGTGTTTTATCTGCACAGCCGACTGTTGGAGCGGGCTGCAAAGATGAGCGACGAAAAGGGCGGAGGCAGCTTGACGGCGCTTCCTGTCATCGAGACGCAGGCGGGCGACATTTCGGCCTACATCCCCACCAACGTGATATCGATTACTGACGGTCAGATCTTTCTGGAGACCGATCTTTTTTATTCCGGCATTCGGCCGGCAATTAACGTCGGCAACTCGGTGAGTCGCGTGGGGGGAGCCGCTCAGATCAAGGCCATGAAGCAAGTCGCCGGCCGCCTTCGACTCGATCTGGCGCAGTATCGCGAGCTGGCAGCGTTCGCTCAATTCGGGTCCGATCTGGATCGCTCCACTCAACAGCAACTGAACCGCGGCGCCCGGCTGACGGAACTGCTCAAGCAGCTTCAGTTTCAACCGCTGAGCGTGGACAAGCAAATCGTCGTCATTTTCGCCGGAACCAACGGCTTTCTGGATGATCTCAATGTCGAACAGATCGCGGCGTTCGAAGACGGCCTGCTCGAGTACATGGAGACGTCCAAAGGAAGCGTCTTGAAGGAGATTCGGGACAAGAAGGAGATCAGCGACGAATTGCGGGAACGCATCAAGAATGCGGTTACGGAGTTTAAGGAACGCTTTAAAGAGCAGCAAGCTGCCTGAGGAGATACGCAGTGCCCGGTGGAAATCTGATCGATCTTCGAAGACGGATTCGATCGGTGAAGAACATTCAGCAGATGACCCGCGCCATGAAATTCGTTTCAGCATCTAAGCTGAGAAGGGCGCAGGATCGCATCCTTGCGGCCCGCCCCTATGCAGACCGGATGCTGCAGGTGCTCAATTCCCTGGTGACCCGCGTCGAGGTGCGCGAACATCCCCTGCTCGTTGAGAGGCCGCGCCAAAACGTGATGCTGCTGGTCATCACCGCCGACAAGGGCCTTTGCGGCGCATTCAACACCAATATCATCAAATCCGCCACCCAATTCATCCGCCATGAGGCAGTCAACGAGTCGCTGAGCCTGACGATCGTCGGGCGCAAAGGGTTGGACTGGTTCCGGAGCCGTCCCTGGCCAATCCGACATCGATTCGTCAATATCATGAGCCGCGTCGACTACAAATACGCCCAGGAAATATCTCAGGCCATCATCGACTACTACACTGAGAGCGAGTTGGACGCGGTGCATCTGGTCTATAACGAATTCAAATCTGTGATCGCGCAAAGAGTGGTCGTGGAGCCTTTGTTGCCGATCCGCCGCCTCGATTTGAACCTAAAGGAGGAGGCGGATCGCGTTTACCTGGACTACCTGTATGAACAGCCTCCGACGACGCTCTTCAACCGATTGCTTCCGAAACACGTGCAGACTCAGATCTTTCGAGCCATGCTGGAATCGGAGGCTTCCGAACACGGGGCGCGCATGACGGCCATGGATTCGGCCAGCCGCAACGCAAAGGAAATGATTGAAGACCTGACCCTCCACGTCAATCGCGTCCGTCAGGCGGCCATTACAACCGAAATCATTGAAATCGTCAGCGGCGCCGGCGCGCCGAATCAGTAAGGAGCCAGCATATATGTCTCAAGAGCAGGGAAAGGTGCTTCAGATCGTAGGCCCTGTGGTCGACATCCAATTCGAATCCGGAAAGGTTCCGGAAATCTATCACGCCATCAAAGTCAGTTCCGACGGGTTCGACACCCCATTTCCCATTTCCATTACCGTAGAGGTCGCGCAACACCTGGGCGACGGAGTCGTCAAATGCGTCTCAATGGAACCCACCGACGGACTGGTGCGGGGCATGACGGCCATCGACACGGGAGCGCCCATCTCTGTTCCCGTCGGCAAGGGCACACTCGGCCGCGTACTGAATGTTCTGGGTGAGCCGGTCGACCAGAAGGGTGACGTCGAGGCCGCGGAACGATATCCGATCCATCGGTCGGCGCCCTCGCTGGAGGATCAGAGCACCGAGACTGAAATGCTGGAAACCGGCATTAAGGTGATCGACCTGATCGAACCGTTCTCCAAAGGCGGAAAGATCGGACTGTTTGGCGGAGCGGGCGTGGGCAAGACCGTCATCATCATGGAGTTGATCAACCGGATCGCTACTCAGCACGGCGGATTTTCCGTGTTCTCCGGAGTGGGAGAGCGAACGCGTGAGGGAAATGATCTTTGGCTGGAAATGAACGAGTCCGGAGTCATCGATAAGGCGGCGCTGATTTACGGACAAATGACGGAACCGCCGGGCGCACGCCTGAGAGTAGCTCTCACGGGATTGACCGTCGCCGAGTATTTCCGGGATCAGGAAGGCCAGGACGTCCTGCTGTTTATCGACAACATCTTTCGATTCACCCAGGCCGGTTCGGAGGTTTCAGCCCTCCTGGGAAGAATGCCCTCCGCCGTCGGCTACCAGCCGAATCTGGCTACGGAGATGGGAGAACTGCAAGAACGAATTACCAGCACGAAAAGAGGTTCGATCACATCGATCCAAGCCATCTACGTGCCGGCCGATGATTACACCGATCCAGCGCCGGCGACTGCGTTCGCCCACCTGGACGCGACGAGCAACCTGGAGCGCTCCATCGCCGAACAGGGTATTTATCCCGCCGTCGATCCCCTGGCTTCCACCAGCCGAATCCTGGATCCTAGAATCATCGGGGACGAGCACTATTCAGTTGCCAGAAACGTCCAGAACATCCTGCAGCGATATAAAGATCTGCAGGACATTATCGCCATTCTCGGCATCGACGAATTGTCCGAAGAGGACAAACTGACCGTGGCCCGCGCGCGGAGAATTCAGAAGTTCCTTTCGCAGCCGTTCTTCGTGGCCGAGCAGTTCACCGGGTTTCCTGGCAAATACGTCTCGGTTCAGGACACGATTCGCGGGTTCCGCGAAATCTGTGAGGGCAAGCACGATGAAGTTCCCGAACAGGCCTTCTATATGGTCGGAGGGATCGAGGAAGTGCTGGAAGCGGCTGAAAAGATGAAAGGGGATTAAAGGGTGGCTGAATTTCCCGAGCATCTGAAGTTGGAGATCGTTTCGCCCGATCGAAGCTATTTCAGCGGCGAGGTTTCCTTCGTCCAGGTTCCCGGCCGAGAGGGCTACCTGGGGATCTGTCCCGGCCATACCCCGTTGCTCTCGGAATTGAAAACGGGCGTCGTCTCCTTTCGGCACGAAGGGATAGAAACCCGGCTCTACTGTGGGTGGGGATTTGTCGAAGTCCTGCCCGATCAGGTTTCGATCCTGATTGAAGAAGCCCAACTGCCCCATGAAATCGACGTCGAGCAGGCCCGGGCTGACCAGAAGAAAGCCGAGGAAATGCTGCAGGCAAAAGACGGCGTCGATTTTGAGGAAGCGCTATTGTTGTATCATTCCGCCTACGCCCGACTGGAGGCGGCCGGCCAAGAGGAAGCCTGACTGAGATCTCAGGTTTCAAGTTTCAGTAAAACAGAACCCGG
>CAZAEY010000046.1:7137-23818 GCA_964484155.1 uncultured Acidobacteriota bacterium
GAACCCGGCCAGTAATGACCGGGACAACAAAAACCAGAGCCCCCACCCAAACCTCCGGAAAAATCCCCGCACCCTGCAAGCGTCCCGGTTCAGCTTCCTCCGAGGCCCCTGAGCAGGCTGCCGCGGCCCCTCGTCATTACTGACGAGGCTCTGTGATGCGACTGACCGGACTCCGTTTTCCCGAAACCTTAAACTCTCCCACTCCGCCGGCAGGAAGCGCCGGGCTTTTTGCTATAATGTCGTTTCCCGCCCAACCTCTATTGCTGGGGGATGGTGTAATGGCAACACTCGTGGCTCTGGACCACGCTATCGGGGTTCGAATCCCTGTCCCCCAGCCAAGATTTTTCCTGACAATGGGCGTCTCAGTCTGATGCAGGCCGTGGGAGCATAGAATTGCGGAGCGCGGCGGCTTCGCGCGCGGCTTTGTTGCCATGCTGGCAGCCTTCTGAGAAACTCTTGTTCATCATGAAGATCGGCGTGACGGGCGCAACCGGGCTGATCGGATCGAAACTATGCGTGCGGGCAAGGGCCGAGGGCCACGAAGTGACCGCATTCGTCAGAGACCCGGATCGGAGTCGAAAGCTTCTTCCTGATGTTGCGATCCATCGCTGGGACGCCTCCTTCGGCCCTCCCGAAAGCAAAGCGCTGGAAGGATTGGACGGCCTCTTTCATTTGGCCGGAGAGCCGATCGCGGGAGGTCGCTGGACCCCCGAGCGCAAGCGCCTGATCCGGGACAGCCGGGTCCTGGGTACGCGGCAACTGGTGTCTGCCATCAGTCGCTGCATCCGCCCCCCCTCCGCGCTTATTTCAGCTTCGGCAACTGGGTACTATGGAGATCGCGGTGACGAAGAGTTGACCGAGGAGAGCCCGCCGGGGGCCAATTTTCTGGCCGAAACCGCTGTAGCATGGGAAAGAGAAGCCGTGCGAGCCGTCGACTTCGGCGTGCGCACCGTTCTGATCAGGTCCGGGGTGGTTCTTTCAACAGACGGCGGAGCCCTTGCCAAAATGCTGACTCCCTTCCGACTCGGCCTGGGAGGGCCGTTGGGCAGCGGAGATCAGTTCATGTCCTGGATTCACATCGACGATCATCTGGCGATGATGCGATTCGCTTTGGACGATTCAGCGATTTCCGGACCCCTCAACGCCACAGCGCCTCAACCGTCTAGAAACCGGGAATTCACGCGGGAACTCGGGAACGTTTTACGCCGTCCGGCGTTTATACCTATGCCGGCTTTTGCCCTGAAATTGATCTTTGGCGAAATGGCGCAGGCCCTGCTCTTGGAGGGGCAGCGTGTAATTCCGAAACGTGCGTTGGAGGCGGGCTTCGAGTTTCGATTTCCAACGCTGGGCCCGGCCCTAGAGAATCTGCTTGGCTAAAATTCTTTTCAAATGCAGGAGGCACAATGAAGTTTCACTCCATATCAATCGCGTTGTTTCTTTTTTCCGCCGGAAGCATGCTGTCGGCTCAAACTCCTGGACTCAGAGGAACCGACAGCATCTCCATTCAGGGTAAGAAAATTTCCGTAGAATACGGCAGGCCTTCATTGGACGGACGCGACATGCTGGGGCGCGCAACCGCAGGAATGGTCTGGAGAATGGGGCAGGACGCCGCAACGACCCTGACCACCGAGGCCGAACTCGACTTCAATGGACAAAAGGTGGCGCCAGGCCGATATCTTCTGGCCGCCATCAAGACCGGCGATCGGCAATGGAGCTTGATCATCAATTCCGATTCCTCGAAATCCGCATCTTCACGAGACCCAAGCGAGGACGTAGCTGAAGTGCGCCTGGAATCTTCCGTGGCTTCGGAACCGGTTGAGACATTTACTATCAGTCTGGAGGATGGAGGCGATGATTCCGGCTCGTTCACCATGGCCTGGGGAGACCTGATCGCTTCCGCGCAATTCACGGTTCGATAGAACGAGTTCAAAGTTCCGAGTTCATTGCATTTCTTAGAACGCAGCACGAAGCACGAAGCACGCGGAACGAAGCACGCAGCACGCAACTCTACCGATCCCGCCGTTTCAGACGCAGTTCCAGATTCAGCGTGCGATCGGGGGTAACCGACAAAGTGGATCGGTACGGCTCGAAATCGGGATGTTCGATGCGAAGCTCGTATTCTCCATCCAGGATCGGGTAGGCATTTCTATCCTTGGAAAAATCGCCTGCGCTTCCAATCAACTTGTCATCGATGTAGATGAGCGCATTTTTCGGCTCCACCTGAAAAATGAGGTCCGAGGAATTGAGACGCACGATCTCCGTTTTCTCCGGCATGGTCAGGTGGTGGACGATGACGCCTGGCCAATAATGCTTGAGCGGCGGCCGGTATCGGGGGAAGCGGGACGACCGCGGATAGTAATAGCGGTAATACGGGCCAGGATGTCGAAAAAACGGCGGATGGTGCCTCTGAATGTAAAGATCCGGCCGAAAATAGTACAGGGATTTCGGCGGTGGAAAAAAGTAATCCTGCTCTCGTCGATGCTGATGCTTGCCCATCAGCATTGAAGCCGAAACGCACGCTGAAACGACCAGAAAGGCAACGACTTTTTTCATGAGGACTGCTGTCCCTGATTATACCCGTGAATCGGACGCTCTGACCGGGCTGAGAATCCCGCAGGCGAAGTTGGCCGATCTGCGGTCCGTTTCAGCCCCGGAGGCGCACGCTTTCGAACTCAAATCCACCTAACTAACAGACGGCGGAATCCAGAAAAGAGTTCGGACAATCCCCCCTTTTCAATCCTAAAGATCTACCGGCATCCCGTCCAAAACGTTCATCACGGGCTGCTAAAGGAGGAATGATCTGGCGAAACGACGCCCTCAACCCAACCCAACCATATCGGTTCGTTCGAAGCCTGACCTGCTTCCCGTCAGGAGCCTTCCCGGGCCGCTGCACTGCGCATTTCAATGACTCCACAGGCCAGGCGGGCTCCAGCGGCTCCGGTCGGCTGAGAGGCCAGATCATCCGGATCGGCGTGAACGATGACGGATCGACCGACGATCGCCCTGTCGCCTTCCATCAACGAAATGAAATCTACGGTCATCTCCTTATGCGCCATGCCGTCTTCGCCGACTTCCAGATTCCCCAGATCGCCGGCATGCTTGACGTCGTCGTCGGGGCCGCCGTGCTCGACGCCTGCGGGGTTGAAGTGATTGCCGGCGCTGGAGGAGTCGGGAGCGCTGCAATCTCCGAACTCGTGGATGTGAAAGCCACGCAGCCCCGGCGTCAACCCCGTTACATGGGCCGAGACCTTCACTCTGCCGTCGGGCAACTCTTCAAATGTAACGGTTCCAGTCACTTCGCTCCCCTCGGTTGGCTGAAGCTGCGCTACCGCAAACAGCGGCGCCGGTTCGTCAATCTCCGCAACCTCCGTCGCAGGGGCGCAGGACAAGAGCAGTCCTACAGTCAAAAGTAATAGCCAATGCCCATTGAATGTCCAATTTTTCATACTGATTCCTCCGAAACGATTTTCATTGCAGCGGACAAATCCGAGTCCTGCGGCCCGTCCGCTGCACAGGTCCGGTTCGATGATTGCTCCGTTCGTCGACCAAGTGAGAGCCCCCCGAGTCTGATTGAAACGCCAGAATCTCTAAAAGCCTGTCTTTCTTTATAATTATGATCAGTATTCGCCAAGCATGCAAGGCATGCGAGAGCACTGTGCGAGGTCGCGAGTTTTCGGTTTCAGGTTGCAGGTTTCGGGTTTCAAGAAAACAGAGCCCGGTTAGTAATGACCGGGGCGGTGAAACGTCAAAAGCCGAAGCCCCAGTCAAAACCTCCAGAAAAAGCCTCTCTCCCTCCAAGCGTCCCGGCTCGGCCTCGCTCGAAACGCCGGAGCGAGCAGGCGCGGCGTCCTCGTCATGACTGGCGAGGCTCCGTGATGCGACCGCCCAGGCTCAGTTTTCCTGAACCCTGATGCTCTCCCGCCTAACTTCGACTGAAGCCAGTCAAGACCGATCGATCTCCGAAAAGGCTGCCTTTGGTCAGACGCGAGCTTTCACCGATTTGGCAGACCCGGCCCAGCACGGAACCGGAAATGAACGCGGACCTTTCGAGTCTGGCGCCCGGCCAGACCACTGAATTGCGAAGATAAACATCCTCCTCGATCCGACAATTGCTGCCAACGACGGAATGTTCGATCCTGGCTCCGGCCTTGATAGTGCATCCTTCATCGATGAAGGAGCGGACGCAGTTCACAGTTGAATCGGACGGCGGATGGTGTTGTTTTGGCATGGCCGCGAACTCTGGAGCGGCCAGACGGCCGTCCAGGAAATCCAGATTGGCCTTCAGATAATTGTCCGGTCTTGTCAATTCAACCCAATACTCGGAGATACTTGCGGCATAAAACTTAGATCCGCCGGCCGAGGCCCGGGGAAAGATGTCGGTTTCAAACGAAGTGGGGACATCCGCCGATATCTCGTCCAGAACCGTCGTCTCCAGGACGTAAATCCCAGCGTTAATGGAATTGCTCGCAACCGTTCGCCCTCTCGGCTTCTCACGGAATGCCTTTACGCGGTCCCCTTTTCCAATCTCGATCGCCCCGTAGGGCCGGGGATTTTCTACCTGCACAGCAGCGACAGTCAGTTGGGATTTCTTGGCGCGGTGAAATTCGATGATACGCCGGATCGGCGTTTCGCATAGAATATCCCCGTTGATAACGACCACCGTGTCATCGATCAGGTGTGCGGCCTTCTTGACAGCTCCCGCGGTTCCGACCGGCGTGCTCTCAACGACGTATCGCAGGACGACGCCGAAGCGCCCGCCGTCGCCGAAAACGTCGCGCACCTTTCGGGGCTGGTAGGACAAACTGAGAATGATTTCGGTGATGCCCGCTTTCTTAAATTGGTGGATCTGATACAAGAGAAGAGGAATGTTTCCGATCGGCAGCAGCGGCTTTGGAGTGTTAAGGGTCAGGGGAAGCATTCCGCTGTGCTCGCCGCCTTCCAGGATAAGCCCCTTGATCATCCCTTCAGATGCTAGCACTTTTTCCCTGGCCAGGGAGATCTGGCGGAAGGAGGGACGGCGTTTTAGCGCGGCCTGCGTTAGCGCGGAGCGAACGTCTCCTCTCCATTCCTGGCCGTCTTATATGTTAAAGTTTCCGGAGACGCCGGCTGAGGTTTCACCGAGATGAACTTGCCCAACTCGCTCACTGTCACACGGATCTTTCTAGTGCCCCTGTTGATGGTTGTGCTGTTGACTGGGCGGTTCCCCGAGCGTGAAATCTGGGCATTGAGCGTTTTCCTCTTTGCGGCGTTGACCGACATACTGGACGGATACTTTGCCAGACGAAGGTCACAGGTCACCACGCTCGGGAAACTGCTCGATCCAGTGGCCGACAAGCTGTTGATCTCATCGGCGCTCATCGCACTGGTCCAGTTGGGGGCTGCACCAGCATGGATGGTAGTGATTATTGTAGGGCGTGAGTTCGCGGTCACGGGCTTGCGCAGCATCGCATCTGCGGAAGGCCTCACTATCGACGCCTCCCGTCTGGGGAAGTACAAGATGGTTTCCCAAGTCGCCTGCTGCGGCTTTCTCATCATCGGAAGCCGTTTCCCGGACGGTCTGCTGATGGCCACTGGCGAGGCCCTTCTCTGGGTGGTGGCCGGACTGGCAGTCCTTTCGATGTATTCGTATTTCCGGACTTTCTGGAATCAGATTGAAGAAAACGCCCAAATGCGTCGACGACTGGAAAAGGAGCAGAGGCTCAAGCTGCTGGGTCGGACCCGGCGAAAGTCCGACGCGTACCTGAAGACCTGATGGAGGCCGGCGCTCGGACGGCCCCGAATCTCCGACCATCAGGGACCATCGAATGTTGGAAACGGACTGATTCACATTGAAACTCTGTTTGACGCTGGCTGAATCCACGGCGGCCGCCCTCCAGGAGAAACTCGATCGATTCGCGGGAAAAGTTCCGATGATCGAAGTGAGACTGGACTATCTGCGAGAGAAGCGACTGCCCCGGTTTCCCTTCGACCGGGAGACAGAAGTGATCGCCACCTGCCGGCCAATCCGGGAAGGCGGGGTGTTTGCCGGCGGCGAGGCCGAAAGGCTGGAATTTCTGAAACAGGCGGCAGAAGCGGGCTGTCATTGGGTGGACCTGGAAAGCGACGCGGCCGGCGCCATTCGCTCCGGAGCCCACACCAGGATCATTCGGTCCATTCATCTGTTTGATGATTACCCGCAAAGCCTCGATCAGGTTTGGGGAGATCTGCTCCGCGCTCCGGGGGACGCCTATAAACTGGCCGTCCGAGTAGACACCACACGCCAGCTCGTTGAGCTGCTTTCCTGGATGGAATGTCTGCCCTCCTCGCCTCCTTTCGTCGTCATCGGCATGGGAGCCTTCGGGCAGCTCTCCAGGTTCTTGGGCCCGCTTCTCGGCTCCCTTTGGACCTATGCGTCGATTGGCGGAGAGATCGCTCCCGGCCAGTTGTCGCTGGAACAGGCCCGGAACGTTTATCGATTACAGGACCGGACGCAGCGCACGGCGCTGTACGGAGTTATTGGAAACCCCGTCGCTCATTCGCTTTCGCCGATTCTGCACAATCGGTTGTTTGCAGCCTACCGGCGCGAGGCTCTCTACCTTCCAGCCCTGCTGGACGAATTGGAACCCTGGTTTGAATTCCTCAAGCGCACGCGCCTGGAATTCCGAGGATTCAGCGTTACCATTCCATATAAGAGCCGCGTCTCCGCTTTTCTGAACCGGACCGATGCATCGGCGGCGGCAGTCAACACCCTGAAAAGAACGGATACGGGTTGGGAAGGGTCGAACACCGACTGCAGCGGATTTCTCATCCCCCTCCGGAAGCGCCTGAAACTGTCGGGTAGATCCGTCGTCCTGCTGGGAGCCGGTGGCGCTTCTCGAAGCGTCGCGACAGCCCTGATCGAGGAAGGGTGCCGTGTCACAGTAGTGGGGCGAGACGCCCGAAAAACTGCGGCTTTCGCTGAGCAGTTCAAGATCGCATCTGCAACTTTTTCGGATTGCCCGGAAGCCGACATCTGCGTCAATGCCACGCCGGTCGGTCAATTTCCGGATTTGGATGCTACGCCTCTTCCAGCCGATCAGCTCAGATTCCGGCTGGTCTTCGATCTGGTCTACAATCCCGAAGAGACGCGGTTGCTGCGAGAAGCGCGACGGCAGGGGATCGAATGCGTATCGGGAATGGAGATGTTTGTGGAGCAGGCTGCCCTTCAATTCAAATGCTGGACTGGAATAGACCCGGATCGGGATGTGATGCTGAACATTCTCCGGGATCGCAGTGGATTCGTCCAATGACAGAGTTTTATCCGTTTCAGGTGCGGGTTCCCGCCTCCACCAGCAACCTGGGTTCAGGGTTTGACACGCTCTCGGCGGCTCTCTCCCTGTACTTGACCGTTCGAGTGGAAGCCGGCCCCGGCTCTTCGGTCGAATGGAAAATGCATACGCCCTTGGCGCCCGACGAGAACATTCTGGCCGCAGCCTTCCTCCATGCCTGCCGCAACCTGAATCTGGAGCCTCCGGGACTGCGCGTCTCCGTCGACAGCCCCATCCCCTTGCAGAGAGGATTGGGAAGCAGCGCCGCCGCAATCATCGCCGGCGTCAAGATGGCCGAACGCCTGTCGGGACGAACGCTTGGCAGGCGGGAAATTTTCGATCTGGCGTTCCCCTTGGAAGGTCATCCCGACAATCTGGCTGCCAGCCTGCTTGGAGGTTGGGTTCTGTCCCGCGTCGAAGAGGAGCGGATGCGTGCGGTTCGCCTTGACCCTGTGCTGGAATGCAGTTTCGTGGCAGCAATCCCGGAAACCGCCGTCTCCACCCAGGAAGCCAGAAGAATCCTGCCCGACCAGTTTCCGCTACAGGACGCTGTTTTCAATCTGCAGCGTGTCGCTCTGATGGTCTACGCGCTGGTCGCAGGCAGGCGAGACCTCGTACAGGAGGCTGTCAAGGATCGCCTGCATCAACCTTATCGCGCCGCCTTGATCCCCGGCGGCGAAACGATCCTCGAACGCAAGGACCTTCCTTCGATCGCCGCGCCGGGGTTGCTGGGCGTCTGCATCAGCGGGTCCGGCGCCTCCATGGTCGCACTGGCCGACGACGAACTTGCAACAATCGGGAAGTGGATGGTTCGCAAAATGAATGAGGCCGGCGGTCGAGCCGAATACCGCATCCTCCAGTTGGACCTCCAGGGCGCCGTCGCTCGCTCGCTGTAAAAGGCTTTCAGGCGCACTCGCGAATTTTGGCGGACCTCCGCCCACCCCGCTCGCTTCATTCGACCTTTCCGCAGTTCGAAGGGACGCTGACGACTGTCTGTGTTTTGCAACACATGTGTTGAGTCAAACCGACAGTCTAAGCCTCCCCGGCGCTCCGAAACTGTGGAGAAACTACGTGCAACCGCTATTGGAGGCGTTCTTGCATCTGTCCAATCGGCTCGCAAAAGCGGATTGCAGGGGTGTGGGCTGACCGCGGCCGACTGGGCAACCCTCCAGGAAGAGGATGGGAGCTGCTATTCGCTCCAGGGTGTCTTCAAATATTGCTGAACCAACTATGCAACGAACCATCGAGCGCCCGGTAAAAGTCTCCGGAATAGGCCTTCATACCGGTTATCAAGTCACCTTGCAACTGCGCCCCGCGCCGGCTCACACCGGTGTCGTCTTCCGGCGCAGCGACCTGCAGGGATTCCAGATCGAAGCCAGACGTCAATGGGTTTCCCGCGTGGTTCTGGCCACCACTTTGATGAAGCGGGGAGTGATGCTTTCCACAGTCGAACACCTGCTCTCCGCCCTGTACGGACTGCAGATCGATAACCTGTACATCGATATCGACTCGATGGAAGTTCCCATTATGGACGGCTCAGCCCAGCCTTTCATCGCTCTGGTAGAGGAGGCTGGCATCAAAGAACAGGCGGCGGAAAAAACCTTTCTCGTAGTCGAAAAAACCCTCCGCCTGGAAGATGAAGAGAAATATATCGTAGTGGAGCCAGCTGCGGAATTCTTCGTGGAGTATGAAATCGACTTCCCGCATCCCATGATAGGCAGGCAGAAATTGCAATTGCAGGTGACGCCCGAATCCTATCGAAGGGAGATCGCCTTCGCCAGGACCTTCGGCTTCTATTCGGAAGTCGAGGAACTGAAGCAGAAGGGCCTGATCCGAGGCGGTTCGTTGGACAATGCCGTGGTGTTGAGCGAAACCGGCATCATGAATGACAGCCTCCGCAGTGCGGATGAATTCGTTCGGCACAAGGTCCTGGATCTCATAGGAGACCTTTCGCTCTGCGGGTATCCTCTAATCGGTCGAATCCGGGCCTTTAAAGCGGGCCACGCCCTGCACACCCACTTGGCTACAGCGCTGACCCGCAATGGAGGCCTCGCCCAGCGCGTCCAGGAGTCGCGGCTGCCAGCCGAAACCACCTGAGACGACAAAGGCATCCTCTGATCTCGTTTCGATGGAGGATATGGTGCCGGAGGGGGGAGTCGAACCCCCACGGGAAGTGAATCCCGCCAGATTTTGAGTCTGGTGCGTCTGCCAGTTCCGCCACTCCGGCGCGGTCGACCGCTCCAAGAGAAAAAAGTATACAACAGGCGAAAGGAAGAAAGGCGTCCGGACAGACCCCGCACGGGTCCGTTCATTCTTGGCTAATCAGGTTTTCTCGGGGAATACTCCGGAAAAGGCAGGGGCAGGTTTTCCGGCGGCGTGTCTGCGGAGTGAGTCCTTTTCGCCCCATTCAGCGGAGGCTCGTGAGCCTCAGGGGCTTTGGCAAGGGACTTTGTCGCACCCGAAAGGTGGGCGAGATCTCGACTCTCCGAAGCCTGCTGACCCCGCGATTCAGCGGAGCTTTTTTGGCCGGCGTGGGAACCTCGGGCGCCGCTCGAGGTTTTTGCATGCTCGGATGCGATTCGCTCCAATCCATTGGTTCCTTCTCTTCCGAGAGCGGATCTCCGCTCTTCAGGTTGCAAATCGCAGGCCGGTACAGCCCTGCCGCGATTCTGAATCCACTTGCGCCAGAGGCTGTACAGGAAAGATGGGCGCACCCTTGATTGGAACTGTTCCAAAGAGTCTTTTCTGCTCAGAAAGTGCCGGAAGAAGGTTAGAGCGTGAGTCGACAGAAGCTGGTCCCTCCCGCTTCTCGGTCGAAACTCCAGCCATCGAATCGATTCCGGGTCGACAAACAGCCCCTTTTCCTCGCCCGTGATCACACGAGCCGTAAACCGGCAGGAGCCACTGAATGGATTGCCATAGCTAAACTCGAAGCAGGAGTCTCCCGAAGCAGGCCGGATGCTTCCGTCTTCGTTCAGCGCTTCAATTTTCATCTCAACGACGATTTCAAAGTTCCGCCGGAAGCGGAGCCACGGCCTGAAATTATAAAACCCGCCTCTGACTAGCGAACGTCAAGCTGAGGACCGGGATTCTCGGCGCTGCAGTAGCCGGCGGGTACCGATGCGGGTATGGGAACGGAAAACGAAATCACCGCGCTCCGACGTAGCAACGGTAAATGGGCGAGACGCTGAATTTGACCTCAGGCTCGAATCCTTGAAACTGGAGCCCCAGGAGATCGGAGGTTCCATTGTTCGGAGGCGAGTGGACCACCCGGGCCCGCAGGGTGGCGGTGCGGCGCGGACGCGAAATCGGAACTTCAAGCCGAACGGATTCCCCGTCGCCAGGAATGGTCGAGTAGGATCGCACCTTGGCGCCAGTGTAGGAAATGTCCATGATCAGCGAGTCGATTCTGTCCCCATTCCAAGCTATGCGACAGGGAACATCGACGCGCCAGCGATCCGAAATTCGTCGCTCCTCCGAAAGCAAAATCCCCATGGGCTTGCAGACAATAACACTGCGGGCTGTAAAGATTCCTAAAGGTTCAAAAGACAGAATGCGGGTCCCCGCCGGCGCCGGCCGGTATTTCCGAAGTCCTGAAATCGAAACCTCCCAGCGATTGCGATTTGATTTGTTTCACTTCGTTATTCAGTGACAAGTATCACAGCGTTTTCAACCTCAATCGGAGACACTCTGAAAAGGGCAAATGATGGACTCCACAAATTCCTCAGATCCGTAGTTTGGAAGGCTGAAACCAGATGACAAAAAGAGCGCTGATTTCCAGGCTGCCGGAAGGAAGTCTTCGAAACGTGATCACCGGTCTAGGCGCGCTCTATCTGGCCTCGGCCGCGACCCATTTTCTGATTCACCCTCACTTGACGGCGGCGCCCATTGTGCTCCTGGTAGGGGTCACCGCCGCTACAATCTGGGCTTTGCGCTGGGCGATGGGCCGTTTCGAGTTGAACGAGCATCTGTTGGAAACTCTGAGCGCCGTCATTGCGCTGCTGGCTATTCTGACCGGCGCCTTTCACCTCTATTTCCTGACCGACTTCAGTCAGACGACCAATCTGGCGTTGCTTGGAATCGGATTGACCTGCTACTTCCTTTCGGCCCGACGAATTGCTCTGGTGGTAGTCGTAACCCTGTGCATCTGGATGGTTGTTGCCTGGACGGCACAGCCGACCGAAGCATGGCTGCACTTCACCTTTGGACTGCTGGCGGCGGCGGGCTTGCGCGTTCATTCAGAATTTAGGAGCTCCACGCTGGAGAGCGCCCTGACGTCGGCTCAGACGGAGCTGCATACTCGGGAGGCCGCCGAACGTCGGCTCCAGGAAAGTGAGGAGCGTTTCGCACTGGCTTCGAAGGCTTCCGCAGACGGTCTTTGGGACTGGGACCTCCGTAATGACCAGATTCATTATTCGCCCGGCTGGAAAGCGATGCTGGGCTACTTGGAATCCGAGCTGACGGCGGAGCCCGATGAATGGTTCAGCCGCATTCACGCGGAGGAGCTCGCTCTCGTGCAGGAGCAGACTCGCGCTCTGCGATCCCGAAAATCCGCCAAGATGGAGTGCGATTACAGGGTCTTGCATAAAAAGGGCTTTTACGTCTGGGTCCATGTGACTGCGCTGGCTCTCTGGGACGAAGAAGGAGAGGCTTACCGAATCGTTGGAAGTCAACGGGACATTTCATCGCGGAAAGCGAACGAAGAAAAGCTTTACTTTGAGGCCGTGCACGATCCCCTGACGCAACTGGCCAATCGAAACCTCCTGCTGGACCGCCTGCAGAGCGCGATGAAAAGAAGCCGGCGGGACCCCAGCCAGCAATTTGCAGTTCTGTTCGTCGACCTGGACTATTTCAAGGTCATCAACGACACGCTGGGTCATCTAGCCGGGGACCAGCTCCTGCAGGCCGTCGGCAAGCGCATGCGGGAGACAGTGCGGGAACTGGATACGGTTGCAAGATTCGGAGGCGATGAGTTCGTAGTTCTGCTCGACCTCGTGAAAGACCCGGCGGAAGCCTCTCGCCTGGCCCATCGAATATTGGAGCGAATCCGGCGGCCTTTTGAAATCAGCGGCAGAGAGGCTCAAATCGACGCCAGCATCGGAATTACGCTAAACGAAAAAGGGCATGCCGATCCGGTGTCGGTCTTGCGAGACGCAGACGTGGCAATGTATCGCGCCAAGACCATGGGTAGAGGACGGGTGGCTCTGTTTGACGAGCTCGACGATCGCAGAGCGACCGCATTGGCGCGACTGGAAGGCGAACTGCCGCGTGCCCTGGTGCGACAGGAGCTGGAACTGCACTTTGAGCCGGTCTTTGCGCTGCAGGGAGGCTACATAGTCGGATTGGAGGCCCAGCTCAGGTGGAGGCATCCGGTGGAGGGGCTTTTGGGGTGGAATGATTTCGGAGCCTCGGCCGAGCGGGCTGGTCTGGCGGAGGAGCTGATGGATTGGACGCTTGAAGCGCTCAAGGAAAAGCTCGTCGAACTAGAGCGCAGGGATTTCTCGCTCTCCACACTGCAAATCGGGCTCGACCTTTTCGGAGCTCAGTTGAACAGGGGAGACGTCGAGGCTGCAGTGACCCAATTGCTAGATCGTCATGGCGACTGGCCGACTCCGATCATGCTGGAGGTTGCGGAAAAAGACCTGATTTCATTGAGTCGGGAAGGCTTTCAGGAACTGAGTAAACTGCGCGAGCTGGGTCACCAACTGAGCCTCGATCATTTCGGCGCCGGGATGCTTTCGCTCAAGCAGCTCCGAGAGCTGGAGGCAACTGAAATCAAGCTGGATCCAAGCGTCACCGCCGAGATCGTCAACGACCCAGTCACGCGGGAAATCGCTTCCGTTACGGTCAATCTCGCTCACGATCTGCACATGAAGGTTGTGGCGCTGGGGGTGCAGGAGCAGCGTCAAGCCGACGTTTTGACTGAAATCGGGTGCGACTTCTGTCAGGGATCCTACTATTCCCGCCCGGTTCACGCCGATGATATCGTGCCTTTCCTGAAAACGGACATTCACCTGAGCAAGGAAGATAGCCAGCGGAAAACCTTCAAACAAGTCAGTTAGCCGAGTTCAGTGGATCCTTGAACGGGCAATCAGATGCGGGTCGAGGCCATCGTTGGCCTCGACCCGCGATCGAACCAAGGAGGAGGATTTTAGATGGTTCACCCATTACAGATGAAAATGATTTGAAAAAGTTGAAAAATTTCGCCTTCCCACCCGCCTGCCGCTTCCGCATCCCACTTCTGCAGCTTTGAGCTCGACTCTTGGACCTTAAGAGCCCGTGGTAAGGTGCTTTCTGCAAAAGTGCGGCTGATTGCCGATCTTCTCCCTGACTGAAGCGAATCAGGTAGAATGCCTCTGCACGACCCGGAGCAGGAGCTCGTTGTCAGAAGACTGCGGGCGGGCGCGGTCAGGATCCGACCGTAGGACTGGCGTCTTGGCTGGTCATTTCCGAACGCGGCCGAGGCGCGAATTCAACTTGATGATTTTGGAGAACCAGTATGCAGGCGAGTCAGATTAGAAAGGGAATGATCATTCTTTATGGGAACGATCCCCACAGGGTCCTGCAGTTCCAGCACCGCACTCCGGGCAATCTGCGCGCCTTCGTGCAGGCCAAGCTGAGAAACCTGAAGTCAGGCGCCTCGATCGACGTCAGATTCTCGTCCACCGAAAATGTGGAGCGCGCAACGCTGACGCAAAGAGATATGGAGTATCTGTACACGGATGGGACGCTTTATCACTTCATGGATACCAACAACTATGAGCAACTGGCCATGGACGCAGAGACGCTCGGCGATCTGGTCGAATTCATGGTTGAAGGAACCGCCATCCAGGTCGAGTACTTCGAAGAGAAGCCGATCGGCGTCCAATTGCCATCTTCGGTCGAATTGACGGTAGTGGAAACCGAACCCGAATTGCGCGGCGCCACAGCCTCCAACAGTCCGAAGCCTGCCAAACTGGAGACAGGAGTCACAATCCAGGTGCCCGCCTTTATCAAGGAGGGAGACCGGATTCGCGTCGACCCGAATGAAGGGGTCTATTTGGAGCGGGCCAAGTAGCTTCAGCTTTTATGGACAGTATCATCGGGTTCCTGGAAGGCTTCCATCCGCTGACCCAGGCGTTGTTGGCCACCACTTTTACGTGGCTGATCACCGCGCTTGGCGCATCGCTTGTTTTTCTTCGCAAACAGTTCAGCCGGCGTGCACTGGACGGGATGCTCGGCTTTGCTGCCGGCGTCATGATCGCCGCCAGTTACTGGTCCCTGCTGGCTCCTGCAATAGAATTGTCCAGTGGGGGAGATTTGCCCGCCTGGTTTCCAGCCGCCGCGGGTTTCGCGCTTGGAGCGGGAACTTTGTGGTCGATCGACAAGATCCTGCCTCACCTTCATATCGGTTACCCGCGAGTCGAAGCCGAAGGACTCCAGACAACTTGGAGACGGGCTACCCTCCTGATTCTGGCCATCACGCTGCACAACATCCCGGAAGGTCTGGCCGTGGGAATTGCGTTCGGATCTTTGGCGTCGGGAGATCCCGCCGTCAGTATCGGAGGTGCGGTGGCATTGGCCATCGGGATCGGCATTCAGAACTTTCCGGAAGGGCTCGCCGTTGCCATGCCTCTGCGGAGAGAAGGGGTCTCCCAGTGGAAATGCTTCTGGTACGGTCAGATGTCGGCCATCGTAGAGCCCATTGCAGGCGTCCTTGGCGCACTGGCCGTACTCCACTTCCTCCCAATTCTCCCGTACGCTTTCGGATTCGCCGCCGGCGCCATGATCTTCGTGGTCGTGGAAGAAGTGGTGCCGGAGTCCCAGCGCTCCGGCGACACTGACCTCCCCACAATCGGCGCCATCGCGGGTTTCATTGTCATGATGATTCTGGACGTGGCTCTGGGATAGAAAATCCGGATTCGGGTTTCAGGTTTCAATAAAACAGAGCCCGGTCAGTAATGACCGGGACGGTGGATCGACAAAAGCCAGAGCCCCAGCCCAAACCGCCGGAAAAACGGCCCGCGCTCTGCACGCGTCCCGGTGCAACTTCACCCGATGCCCCGTGGCGGGCCGCCTCGGCGCTCTCGTCATCACTGACGAGGCTCTGTGATGCGACCGGCCAAGCTCTGTTTTCCAAAACCTGAAACCAGAAACTTGAAACCTGAAACCAAAAACCAGAAACTCGGAACTGTCTTGATGCAGCCTCGCTCCTACTGGAAAGACGGCCTGACCTGGGCGTGCAATTCCGGCATGTTCGTTTTCGGCATCGTGCTGGCGGTGCTCGGCGTTCTTCTCCCCTTGCTCTTCGAGATGATTCAATTGGAGCCGAGCGAAGCGGGGGCTCTGTTTCTGTTTCTGAATTTCGGCGCCCTGCTGATCACCTTCTCGGCAGGACCCGCTTTCGACCGATTTGGCTACAAATGGATACTGGTCGGCTGCGCCTTCCTGACAGCGGGAGCCTTCGGCGGAATGGGGAGCGCGGAAAGTTATACGGCGTTCGCCGCCTGCAGCTTCTTGATCGGAGTCGGCGGCGGGGGGCTCAATGCCGGAATCAATGCGCTGGTCGCCGACCTGTACCCCGCTGAAAAGGCGGCGGCGTTGAACCGCGTCGGGATTTTCTTCGGGGCCGGCACGTTCTTCATTCCACTGTTTGTTGGAACGCTGCTGACTTTCTTCCCGGTCGGGTCCATTCTGTTCTGGACCGGCCTGATCTGCGCCATTCCCGGCCTGCTGTTTCTCATTTTCCCGTTTCCTGATTTTCGGCGGGACACAGGCATTCAGCCCGGGCGGATTCTGAAACTTTTCGGAAAGCCTTTGCTCCTGTTGGCCGCAGCACTCCTATTCTTCCAGTCTGGAAACGAGATCACGACGGGAGGATGGCTGACCACTTTCCTGACCGGCCGGATCGGCGTTTCCCCTCAGGAAAGCTCTTATTTCCTGTCGGCATTCTGGTTCGCTCTGATCGTGGGCCGGATCGCCGCCGCCAGGGTGCTCGCTCTGATTTCGCCCGCATCGCTGGTCCAGGTCGGCGCGCTCATCAGCTCCGCCGCTTTGGCGCTCCTGCATGTGGCGGACAACCCGACAGCCGCCTTCGCCCTATCTTTTCTTGCAGGGCTCGGAATGGCTGCGATCTTTCCTTCAGTTCTCGGCCAGGCCACATCCCGCTTTCCCGACCACTCGGGAAGCGTCGTCGGGATGCTTCTCGGAACCGCGCTCGTAGGCGGAATGCTCATCCCCTGGCTGACCGGATGGATCGTCCAGCAGCACGGAATACTCTTCTCCCTGACGTTTCCAGTGATCGGATTCCTGGTCGTGTGCCTGCTGCAGACCATCCTCCGAATAAAGAGCGAATAGCAACGCGTGCTTCGTGCTTCGTGCTTCGTGCTTCGTGCTTCGTGCTTCGTGCTTCGTGC
>CAZAEY010000047.1:0-8536 GCA_964484155.1 uncultured Acidobacteriota bacterium
CGGCGGTCCATCAGGTCCTGGCGACGCGCGTCGCTCCGGTTCCAGGTGGGAAGGCCGCGTTGCCGCACTAGAAAAATTCCCGCATCAGCACTCCCAGCGCATCGAATTCCTTGAGAAAGGCGTCGTGACCCACCTCGCTGGAGATCTCTCGCCAATGCACGGTCTTGCCCGCCGCCAGCAGCCGGTCTCGTAAATCCAACTGTTCGTCGATCGGGATCAAGCGATCCTGCGTCACACCCACAATCAGAAGCTCCGCTTCGATTCGATCGAGCGCCGCCTCCAGAGAGGCGTGTCCGTGGGAGAGATCGTGCAAGTCCATTGCAAAGGAAAGCCGCAGGTAGCTGTTGACGTCGAAGATCGGTACGATCTTTTGCGCCTGATGATCCAGATAGTTTTGAAAATCGAATGAGTTTTCAGTCAGCTTCGGCGGCCTGTTCGGATCCACTGGCCGGCAGGAGAAACGGCGATTGAATTCCTCGCGAGAACGGTAAAAGATCGTTCCGATTTCCCGCGCCAGCCGCAAGCCTTTTTCCGGCGGCCTCTGGCCGTAAAAACCCCCTTGAAAATCCGGATCCATCAGAATCGCACGGCGGCCCACGTGTCGAATCATGGAGGTGAACGCCCGGGTGTGCGTGGTGGCGGAGAAAGACGCGACCCGGCGGACCCGTTCGGGATGGCTCACGGCCAGTTCGAGCGTCTGCATGCCGCCCATCGAGCCTCCCACGGACCCGTAGAGGGTCGAAATCCCCAGCCCGTCCAGCAACCGCACGTGGGCGTTCGTGATGTCCTTAATCGACACTTCCGGAAAGTCCCCCTGATACGGCTCGCCGGTTTTCGGATTCTGCGAAAGCGGGCCCGTCGTTCCATAGCAACTCCCCAGCAGAGACGGACAAATGATAAAGAACCGCTCGGGATCCAGACCCCGGTTCGCCCCGATCATCTCCTCCCACCAGCCTGGATTCGGGTCGTCCGCGTGCGAACGAGCGTGACTGTGTGCGGAGAAAGCGGGACAGATCAACACCGCATTGTCGCGGCTCGAATTCAATTCGCCCCAGGTCTCATAGGCGACCGCCAGTTCGGGAAGCGACCCGCCGAACTCCAGTGGAAACTCTCGTCCATCCCGAAAAACTCTCGCGGCCGCCGGTTTCTGGTAAAGTGCCATACGTGTTCGCTCCTGAGCCGCAGAGGGTGAGAGAGTAGCGCGAACTTCGATTCGGATTGAGTCCGTCGTTCCGCCCCGGATCTCCCCGGCAAGCGCCCGCCGGGGCGTGCGTTTCAGGTCGACCGAGTGTAACTCACCCGGACCGCGAGATTCCACTTCGCGAATTCGGAGCGGGCTGGCGGCCTGCTGGACGCAGGCTCACAGGGAATGAAGCCAGATGAGGCATGGAAAGGATCGAGAATCGAATGGCCGATAAGGAAACCAAATGGAAGAACAACGTTCCCGGTAAATACTACGTGGACGAAATCTGCATTGCCGCTAAGTTTTGCGTCAGCGTGGCGCCTTCGAATTTCAAGATGGATGAAAGCGGCCGCCACGCCTACGTCTTCAAACAGCCCGAAAGTCCCGAGGAGGAAGAGCAGGTCCAGGAGGCGGTCAGCGGCTGCCCTGTCAGCGCGATCGGAGAGGACGGCGACGAGTAGTCGGCGCCGGACCCGCTATAAAGAGCTTCAAGTGAAAGAGGCTTGTGTGGCCTCATGGAACGGCTGTCCCCTGACCCTCCACGACCGTTGTGTACTGGTTCAGGGGCAGCTCGTCGAACCGCTCAACGGTCTGGCTGGGAAGCGGCCAGGCGATTTCGACCCAGTCCAGCGATTCGGCGAGGCCCAGGCCCAGCACGATCCTCTGATCGTGGTAGGAGAGATAACTTCCGCCTCCTTCCTTGAGGCGGCTTCGCTCCTTTCCGCCTGCCGACCAGGAGATGCGGGCGCCTACAGCGTCCCGATTGCTCGTCGTCCCGACCAGACGCAGCCCAACCCAGTTGTGGTCTGGGCCGGAGTTGTTCCTCAACAGGACGGGCGCTTCGCCATTATTGGCGACCAGTACGTCGATCCGGCCGTCGTTGTCAAAATCTCCGATCGCCATCCCTCGCGCCGGAAATTTTTTGGAAAACACCGGCCCGGCCCGGTCGCTGATATTGTGCAGTTTCCCGTCCTGCTGGCGAAACAGCAGCAGCGGCATTCGGTACGTCACGCTACTCGAATACAGATCGATCATATCGTCGGGATGACCGTTGGCTAGAAACAGATCCACTTCCCCGTCCAGATCGAAGTCAAAAAACTTCAAGCCCCAGCCGCTGAGAAGCCTGGTGGACGCGGAGATTCCGTGGGGATTGGCGACATCGCGGAAAGAACCGTCTTGATGGTTTTGATACAGCGAGAACATTTCCTGATCCACGTTGGCGACAAACAGGTCCTGCCAACCGTTCTGATTGAAATCGGCGGCGTCGACGCCCATTCCGGATCGCGGCCTTCCATCGGCGCTGAATCCAACCTCGGCCTGAAAGGCCACCTCGTCCCACTCGCCGTTGCCCTTATTGATAAATAGAAAGTTCTGGACCGTGTCATTGGCCACAAACAGGTCCATCAGCCGGTTATTGTTCACATCAGTAGCCACGACCCCCAACGCTTTCCCCTTCGAACGCTCGATGGCCGTGCCCTGACCGACTTCTGTAAACGTCCCGTCCCCGTTATTGCGAAAGAGAAAGCTGGAAGTCGGATTGAATGCGCGGGGGATGCAGTAAAAACGCTTGCCGAGACGATTGATGCCGCAGAAAATATGCTTGTCCTTTCCGTATTCAACGAAGTTGCACAAAAAGAGGTCCAACAGACCGTCATTGTCGAAATCAAACCAGACGGCGCTGGTGGTCCATCCCGGAGCGGCAAGGCCGGCTGCTTCGGTACGGTCGGTAAAAGTCCCGTCTCCGTTGTTGACGAAAAAAGTTCCCCGTCCGTAGGCGGTGATGTAGAGATCCTGCCATCCGTTATTGTTATAATCCCCCGCGGCGACTCCCATGGCGAATGTTCCGGTCAATACCCCCGCCTCTTCGGCCACGTCGGTGAAAGTGCCGTCCCCATTGTTTCGATACAGGGCGTGCCGCGGCATCGTCTCCGGTTGATAAAAGTCGGAGGCGCCGTAATTGACCAGAAAGATGTCCTGCAGGCCGTTGTTGTTGTAATCGAAAAACGCGCTGCCGGGACCCAGCGTTTCCGGCAGGTATCGCATTTCCGACATCGCGTTGTCATGGACCCATGAGATGCCGCTCTCGGACGGAGGCACCTCCTCGAACAAGGGGGCGTTGTTGCGATCGTTGCCGCCTGCGCGGCTATTCTGGGTCGAAAGGACTGATCCGAGCGCCAGCAAGAGCAGGCTTGCGGAACAGCATGCGAATCGATTCATTTTCATTCACCTCGATGGGCCGGCCGCCTTTCGGCCCTTCTCACTAAGACGGTACCATTAGCGAGGCGGCCGCGGGACCTCTGCAGGGTTCTCGCCCGTGTAAGCGCGTCCCTCCGCTTGGGCTCCTTCTTCCAGTGCCTGCCGCGCCGCGTTCAGTTGCAGAACGATTTCCCGCTGCCGATCTCCTGCTTCCCGCAAGTCGAGTCGATAGTAAAGTGTCGCTAATGACACTCGCGCTTCGACAAAGTCCGGCGCCTTCTCCACAATTTCCTCGAGCATCGATCTGGCGACCGGATGATTGCGGGTCGCCAGGTGGACTGTCGAGATCTGGTACTGGACGTCGAGCGCCTGCGGACGCAGCAATTGAGCCTTCTCCAGATGGCGCAACGCCTCTTCGAATTCGTGGTCTTGCTTCAGGAGCACGCCGAGGTAGAAGTTTGCCTCAAAATCGTTGGGATTGAGTTGGAGCTCGCGGCGAAACATCTCGAAGGCGTCGTCCCGATTTCCCGAAATCAGATGGGTCGTTCCCAACAAAGAGTGAGCTCCCGGAAGATTTGGATTCAGTTCCAGGGCGCGCTGAAACTCCTCGCGGGCTCTGGCCAGCTCGTTGGCCTTGCGGAACACGCTGCCCATCATCAGGCGAGCTTCGGCCGAGTCCCCCTCCCGCAGGATCCGGTCGACCAAGACCTGTCCCTCCGAAATGCGGTCCTCGCGAATCAATGCGGTTCCCAAAAGGTACGCAAAAGCTCGATCGTCCCGATGTCGGTCTGCGACTGGCTCCAAAAGCTCGATGACCCGATTGTTTTCGCCGAGGCGAAAATGAGAGTCGGCCAGGACCATTCTGACGTTGAACTGGGCCGAATCCAGTTCCAGCGCTCGGCTCAGCGGCAAAAGCGCTTCGTCGTAGCGGGCTGATTTATAGTAGGCCAATCCGAGATTCAACAAAGCCGGAAGGCTGTTGCGCTCCAGGACCAGGGCCTTTCGATAAGAGTCAATCGCCTTGGAATAGTCTCCGAGTGCGGCGTAAGCGGCGCCGAGATTGATCAGGACTTCGGGATACTCAGGCCCCTCGAGAAGGAAGCGCCTATACGCATCGACAGCCTCTTCATGCCTTCCCTGCTGCTGGTGTTCAACGGCCTGCTCGAGCAGGTCTCGCAGATTCGACTGCGCTGCGGTCGCCAGCGGGCCCCAAAGGAATAGGACCATGCAACCGGCCAGCAGAAGAAGCGCGAGGCGCTGAATCCTTCGTCTTTTGAAATCTCTCATCCTGATTGCAAGCGGTCCGAGGCGCATGCTGGATCGCCCAGCATCGCCGACTGCGACCAGTTTACGGTCCCGGAGGAGGCTGATCGGAAGCCCGTTCGCCGCCGACCGCCTGAGCTCCGTATTTCTGCGTTTGAAACATTTCATCCAAGCGGAGATATTCCTCCCTTTCGCGCTCTGCATCTTCTCTGCGCCCCGCCCGTGCGTAAGCGCGTGAGAGGACGAATCGAAGCTCCGGACTCGTAGGGGCTAGCTGAATTCCCTGCTCCAGCTCTGCAATGGAGCGCTCGATCTCGCCGAACTCCAGGAATATCCGCCCCAGCGCATGCCGGGCTGGAAAAGAAGTAGGGTCGAGTTCGGCGGACTTCTCCGCCCACGGTTGAGCTTCCTGGTAGGCGCCCCTCTTCAGGTATTCAAACGCCGTTTGCAGCATGCTTGGCACGTGGCGAGGCTGAATCTTCAGCTCCTTTTGGAAATACTCGAGCGCCTTTTCGGGCTCCTCCCGCATCAAGAAAACCCCATAGGCGTAATGGACGTTCGGCTGGTCCGGAAATTCGCGGACCAGACGCTGGTAGAGCTCATCGGCGATTTCCTGTCGCCGGGAAGCCGATTCGTAACCCGCACTTCCCGCCAGGATGACCTGTTCGCGTTTCCCCGGGGGGAGCTCGGAAGGAAGATATGGAAGCCGGAGAACGCTGATCCCCATCGCTTCGATTACGCTGGCGCTTCGGTTGTTCTCGACCGCAAACTCCTTCAGCGCCTCGAAGGCGACCTCAAATTCTTCAAAGCGGTTCAAAAGGATTGCGGCGTGATATCTGACGGCCGGATACATCTGCGCGTTCTCTGAAATGCCCAACAGCCGGGATTTCTGAAGATTCACCAAGGCCCGCTCGTAATCGCGTTCCTGATACTCGCACAAACCGATCAACGCCCAGACGACGGCGTTCTCCCTTTGGAAGGAAGCCAGCACCCGCAGCGCCTCCAAGGCTTCGCCGAAGCGATCGAGGTCGTACAGCAGAGTTCCGAGGTACCACCAGCCCTCCATCCAGTCGGAACGAAGCGTCACAGCTTCGCGGTAGCGTCGCGCCGCCTCTCCAAGCTCGCCGGTCTCCCGAGCTTGCGCGGCCAAGGCGGCGACCCTTTCAAACGTCGCACTTTCATCTCCGGGTTGTCCGAAAGAGGCGGCCGCTCCCGGCAGAGCCGCTGCAGACCCCAATACGATCAGGGTCAAAATAAGGCCGCTCAGGCGGAACGGAATCAGACTTGCAGTCGATTTCGGCATCAGCATTTCACATTACGCGAATTTTCGTTTATCGTTAAAGCGGAGGGAATCAGCATGGCCATGCTCGTATAGCCTGCCGGAAGCGGCTGGAAATTTGCTTTTCCAAATCCGCTTAAGTTTCGCCAAACGCTCAAGTTGAATCCGTTCCCTCTCCGCCGGAGCTTCCGGCGAATCGACACTTAAAGTCTTATCGTTATAGCATATTTCGAGGAGAAATTGGGACGATGAAGCAAAGAGCGCGCCTTCCGAAAAGCCAAAGCGTCGGAAACTCGATTCTCCGATCGATTGTTGGGGCAGGCCTGATCGTCTGTTTGACGGCGATCTCAGGCCACACGCCTCCCGTACAAGCGCAGGAGGGCGGTGCGCAGCCGCTTGCCCCGCCCATCGAGGAGGGAGAGGAGAGCCGTTCCTACGAAGTTGAAGCCACTGCGGTCTTGCTGGATGTAATTGTGCGGGACCGAAGGGGAAATCCCGTCCTCGACTTGGAGGCGTCAGATTTCGAAGTCTTCGAAGACGGGCGGCCCCAACGAATCGACTCGTTCGAACTGATTCGGAGAGGTTTGGAGAGGGAAGTTGAGGGGCCGATCGCCGCCCCTCGGGTTTCCGGGCGGCTGGATCCGATTCCAGGGCTGGAGCGGAGCCTTCCGCCGACTCGAAACTTCGTCGCTTTTGTTTTCGACCGGCTTTCGACCGAAGGCCGTAGGCTGGCCGCGAGGGCCGCCCTGGATTACTTGCAGTCCGGCCACGATCCGGACACTTTGGTCGGAGTGTTCGCGCTGGACCTGTCTTTGCATACCCTACAGCTGTACACCAGCAACCTGGGTCTGATCCAGGACGCCATTGAACGCGCCGGCGCCCGAGCATCGGTAGGCTATACGTCGGGAAGCGAAGAGGCAAGGCAGTTGTCGGAGCGAAGCGACCGCCTTGGACAGGCGGTCAGTCAGAGCTCTCAGGCCGCTGTCGGGGCCGGCCAGGCCGGCGGCGCCGAGGCCGGTGCGCTGATCGGTCCCGCAGTCGCCGACCAGGCCGTCGGAGAACTGAACTACCGGATGCTCCAGACATATGAATCCCTGGAACGGGACCAGCAGGGATACTCCACCGCAAACGGACTGCTGGCCGTGGTGGACTCCTTGCGCGTGATGCCCGGCCGCAAGACGGTGCTGTTCTTTTCCGAAGGGGTCTCCATTCCGCCCAACGTGCAGCACCGCTTCAAGTCCATTATCCATACCGCCAACCGTTCAAACGTCAGCATCTATACGCTGGACGCGGCAGGCTTGAGGATGGAGAGCTCCTCAGCGGAGGCTGCCCGCGAGCTGAGGGCACTGGCCAACCGTAGAATCGCCAGCTCGCTGAGCGGTCGAGACGACACGTCCGGCCCCATGACTCGCACACTCGAACGCAACGAAGACCTCTTGCGACTGGATCCGCACAGCGGACTGACGGAGCTGGCATCCGAAACCGGCGGGTTTCTGATCAGCGAGACGAACAGTCTGAAGGGCGGACTGGAACGCATCGGCGAGGACATGAACAATTACTACATGCTTTCCTACTCTCCCACGAATCGAACGCTCGACGGAAAATTCCGCAATATCGATGTCAAGGTTGGCAGGCCAGGCCTCACCGTCCAAAGTCGAAAGGGATACTACGCCACGCCGATCGCCACGCCCGGGCCGCTGCTCGACTACGAGGCCCCTGCGCTGGCGGTTCTGAGCGAAGGGACCGCGACCAACCAGTTGCCGATCCGTGTGCGCGCCTTCGACTTTCCCAGCCCCCGGAGCCCAAGCCGCGTCGCCGTCTTGGCGGAGGTGCCGGCCGGAATCGTTCAATACGAAGAGTTTTCAGAGCACCGGTTCGCGCTGAGCGATTTTTCAATCCTGGTCCTGGTTCACGACGATGAAAATCAACTGATTGAAAAGCTCAGCAGGCAATATCGACTCTTTAGAAATTTGCCGGACGAGTCTCCCTTCAACGACGCAATTCTCTACTTTCGAGAAATCGAACTGCCGCCGGGCAAGTACCGGATTGAAGCTGTCGCCTACGACGCCGTCCGCGAGGCCGGTGGACTCCATCGCAGCGAGCTGTCGGTGCTGCCGCATGCGGAAAATCCCCTGTGCCTGAGCAGCGTGGCCATTATCAAGGGAGTTGAACGAATGGATCCAGGGTCGGAAGAGCCCGAAAGCCTTTTCCATTTCGAAGAGTCTCTCCTGTACCCGGTTCTGGAGGAACCCCTTTCCAAAAAGGATTACCCGGCGCTGACCTTTTTCTTTCGCGCTGAAGCACCGGAAGCTGGAGAGGAAGGCCTCACGGCAAGAATCCGGCTCCTTCAGGAGGGGAAGCCGGTCGGACAGATGTTGATCGAATTGGCGCCTCCCGACGAAAAAGGCCGCGTCGATCACGCAGGCAGCATCTCGATAGAAAAATTCCCGCCGGGAAGCTACGAACTAGTCGTTGCCGTGACCGACGGGCGCGCAACGGTGAGCCGCGCCGCGCCCTTCCAAGTGGCGCCGTAGAGCCGACTACCGTTCGCGTGAACTGGCGCACGGGCGCGAGTTGGAGACGGGGCGCTTTTCAGTGGAATTGCTTAACTTCCC
>CAZAEY010000047.1:8636-23745 GCA_964484155.1 uncultured Acidobacteriota bacterium
TTCGCGAATTGCCGTACGGTATCCGCCTGGAAAAAGCGACGAAAGATCACGCTGACAATGAAAGGGCGCCGATTGA
The DNA here is from genome assembly GCA_964484155.1 of uncultured Acidobacteriota bacterium. Classification (GTDB taxonomy): domain Bacteria; phylum Acidobacteriota; class UBA6911; order RPQK01; family JAPXNP01; genus DATKAT01. The sequence goes on from CAZAEY010000047.1 coordinate 8,713, forward strand.
AGGTCAATCTACGATCCGCCACCCCGCATCTTTTCCCAGTCCTTACTCTCGATGCTTTCGCCTGATGACATAAGTAAGAAAGAAGGCCGGATTGTGCTGATTTCATATGTTCTTTAAAAAACTTTCGTCCAACCTCCTCATGGGCCGTTCAAAAAATTCGCTACCCAAGATCCGACGGCGCATTCGATCACGGCAGCACGCGGGACAAATACCAACTCAGAAGCTGGATCCCCCACAGGTTGACAGCGATGGCGCCCAGTCCGAGAAAGCTGCCGAACGGGAGTTCGTACGCCTTTCCCTTTCCAAGCGTGTAGATGTATGCCGAACCCAGCACGGCGCCCACCAACGATCCGAAGAAAATTGTCAGGAGGGCGAATTTCCAGCCCATGAAGGCCCCGATCATTCCCATCAGCTTGACGTCTCCAAAGCCCATCCCTTCGATTTTCCGAACCTTCAGATAAAAAAACGCCACCAGCCACAGGAAGCCTCCGCCGGTCGCGATCCCGATCAAAGAGTTCAAATAGACGTCCATCCAGCCGACGGCCGTCAACTCCAGGGTAAAGAACCCAGGAACCTGAAATGGCGAAAAGAAGAAGCCGAATGCCATTCCGCCCAAGGTCATCACGTCCGGCAGTATCCGGTCGAAGAGGTCGATAAACACCAAAGCGATCAACAGTGAGAACAGGACGGCGTTGTACACGAAAGCCGGCGTCGGGCCGTAATAAATGTACGCGCCCGCAAAGGCGGCGCCCGTCATCAATTCGACAACCGGATAGAACCACCCGATGGGCCGTCCGCATTCGGCGCACTTGCCCGCCTGAAGGAGATAGCTCAAGACGGGGATGTTTCTCCACGCCGGAATCGGCGATTTGCATTGGGGGCAGCGGGAAGCGGGGCGAACGATCGATTCTCCACGCGGAACGCGAAAGATGCAGACGTTGAGGAAGCTTCCGATGATGAGGCCCGAGATGAACGCGGCAGCGACCAGCATGGCGGACATTATAGCCCGGATTTCTCAAACCCCTCCGTGGCGAAGCGTCGGAGAGGGGCGTCGATGCAAGGCGCGCGACCTGCCGGCAGGCATGGCGCAGGCCCACGCAGTCGTACTTGTGCAGTACGTCGAGGAGGCCTGGCAACCCCGATCCGCGGCTTGCAATTCACGTCAGACGGGCCGTCGGAGAGCGGTGCGGCCCGCTGCCGGCTGCCAGGCGGGAGAATGTACGATCGACGCGATCAATCGTTGTTTCGCCTGGCCAGCACGATGTCGCTGTCGTCCAGAATGGTGAACATGGCCTTCTGGAGGGCTGTCAGGGCCAGCTGGTAATCCACTTCGGCTCGCAGTTCCCGCACTTGGGCGTCTGCAAGATCGCGCTGATATCTGAGCACCTCGAAGTTGGTCGAAAGCCCGGCCAGAAAGCGCTTGTTTTCCCCATCCAACTGCTCTTCCGTCAGCTCTCTGGCGACTCGTGCCGCCTCCAGCCCCTTTCGCCGGGTTGCCAGCCCTTCGTAGGCGTTGCGGACATCCACCATGATCTGCTGCTGCAAGTCCTTGAGCCGACTCAGCAATTGCCGCTCGGAAATGGCCGTCTCTGCGAGCTGGGCCTCATTGCTGCGGTTGCGCAGGGGAATTTCCAGATTGAAACCAATGTTGTACGTCAGGAAGTCGAAGCCAAAGGCCTGACCCAAAGAGTTGGAAAAATTCCCGAAAAACGGGCTGTCGGGGTTCGGCACAAAACCAGCCGGGGTGTCCGGAACGCCGTCTCCGGTGGTGTCGATCAGGGCCGTCTGAAAGACTTCTCCCGCGGTCCCGGCGGAGGTGACTCCGGCGACCAGGTTGACGACTGGTTTTCCCTGACGCTTCCAGTACTTTCGATCGACGTCCGTCTTTTCCACTTCCAGGCGAATCTGGTCCAACTCCGGTCGATTTTCCAGAGCGGTGCGAATGGCCTGCTGCATATCGATGGCGACGTCCCTCATCTGCGGAAGGTCGGTAGGCAACAGCGAAAGATTCCAGATCGCGGCGTTCGGATCGGGCGACAGCAAGCGCTTCAGCGCATTTTGCGAATTGATGATCTGCACCTCGGACTGAATCATCTCCTGCTCGCGCGTGGCGACCTCAGCGCGCGAAGAGGTGATTTCGATCGGCGCCATCACACCGATCTGCACTCGCCTCTCGTTGTTCTCGTGTTGAATGGCAGCCAGCTCCAGCGACTTTCGGCGGGCTTCATGGTTTTGAATGGCGAAAACCAGCTCCCAGAATTGATTCTCCACGTCCTGCAGGATTTCCGAGACTCTCTGCTTGAACTGGCTGTCCGAAATGCGGGTGTCCAGATTGAAGAGCTTCAACTGCCGCTCGGTTTGAGTTTCGCGGAATCCACGCAGCAGCGGCTGCGTTAGATTGAGCGAAAAATTCGACCCGTATTGCGGATTGATAAAAGAGAAGGCGCTGTTTGTGGTGAAGCGATTGTTGTCCAGAGCCAGATTCAGCGAGCCGCCCCACGGGACGTTCTGCTGCAGGTTCGTGTTGAAGGTCCACCGCTTAAAGATGGTCGTCGGGATTCCGGTTCCCGCGTCCAAAACGCTGGTGTTGGGGCGTTCCGAGGAACTCCACCCGAATCCAAACTGCAGAACCGGGTCGTAAAATCCCCTGGTTCCGACAATGCGCTCCCGGTTGAAATCCTCATTGTAATTTTCAATCTCAAGCTGCAGGTTGTTGGTCAACGCCAGACGAATGGCGTCCTGCAGCGAAAGTTCCATAAACGCCTGCGTTTTCTTGACCTGCTCCACATATGAATCGGGAACCTGCAACCCGGAGCCCGGCTGGGTTTCGCCCTGTGCGGAAAGACCTGCGCCAGTCCATCCCATCATTCCAATCAAAAGAAACCATCGAAAATACATCATCGCTCCCTGGATTTGAAAGTTCGTCCCTCTTCCCGCCTTGGACCTGTCCCGAGACCAGGGAAAAGCACGGACGCTGATTAATTTGTGTCTCTAGCACTACGAATGTAACGATTCTTTTGTTTCAAATGAAGGGCAAAAAAGGCGAGCGTCAACGTTTTGTTGCGCGGCAAGGAGGCGCTCCGAGCCTCTCTCTAGCAGCCTGTGATGAAGGTCCTGATGGGTCGTGTTGCGGGCAGCGGAGAGCCCAGCGCGCTACGAAAAAAGGCCCGTCCCGGAATCAATCCCGGACGGGCCTGTCTGGTTGGGTTCGACGAAAATCGCCTAGTAGGGCGGCTCCTCTGCCGACTCCTCCCCTTCCTTCTTCAAGGTGGGGCGTTGCAAGGTCGGCCGTTCGCCTTCCATCTCGGGAACATCCCTTTCCGACCGGTCGGTGTTGGTCTTCCGCTTCAGCGTGGGGCGTTTGGCCGGTCCGCTGTCGGATCCTCCGGGCAGCGCCAGTTTGTTGTCCAGGGCGATCAGTCTGGCCTTGACTCGATCGAACTCCGATGAGTTCAACTGGTACTCTTCTTTGACGGGAAGGTAGGAGATCTCTTCGAGCACTTTCTCAATCCGATCCTCCACCGGGGGGTGGGTCCGGAAAAAGCTGGCAAACTTGCCTGGCTTTTCTCTTTCCCTGGCCTGCAGTTTCTCAAAAAAGGTGATGAATCCGTGCGGGTCGATTCCTGTGTTCCACAGATATTGCGTGCCCAGCTGGTCCGCCTCCGCTTCGGACTTTCTGGTAATGCCGAGAACCGCCAGGGAAAGCCCCATGCCCAGGCTGTTGTACATGGCCATCTGGGTCCAGTATCCGCCTACGAAAAGCGCCGGCAGCGCGGCGAACTGCAGCAGCTGCGCCTTGGTCATCCGCTCGGTTGCGTGACGGGCGGCTACGTGAGCGATCTCGTGGGCCATAACGCCAGCCAGTTCGGCTTCACTCTCAGCTTCCAGGATCAGTCCCTTGTTGACGTAAAAGTATCCTCCGGGCAGCGCAAAGGCGTTGACCTCGTCCGTGTCCACTACCTTAATGTGAAAGGGGACTTTGGCGTCCGAATGCTTGACGATGTTCTGGCCCAGTCGGTCGATGTACTCGTTAACGACCGGGTCCTCCACCAGACGGGCCGTCTGTTCGAAAAACTGCGAGTACTGAGCGCCAATCTGGATCTCCTTTTCCAACGAAACGAAATTCGGGAAAATCCACGCCACTCGGCCATTGATATCCCGATTCCCGATGTTCTCCACATCGGCGTGATCCCTTGCCATCAGGGACATCGGCAGGCAAAGGAACAAAATCAGAGGGAGCGAAATCGTTCTCAAACGGATCAAGGCCATCGAAAGACTCTCCTTCAGAGAAGATGTTAGCGACTCAAAGTCCTAGAAGCATTATACCCAAACCCTGTGAGAATTGCAGGTCAAATGTTACCATCGTTGTGATTTTCGTCGGCTCCGGCGCTCGGACATTCCGAAATAGACTGACTATCCGGCCGCGGAAAAGTTTCATTTTTCCGTGCGGCCAATGTACGAAGGAAGACAGCAAATGAAGATTCTGACCGCTCGTCAGATGGCGGAAGTGGACCGGTTGACATCTGAAAGCGCAGGACTTTCCGGCCTGCTGCTGATGGAAAATGCCGCCTTCCATCTTTATCTGGCGCTGCTGGATTACTTCGAAGACCTGGACCGGGCGCGCATTCTGATCGTTTGCGGCAAAGGGAACAACGGCGGAGACGGCCTGGCCTTGGCTCGCCAACTGCTGCAAAGAGGAATTTCCCCGGAGGTGGCGCTTCTTGCTGAAAAAAGTCAGTTCCGGGGAGACGCTGCGGCCAACCTGAGGGTTCTGGAAGGCTGGCCGCACCCGATTCGGGAGTTCCCGTCAGCAGACGCCTGGGCCGAAGCCGCTCCCGATCTGCGCCGCTTCGACATCATCGTCGACGCCATCCTGGGCACCGGGATCGCCCAACCGCTGCGTGGGCTCTATGCCGACGTGGTGGCGGCGATCAATGAAGCGGACGCGTTTGTGCTGTCGGTGGACATTCCGTCCGGAATGCCCGCCGATTCGGTCCAGTCTCCGCCCCTGGCAGTTCACGCCGACGCCACTGTGACTTTTACGGCGCCAAAAGTCGCCCATGCTCTGAATGAAGGACAGGAGTGCATAGGGGACCTCTACATCGCGCCGATCGGAACGCCGCCTCCGCTGCTCGACCGGGAGGAGTTCTTTCTCCATCTTCTGACGTCTGCAGACATCCGGCGCGACTTGTTCATCAGACCCGCCAGCTCTCATAAAGGCATCTACGGGAATGTCGCACTGGTATCCGGCAGCCTTGGAAAAAGCGGCGCCGCTGCGCTTTGCGGTTCGGCAGCGCTGCGGGCGGGTTCAGGCCTCGTAACGGTCCTGACCCCCCGTTGCGTCCAGCTGACGGTGGCTTCCGCTCAACCTGAGCTCATGACCGAAGGACTTCCGGAAACGGAGACTGGCAGTCTGGCAGACTCCGCCGTCCCGCTTGCTCTGGAATTGCTACAGGGAAGGGACGCCGTAGGCTTGGGTCCCGGCATGAGCGTCCACCCGGAAACCGTCCGCCTGGTGCACCAACTGGTGGCTGAGTCGCCGGCGCCTCTGGTGATCGACGCCGATGGCTTGAATGCGTTCGAGGGAAATCCGGATCGGCTGGACAACCGACACGGCCTCCCCCTGATTCTGACCCCTCACCCGGGGGAATTCTCCCGGCTGACTTCCAAATCCATTGCGGATGTGTTGGAAAATCAGGTCGAATTGACGCGCTCCTTCGCCGTTCGCCATCACGTCTGGGTCGTACTGAAGACTTTCCGCCCCCTGATCGCAGCGCCCGACGGGAGACTCTTCGTATCCGCAGTTGGCAATCCGGGCATGGCGACAGCGGGAATGGGCGATGTCCTGACGGGGGTGCTGACTTCGATCGTCGGTCGCACCCGCGCCGCCGGCCTGAACGACATCGACGACGTCACACAGGCTGTCTGCGCCGCGGTTTTTCTGCACGCGACGGCCGGCGACGCCGCAGCTGAAAGCGTGGGTCAGGAGTCTCTGACCGCAGGCGACGTAACTGCCAGTCTTCCGAAAGCCTGGAATTTCCTGCTCGGGACCGATGAAACGCCGTTTTGAATCATCTCGACCTGAAGAAACGCTCGAATTTGGAAGAGAACTCGGTCGCGAACTGAGGCCCCCCGCCGTCGTTCTGCTGGAAGGAGAACTGGGCGCCGGGAAAACTCTTTTGGCGCGCGGCATCGTCGAGGGTCTGAGAATCCCCGATTCTTCGGAAGTGCACAGCCCGACCTTTAGCCTCGTCAACCGTTACCGGACCCCGTGCGGGATCGTGTACCACGTGGACCTGTATCGACTCGACACGATCCGGCAGCAGGATTCCATCGGGCTGCAGGAGATCCTTGGCGATGAGGCCGCCTTCGTCTTGATCGAATGGGGAGATAAGCTCGCGCTGCCCCTTGACGACGCATTGCGCATCAGGATTCAGCGAGAGGATCGGCAAGGTCGCCGCATCATCCATGTTGACGCCGCTGAGGTCTGACCCGACCGATTCCTTCCACGCGCCGGATTTTTCGGGCGAAAAGTTCGCCCATTTTGAATCTGCGTCGTTATAGAGGGTGACATGCGATGCAGAAAAGGCTTTTCCCTGCTGGAATTGCTGATGGCGGTCGCGATAGGGGCCCTTCTGCTGCTGGCGGGGGTCTCCGCTTTGACACGCCTTCAGACGCAAATGCGGCTCTACACCGCAACTGCGCTGTTCGCCTCCAGCCTTCAGACTGCCCGATCGGAAGCAATGTCGAAAGGCGCAGCGATTGAGATCCGGATCGCCCCGACCGGAACAGCGTTCCTCTCGGTTCCAAGAGGGAGCGCGGCTCCTGGCGACTGGCAGACCTTGCCTTCCGGTGTCTCCTTCACCAGAGCTCCCGCGTCGAATTTGACCTTCTATTCCAGAGGGGTCGCTGTGCCGGCTGCCACGTACAATCTGACCGCTAGCCGCTGGAGCGCGGAGGTGGTTGTGGCGGGAGGAGGAAGAATCCGGTGGAGGTTTCTCAATGACTCGTAATCGAGGGGAGGCAGGCTTCGGCCTGACCGAGATCATACTGTCGACCTTGCTTTTCGCCTTCGTGTTTCTGACCTTCACGCTCTCCTATTTGAGCGCCGTGCAGGCATGGAACCGATCCGCAGGCGATTTTTCCTTGACGATCGAAAAGTGGAACGAAGCACAGGAGTTCCGCCTGACCCCGAGCCAGGAAAGCGCTCAAATCCAAATCGGCGAAGGGATTCCGCCCTTGCGCCGGACCGTTCTGGGCGACGGTTCCCGGCGCCGTTGGGAGGTGTGGTCCGATGCCAGGTAAGAGATTCTCATTCGCATTTTGGACCGATCCCGTTGAAGCGCATCCGCCGGATCGGAAGAGCCGGGGCGGCGGCTTTTCGTTGGTGGAAGCCCTGTGGACGGCTTTTCTGGGAAGCGCTCTACTGGCATTGATTCTGGTGTCCACATCTCGTCTGCAAACCCATTTCAACGACCTGACGCGAACCCTGGAAGGAGAGGGGAACGTTCGGCAGACTCCCCTGCTGCTGTACCGCCTGGCTTCACCTGCCGGATGTCGATGGCCTGAAGGCCTCGAGTTGGCCCCGGACGGAACTGTCAGCCTCCGGGCCGACATCGACGGCGACGCCGGCTTTCCTGATGGCAGCCTGGATTCGTCATTCGAGAGGACCGAGATCAGGAAACTGAACGACGCCATCCAGATTCGTAGCGGCGCCGGAAATTTTCAGCCGGTCTTCCGCTACATTGCGACGTTTCACCCTGAAGCGCCGCGGCCCGACTTCCTCGAAATCCGTCTGGCAGGCGGGCTAATGGACCCGGCCATTTCGGATGCCTTCCGGAAGGAGATGGAATTCTCGCTGCTGCTGACTCTCTGGAATCGAACCGAGTCGCTTTTCCTGCGAGGGGAGCCTGAACCATGAACCAAAAACCGAACGGGTGGGTCCTTCTGACGGTTCTGATCATCATGACCGTCTTCGCCGGAGCGGCCATGGGGCTGCACCTTCAAATGAAGCGCTATTGGGAGCTTGACCGGAATGTGGAAGGGCAAATGTACAGTTCCATTCTGGCGGAAAACGGCATCATCCTGGCCCGCCATTTGCTTCCTCACCTGGAGGTCGAAGACCTCCTCTCCGGGCGGAACGGAATCTTCGAAACTTCTATATCCGGGGCGTGGAGGAACCCGGTTCCGCCGGACGCGGCAGGCACCATGGACCCCTCTTCCTATCAACTGCAAAACGACGATGGCCTGCCGTTTTTCGGCTCTCAGACGCTGATGCGCAGCGGGTATGCAGCGGAAGGCGGAGGGTTCTTCTTCATCAAGTTTTCGAACAACCCGGAGGAGCCGCCGGATCGAGACGAAGACGGCATCGTGCTGGTTCGTTCCCTAGGCGTCGTTCCGCCGGCGCGATTCACCCGCTCCGTCAACCACACGACCCTGCTGGAAGCGCGGTTGCGCCAGGAACGACCCTTTTTAGTGAAAAGCCCCTTGACCTTCTCCGGCGGCTCCGGCGAATTCCAGTGGACCGGAGAGGATTTTCGGATCGTCCCGGCCGATCACGCCCCGGTGGCGGTCGTCCTGGCCGGGCCTTCCGATCTGAGGGAGCAACTGGAGGAAAGCCTGGAGGGGATTCCCCGATTCCTCTTCTCTGAAGCCGATACCGTTCTGGAAGACCAGACGGAAGTCTTCGCAGGGGGACCCGGCCGCCACATTCTGGATCCGGCCGAATTGGCTCACTTCCGGGCAAATCTGCCTCGTCATGCTGAATCGCTCCCGCCCGGGGCTTCGGGCCGTTGTCTTCTGCATTTGCCGGACGGAGGCATCGTCTCGGGTGACTTCGACGGATTGCTGGTCCTTGAGGGGGACGTCAGGATCGCCGGGGATTCTCGAATCCGAGGCGTAGTGGCGCACGTTGGATCTGGTTCTCTCGAACTGTCCGACCGTGCCGCAGTGCGCGGCGGCATCTGGATGATGAACCCGCCCGGGTTGGAGCAAGGCGCTGGAGCAGTGCGCTTTGCCGTTTCCGGTCAAGCCTCCGTCGTTTTCGATCGGGATGAGGTGAAGGAGGCGCAGCGCTGCCTTCCGGCAACCATGCTGTACTGGAGGATCCTGTTCCCGGAAATGACCCAATAGCGCGCAGTGCCGTCGCCATCAGATCTCCCGGCTGCTGGCCAATGAAAAGGGGTTGTGACTCCGGACACAGAGCGGGAGCCGATTTTGCGGGAGTATAGTAAACTGAATGACGATGAGGTGCTATTTTGTCTTGCTCTTGCTGATTGCGCCTGTCTGGGCGCAGGATACGCCATCGGAACCGACGTCGTTAGTCGAACTGGCGCGGCGCGAGAAGGAACGGCGAGCGGCCATTCAGAAGGAAGTTCCGCTGATTACCAACGAAGACCTCGCAAGGCTTCGCGGCGCCCGAGTCAGCGTCAGCGGCCCTTCCAGCCGCCAGCCTGCGCGGCGGTCTCAGGTCGTCGAGGAAGATTCGTCCGCGGAAACCGAGGCGACAGCGGCTTCGCCCGAAGGGCCAGATCTGGAGGCCTGGCGGGAGGCCTTTCGGGAAGCGACGCTTGAATACCGCATGGCGGTCAACAAGGGGCAGGTCCTTCAATTGAAGATGAATAACCTGCGCAACGCCTATTTCTCTGAGCAGGACGGCGTCACCCAGGAGCGCCTCCATGAGGAATTGGACCGTACATTGCGCGAGCTCAGCTCTACCGAAGCCGAAATCGAATCAGCCCGACAGGAAGTCGAAAATCTTGAGCGGGAGGCGATTCGGTCAGGCATTGCCGTCGGCGACGTCCGCGGAATGAAGGGGGAGCTTCCCACCTACGAAAAGATTATCACGCCGGAATCGGCCAACCCCTGACCCGAATTTGACGATCTCGTCACCCTTCCGCTTTCAGTTCATCGCACCTTGCTTGCCCGCCAGATACAGCGTCGCCACGCCGCCGGTCAGCGAGCTGCAGCGAACCTCCGCATAACCCACTCTGGTCATTTCGCGTACTAATTCAGGCGGCTCGGGAAACTCCTGCACCGATTGCGGAAGGTAAGAATAGGGCCCCTCCGCGCCTGAAAGCCAGGCCCCGATTCTAGGAAGCACTCGAGTGAAATAAAATCGATACGCCTGCCGAAACACCGGTACCGTAGGCAGCGAAAATTCCAGCACTGCCAGTGTTCCCGACGGCTTCAGAACTCGCAGCGTTTCGGCCAATCCCGCCCGATAGTCCTCAAAATTCCGAAGGCCGAATGCGATGCTGACAGCGTCGAACGCATCGTCTGAAAACGGCAGCCTCAATGCGTCCCCTTCGACGAAGAAGACCGGGCGGGCGGCCCCGCGATTCTTTTCCGCGGCTCGAGTCAGCATGGGGCGACAAAAATCACATGCCGCCACCCTGCCCAGCCCGGAAAGCTCCAGAGCCAAATCCCCGGTTCCGGTGCACAGGTCCAGGATGTAAGGCGACGGAGGGAGCAGCCGGGACAGCCTCTTTCTGGTAAAGCGGCGCCAGCGCCGGTCGATTGAAAGCGAGAGGAGCCGGTTCAAGAAATCGTAACGATGAGCGATGGACGCAAACATCCTGCGGACGCTCTCAGCGCTCTTCTCTACGATCATGGGGCGTTTGCGACTTTTTCCCAGGCCCTCCGCACCATCTCATCCGAAAGGTCGTCGCGTATGACGGTTCCGCCAATCCCCTTGAGCAGGACGAAAACGGTTCTGTCGCCCAACCGCTTCTTATCCCGCTTCATGATCTCCTGGAGCCTTTCAAAGGGTATTCCGCGCACGTCCGGTCGAGGCCCGATTGTGCGAATGACGCTTCGCACCCGGTCGCGCTCGTCGGACGATATCAGGCCTGCCTCATAAGACAGCTCGCAGGCCGCCTCCATTCCGTATCCGATCGCTTCCCCATGAGTCAGATCCAAGAAGTTCATGGCCGCTTCGGCGGCATGGCCCAGGGTGTGCCCGAAATTGAGGGTCCTCCGAAGCTCCGCTTCTTTTTCATCCTTGGCGGTCACCTCGGCTTTGATCTGGCAGCATCGACCGATCACCTCCTCCAGCAGCGAGCCTCCAGATGGGGACCTTGACAGGATTTCGGTTAGCTTCTCTTCGAACAGCTCGAAGAAACTCAGGTCGTAGATCAAGCCGTATTTGACCGCCTCGTAGACGCCCGATTGAAAGTCGCGGGCGGAAAGCGTTCGCAACGTGTCCGTGTCGATGCAAACCAAACTTGGCTGATGAAAGACTCCGATGAGATTTTTTCCAAGGCAATGGTTGACTCCCGTCTTACCGCCGACCGAACTGTCGACCTGCCCCAGCAGCGTGGTCGGAAGCTGAACGTAGCGAACGCCTCTGAGAAATGTCGCGGCCACGAAGCCGACGACGTCCCCGGTGACGCCTCCGCCAAGGGCCAGCAGCGTCGCCTCACGATCCGCCTTTTGCGCGATCAGGTAGGTGTAGATGTTCTCGACGGTTTGCAGATTCTTGTATCGCTCGCCTTCGGGTATAAACAAGGGCGTGACCTGAAAGTCCCGTTCCTGCAGCGCCTGCTGGATTCCATTTCCGTAAAGTTCGAAAACGGTGGGATTGGAGACCAGAAAGACGCGTCGCCCGACCCCGCGGGCGGTCAACTCCGGAGCGAGCCGGTCGAACAGCCCTTTTCCAATCAAAATGTCGTAGCTGCGGTCCCCCAGCCGAACCGGAACGGTTTTCATGCGACTAACTCAAAAGTCCTTCCACTGGGCTGCTGGCGCTGGCGTACAGCTTGCGGGGAATGCGTCCCGCCAGATAAGCCAACCGCCCGGCTTCAACCGCCAACTTCATGGCTTTGGCCATCCCGGCGGGATCCTTGGCACCGGCGATTCCCGTGTTCATCAGCACGCCGTCCACGCCCAGCTCCATCGCGATTGCGGCGTCCGAAGCCGTGCCCACTCCCGCATCGACAATGACGGGAACTCGTGAGAATTCCAGAATGATGCGAATGTTGTTGGGGTTCTGGATGCCGAGCCCGGAGCCGATCGGTGCGCCCAGGGGCATTACGGCCGCCGCTCCTTCGTCCTCCAGTTTTTTGCAGATGACGGGATCGTCCGAGGTGTACGGCAACACAATAAAGCCCTCTTTCACAAGAATTCTGGTCGCTTTCAGTAGCTCCTCGTTATCGGGAAACAGGGTCTTCTCATCCCCGATCACCTCCAGCTTGACATAGTCCGACAACCCGGCTTCCCTTCCCAATCGCGCGTACCGCACCGCGTCTTCGGCGTTGTAGCAGCCGGCTGTGTTGGGAAGGATCATCATCCGATCGCGGTCAATGTGGTCGAGCAGCGATTCACTGTCGCCCGACAGGTCCACGCGGCGAACGGCCACCGTCACGATCTCGGCCCCGCTTGCCTGGTGCGCCGAGCGCATTTCCTGAAAGGAGCGGTATTTCCCGGTCCCGACGATCAGCCGCGATTGGAATTCCCGTCCCGCCAGTATCAATGGATCGCCCATGGGAGATTCCCCCTCCGACAAAATGCACGATTTCAACAACGTCCCGCTCACTCAGCCGAAATTCGGCCCATACGCTTCGCCTGACGATCGTCCGATTGACCTCAACTGCCACCTGCGCCGGGTTCAACCGCATCTCCGAGAGCAGGTCCAGCAAGCTGACGTTCGCGGAAACCTTCGTCCTCTCTCCATTCAAGACTATCTCAATTTTGTCTTCCATGCGGACCGTCGTCACTGTCAAAACGCCCGGCCTGCGTGGGAGCCGGACGGTTCGGGAGGATGAATAAGGTTTCAGGTTTCAAGGGTAGCGTTTATTCCTCTTCCAGTTGGCGCAAAGCGCCGGATAATTCGTCTCGGGCGTGCTGGTCCCCATTTTTCCCAGCGATTTCGATGCCAGTCCGAAGGATTTCCGCCGCCTGCTCCGCTTCACCGAATTCAATCAACGCCAGACCGAATTGCAAGTACGTTGCGGTATAATCGGGATGCTGGAGTACCAGCGTCCGGAAATTTTCCAGAGCTTTTTCATGCATCCCGCGATTGCGGCATTCCATGGCCAATGCATAGCGGGGAAAGGGACTGTCGGGCGACTTCTCCACAAATTCCAGCAGCCGTTGAAGCTTATCCGAACTCACCGGCTCACCTCTCTCCCCATTTCAGTTTGGCCCTCAGGACGTCGAAATAGCTGATGTCCTGCGGCTGAATCATTTCCACCCGATTGGGCGATTGGGTGCACACGACTTCGTCTCCCTGCTTCAAATCTCTTCCCACTTGTCCATCTAGCGTGACCATAACGTCGTCGCCTTCCTGCAGCACGAACCGCAGGCGTCGTTCCGGTGGAAGAACCAGCGGCCGATTGGTCAGCGTGTGCGGGCAGATGGGAGTCAACAAGATCGAGTTCAATTCGGGATCCACGATCGGCCCGCCGGCGGAAAGACTGTAGGCCGTGGAGCCGGTCGGAGTTGCGACGATGACTCCGTCGGCCACGAAGACGCTCAGGAACCGATCGTCCAAATACGCCTCGACGCAAATCACTCTGGCCAGCGCCGCCTTGTTGATGACCACGTCGTTCAGCGCGTGATGCGTTTCTGCGGGCTTTCCGGCGCTTCGTATTTCTGCCTGAAGCATTCCCCGCGACTGAACGCGGTAGCGGCCGGCCAATACGTTTTCCAATGAAGGAAATAATTCCGACAGGGCAACCTCGGTCAAGAATCCAAGGCTCCCCAGATTCACTCCCAGGATCGGACAACGATTCCGTCCGATCTGCCGGGCCACAGACAGCATCGTGCCGTCTCCTCCGAAAACGATCAGGATGTCGGCCGCCGCCGGAATCTGATCCCCGTCCGCCGCCTCAACGTCGTCCAGTTCGAAAATCTCAACGGCGCTCTGTTCGACCAGGACAACGCAATTCCGCTGCCTGAGCCAGCGAACGGCTTCTCGAAGAGTCTCGGCCACATCGACCCGATGGGGCTTGGCGAAAATTCCCACCCTCACAGGAGACCTCCCATCCGCGGTTGAATGTCGTGATCTCGATCCGTCATTTTCGATGCGCTTTTTCCCTGGTGAGATCCGCAGTTGCACGCCGACCGATTTCAGAGCACCGCCATTTCAACCGAAATCGCGAGGCTATTGTTGCAGGAACTGGTCCCGACACTCTTCGGAACAAAAGTAAAACACTTCCCCCCGCCGTCTTGCGTTCAACGCCAAACTGGAAGCCACGTACATCCCGCACTGCGGATCCTTGACCATCTTCCCTTGCACGGCCCGAACCCCGCCTCTGCGAGCGGCCTCGGCTGAACTTCCGGAGCTTTTCGCCGGCGGCCTGAAGAGCCGCGTGAAAATACTGCGAATCGCAGTCAATAAGAGCAGGATTAGAAAAAGGCGCAGCAGCCAGGTCATTCTCTACGAATCACCCTTGGTCATTTCCGCCTTCGCCTTCTCAATTTGAAGGCGGATCTGTTCGGCGTGCGGATATTCGGGGTGGGAACTCAGCAGGCGGTCCCAATACCGAACCGCTTCGTTGTAATGCCGCGTCGCGAAAAACGCGATGCCAATGTTTTGCAGAGTCTGCGGATGGTCCGGTTCGAGCTCCAGGGATCGCTGGTAGAGCTCAATCGATCGCTCCACGTGCCCCAGATAAAGGTAGGAGGTGGCCAGGTCCGTAACGACGTTGATATCCACGGGATCGAGGGCAAGGGCTTCCTCAAACCAGGGAATGGCGGCATCGAAGCGCTGCATGTCGAAGTATGCGTTGGCCAGCGACACGCGGGTCCTCTTATCCTGCGGATTTTCAAGAGCGTCCTGTCGCCAGTGCTCCAATTGGTGCATCAACTCCGGAGAAGGATGATCTTCCGGAAGGTGGTTTGCAATAGCCCCATCCCCTCGCGAAAAGGCGGCGTCTGAAAACACCGGCTCACGCAACTGCCCAGCGAAAAATCCGATCACGAACCCCACCAGAACCCCAACGATGCCGATGACGGTCTTTTGACGTTGCATACTTCGCTGTATGTTAGCACAACGAAGAGGCGCGCCCCACGGAGCCTCGTCAGTAATGA
>CAZAEY010000048.1:0-22859 GCA_964484155.1 uncultured Acidobacteriota bacterium
GGAGGCATGGGGTGCGCTTGACGTTCTGGGAACGTCGTTTCATGTTTCAGGTTCGATGTTTCGGACGCGATTGCGTGGCCCGGTTCCCGGGCTCGGATTTTTCGCGTGCTGGACGTCTACGGCTCCCGTCGTGGGGCTTCCGAGGCATGCGGGACGGCTTGCGGCTTTTCGGCGGGGGCGCGTTCCAGGATCTGGGCGAAAAGAGCGCTGGAAACCAGCTGGCCTGCGGGCGTCAGTCGCACAACCGCCGCATCAACCTCTGCAAGGCCCATCTGCGCCCATTCATGAAACAGATCTTTGAAGCGCCGATCGACCGCGCAGTTGCCGGGCCGCTCCGCATTGTCGAGGCTGATACCCGCCGTCGTTCTCAGGGCTAAAATGACGGTCTCGACGGCTTGTTGACCGGGATCGAGCCGTTCCGCAGAAAACGTCGAGACCCCCTGCCGAAGACAGCTTTCGCAATAGTCACTCCAGCCAGCAGCGTTCGTCCAGCGGACGCCGTTCATGCAGGAGGCTGCGCCCGTCCCGAACCCGAGAAGCGGCTTCCGGCTCCAGCAACTCAGATTGTAGCGGCCTGCAAAGCCGGGGAGCGAAAAGTGGCAGATTTCGTATTGACCGTATCCGGCCCGGACGGCTTCCTCCAGAGCCAGTTCGAACATTCGGGAGGCCGTTTCCTCGTCAAATCCTGAAAGAGCCCCGGCGTTCTCGGGCCGGCTGGACGAAGCCTTCGCATCGACGCTGAGACAGTACAGAGAAAGATGTTCGGGCCGCAGGCGAATCGCCTCCCGCAAATTCGCCGCCCATTCGGTCATCGTTTGCTCGGGGAGTCCGTAGAGAAGGTCGAGGTTCAGATTTTTGAAGCCGGCCTCTCGCGCCAGCCTGCAAGCCATAATGGCGTCGATGGCGGCGTGCCTTCTTCCCAGAGCCTTCAAGTGGTGATCTTGAAACGACTGAACTCCCAGGCTCAATCGGTTGATTCCGAAGCTCCTCCATGCGGAGAGCTTTGGGGGGGTGGCGTCTTCGGGGTTGCACTCGAGAGTGACCTCCGCTTCTTCACTGAAGGGGAAGCGATTGGTTACGCTCGTCAATATCGGCTCCAGCTGCCGGATCTCTAATGCGGACGGGCTGCCTCCGCCGATCAGCAGCGCCTCGCAGGGGACGCCTTGCCACGGCGAGGATTCGATTTCGCGCTGCAAGGCCTGCAGATAACGCTGTCGCGCCGCCGGCTCGGCCACGCCAGCGTTGAAGTCGCAGTACCAACACTTGGATGCGCAAAATGGAAGGTGGACGTACAGGGAGAGGCTGGCCGGCCTGTATCGAAGGGGTCGGGGGTCGGGTTCCTGCGAATCGTTCATCTTCTAATCGTTTCCAACGCGCAGAACGCTCAGAAAAGCTTCCTGCGGAATCTCGATGCGTCCGACATTCTTCATCCGTCGCTTGCCTTCCTTCTGCTTTTCCAGCAGCTTGCGCTTGCGCGTCACGTCCCCGCCGTAGCACTTGGCGATCACATTCTTGCGGAGGGGACGGACGCTTTCGGAGGCGATGACGCGCGAGCCAAGCGCGGCTTGTATTCGAATTTCGAAAAGCTGTCGTGGAAGCACATCTTTGAGCCGGCTCACCAGAGCCCGCCCTTTCTGATAAGCCCTTTCTTTGTCCGTGATGAAGCAAAGCGCGTCGACAGGATCGCCGTTGATCCGGATATCCATCTTCGCCAGCTTTCCTTCTCGATAGCCGATGAAATCGTAATCGAAGGAAGCGTATCCGCGGGAGCGGCTTTTGAGCGTGTCGAAAAAGTCCATGAGGATTTCCGCAAGCGGCAGCTCGTAAGTCAGCATCACTCGGTTCGGTCCGGTGTATTCCATCGTTACGAAAGTTCCGCGGCGGTCGTTGCAAAGCTCCATGCAGGCGCCCACATATTCGCTCGGGGTGATGATGGTGGCTTTCACATACGGCTCTTCAACCTTTTCGATCTGCCCTTGCGGCCAGTTGGCGGGGTTGTCGACCATTCGCACAGAGCCGTCCGGCAGGGTGACCTGATAGACCACCGAAGGCGCCGTGGCCACCAGCTCCAGCTCGAATTCCCTTTCCAGTCGCTCCTGAACGATCTCGCTGTGCAGAAGTCCCAGAAAACCGCACCGAAAGCCAAACCCCAGCGCGGCCGAAGATTCGGGTTCAAAGCTCAAGGAGGCGTCGTTCAACTGAAGCCTGCCCAGGGCTTCGCGCAGCTCGGGGAACCGATCGCTTTCGACCGGATAGAGGCCGCAAAAGACCATTGGCTTGGCCACGTGGTAGCCGGGCAGGGGCTCGGAAGCCGGATTCTTCCGATCTGTCACCGTGTCGCCGACGCGACACAGCCCGATTTCCTTGATGGCCGCGTTGAAGAACCCGACCTGGCCGGGCCCCAGTTGATCGCCGGCCATCATCCGGGGGGCGAACACTCCCACATCCGCCACTTCCGCGCGATGGCTGGAGCCCATGATCTGAATCTCCATTCCCGGTTTCAAGACCCCGTCGAAGACACGCACGTACGCGATGATCCCCAGATAGGGGTCAAAGTGGCTGTCAAACACAAGCGCACGCAACGGCGCGTCTGGGTCGCCCTTGGGCGGAGGGATCCGCTGCACAATCGCTTCCAGGAGCTCCTCGATGCCGGTTCCGGCTTTTGCGCTCGCCAGAAGGCACTCGGAACCCTCGATCATCAGAGTGTCTTCAATCTCGTTTCGAACCCGGTCCGGATCGGCGGCAGGCAGGTCGATCTTGTTGATGACTGGAACGATCGCCAGATCGTGATTCATCGCCAGGTTCACGTTGGCCAGGGTCTGAGCCTCGACTCCCTGCACGGCATCGACGATCAGCAGGGCGCCCTCGCAGGCATTGAGGCTACGTGACACCTCGTAGGTGAAGTCGACGTGACCGGGCGTGTCGATCAGGTTTAGCTCGTACAGAATCCCGTCTCTGGCCTGATAGTGAATTCTGACGGCCGCCATCTTGATGGTGATGCCCCTTTCCCTTTCCAGCTCCATCTGATCGAGCAGCTGTTCGCGCATCTCGCGAGCCTCCACGGCGCCGGTCGCCTCCAGGAGGCGGTCAGCCATCGTCGACTTGCCATGGTCGATATGGGCGATGATGCAGAAGTTTCGAATGCGGGACTGTTCCATTTTGATGTGAAAGGGAAGGCCTTCACCCGGATTTATCATGCCTCCTGCTACGGCGCCGCATAGGGGCGCGTCTACTGCGTTGCCGCTCTAAGCAGCCCGTGATCAAAGTCCTGATGCGTCGTCAGGGAGCCGCAACGACCGAGACGGGCCTGCGCCGCCCGCAACCCTCCGGGCAACAGGGGTTTGCGGCCCCCGGACTGCGTTGCTCGTCGTCGACGATGCTACGGCATCGCCTTCCTCCTCGCGCCTTGCCGGCGGACCGCAGATCCCTGTTGCACGAAGCACCAGGACTTTGATCACGGGCTGTCAAGCCTCCTCGACGTACTGCAAGAGTACGACTGCGAGGGCCTTCATCGCGCGCCTTGTATTCACGCCCCTCTCCGCCGCCTCGCCTCGGAAGGGTATGAAAAATCCGAGCTAACAGGCGGACCGGAATCCTCGAGACGCATCGGAAGGACTCTCAACCGTCATTGCCGGGGCGTCTGATGCCGTGATATCGGATGGGAAGACGCGCTCCGCGCCGCGACCGGCGGCCGCAGGAAATGACGGATTAAAACGTCGAATCATGGTCAGTCACACTCACCAAGGCCATCTTACCGACCTTGCGGCCCATGGGTCAACTGCGCGCACCGTCCCCAAACCCGCATGCCTGAAAGCATTCCCGTTGCTGCGCTCCTTCGCGAGGCCGCAATTCGATTTCCTCGGGATTCGCTTTTCGAACGGGCGCGGCGGCGTTCTTGTCGTGGCGCCTTGCGTCACCGCCTCGTTCGCCAACATCCCGTTATGAGGGCCTTAAAGCCGTCAGGGCAGGCGCGGAAATCTTTCCTGCGGCGCGGGAATTTCTTCCGGGCGCCTTGAACGCTATGAACGAGAGGTTGCTGCGCCGTTAGACTCGCACTCGTTCGGAATGCGGCGGCAAATGGAGATTGAACGAATTTCCGGTGCGGAGTCCGAATTCCTGGCACGAAGTTTGCAATTCACCGGTGTGCAAAATCGATGCGGGTCCGCACTCGCTTAAATATAGATCGAAATCATGTAGTTTCAACCTCTCTTGAACGGGCGGGCGCTTGCGGCCCGCCCCTTCTGCACGCTTCGACGGGCGGAGCCGGTTGAGATCCGCAGCGAAGCGCGTCGGAGCATTCAAACCTTCCCAGCTATCTCCGATTGAGCCTGTCCAGAAGATCCTGCAGTCGGTCGGCGACGTCCTGCAATCCTCTCCGCAGCGACTCCAGGTCCTCCGCGCCGAACACTTCGGTCCGCGGTCGCTCCGCTACCTCTACCGGAGGCGCCTCCGGATCGACAAGCTCCATTAGCGGAGCGACCGCAGGGAGTTCTCCCGCGAGGGCGCGGATGCTGCGATCCATCGTGGGTTGCATTACGACGTTCTGTGCGTCGGCCAGTATAATTCTCCGCAGCTCGGGAAACTCCAGCGTGTCAGGACGCAGGAAAATCGGCTCCGCGTAGAGAATCGAGTCGCCGATGGGGATGACCAAAAGGATTCCCCGAGACACCTCGGAACCGACCTGGCCCCAGAGCGTGAACTGCTCCGAGATGATCGCATCGTTGTCGATACGCGCCTCGATCTGATTCGGCCCGTCGACGTGTCTGCCTGAAGGAAACCGGTAGAGCATCAGCTGGCCGTAGTTTTCGGGGTCGTTCCGGGCGGCGATCCAGGCCACCAGATTGTGTCGGCTGACGGGTGTGAACGGTTGAATCAGGAGGAATTCCTCACGTTCCTCATCAGGCAGCCGGGCGACGATGTAGTAGGGAAGCAGCGTCGATTGACGTCCGAACGAGCTTTCCACTGGCAAGTCCCACTGGTCCTCCTTGTTGTAGAAGACGGTCGGATTCGTCATTTGATACTGCAGCAGCATCTGCACCTGGAAGGTAAAAAAGTCGAGAGGATAGCGAATGTGCGGCTCCAAGTAGGACGGCATTTCCGACATGTCCTGGAACATCGTCGGAAAGATTTTCCGGTACGCCTGCAGTATCGGATCCGTTTCGTCGGCGACGTAAAACTGGACCGTACCGTTGTAGGCGTCGACGACGGCTTTGACGCTGTTGCGGATGTAATTGAAAGAGCCCCGCCAACGTGTGGAATAGGGGAACCGATCCGTTAAAGTGTAGGCATCCTGGATCCAGAAAAGCCTTCCGTCCGCGACCACAACGTAAGGGCTCCGATCCGGAACCAGAAACGGCGCCAGCGTGGAAAAACGCCGAGGAATGGTGCGGCGGTATTGGATCCGGCTCTCCGAAGTGATCTGACCCGAAATGAGCAGATTCAGATCGCGAAACTCCCACGCGTACAACAGCCGTCTGAAAAAGGAGCTCAGCGGAACCCCTCCTTCGCCCGCATAATGGGTGTAGACTGGCCCGTCCGGCCCGGGATAGTTGAATTCCTCCATCTGGGAATTGACCACCACGTAGTCCAGGCTCTTCAATCCGTAATAAACCTCGGGGCGATCCAAGGAAAGTTTCCCGCTTGGGGGAACGTCCTGGAGGAAAAAAGCGGGGCGGCCTCCGGCATCGACTTCGGTGACGGGAGTCATGGCGACGCCGTACCCATGAGTGAACTGGAGTTGGCGATTGACCCATCGCTGCGCCTCGGCGGGAAGTTTTTCAGCCGACAATTCACGCGTCGAAAGCATGACCTGGCGCAGTTGCCCGTCGATCTCGTAACGGTCGGTCGTGACGGCCAGGAAATCGTAATACAGGCGGAAAAACTGTATCTGATTGTAGCTTTCCAGAAGCGGCCCCTCATCCCAGAGGCGAATGTTCTGAACCGTTCCCGGGTTGTCCGCAAGCGTTTGGCGATCGACGGTCCCCAGCGCCGGATGGCTGAAGGTCTGTACGCGATCCAGGCCATAGGCGCGGCGCGTCAGATCGATATGGTGGCGCAAATACTGCTCTTCTCGAGCCAACTCGTTGGGCTCGACCTGCAGCCGCTGCACCAGAGAAGGGATCACCCCGGTGGCGATAATGTTGAGGACGAACCAGCCGCCGGCTGCAAAGAATACGAGTCGGTCCTGAGTCCTGGAAATGGAGTACGCGAGCAGAATGGCCGTCGCCAGCGCAACCACCGCCATGACGGTCAATGCAGGCAGAGTGGCGTTGGCTTCTGTGTAGCCGACGCCGACGACCGCCCCAGTCGTCGAATAAAGCAGCTCGTATCGGGAAAGCCAGTGCCCCAGGGCGATCAAGACGAAAAAGCCGGCGCCAAGGCCCAGGACGTGGGAGCGCATCGGCTCCTCAAAGGAAAGACGGGTGCCCCTCATCTGGGCCGTTACGTAGTAAAGGGCGCCGACCAGCAGAATCGTGGTCACTAGAACGGTCAGCAGCCAGGTCCTGAAAAAATCGATGATGGGTAGAGTGAATACGTAGAACGAAATGTCTCTTTCGAAAATCGGATCTGCTTCCCCAAATGGTACAGCGTTGAGAAACAGCAGGATCTTCTCCCACTCGCCGGCCACCCTTTCTGCCAGAAAGATTCCAAAGACCAGGACGACGGCAAGCGAAATCCACCGCAGCGTGCGACGGGCGGTCGCGTACCATTCCTGCGGAAATTGGCTGCTGGGCAACACCGACATTCCTCGGGTCATTCGGAAAAACAGATAGATGTTTCCCCCGGCGATCGCCAGAAACACGATGAGCCCTACAGCAAAGAGCCAGAATTGACTGGTGATGATCTTGACCAGAACGGCGTCGTAGCCCAGTTGGCGAAACCAAAGCCAGTCGGTGTAAAAGCCCAGCGCCCAGTTCAGACCGTAGAGCGCGATAAGCCCCAGCAGCGCCGTGAAGGCGATACGAGCGTAGCGAGCCAGTGAAGCCGGATCGAGGTCGAGAAGAGCCGCCGGCTCCTGATCGCCTCCGTTCGTTCCTCCTCGGAATGGAGAGTCATTCATGTCAACTTCTTTCTGTTTTTGATGTTCCCACAGGAAGTTCCCGAGCCTTCGCCCAGGCGCCTTCTCTACCGGATTATTCCATATTTGGCCGCGGGGTCAATGAAAACCAAGCCACAGGGCCTCGGATCGTTCACCGCCGCGGCCTGCGATGCAGACCTTTCGGAGCCGCCTCTCGGCCAGGCCGCAAAGCCGGAGGAGCAGGTCAGACGCCCAACAGACGGGCGATCCATTCCGCCGGATGGAGCGCCTGTTTCCCCGTGAAATGGCGTATTTGCGCCCGACAGCTGAATCCCGGAGCGACGATCGGAGTCTCAGGCCCCGCATCGCGAACGGCGGGGAACAAGCGCCGCTCGCCGATCTTTTCCGATATTTCGTAGTGCTTCTTTTCGTACCCGAAGGAGCCGGCCATGCCGCAGCAGCCGCTGTCGAGAGCTTCGACCGGCTTCTGGGAAAGCTGAGAAAAGAGTCGGGATGCGGCCGAGGTCCCAATGAGCGCCTTTTGCTGGCAGTGTCCGTGAAACACGATTCCGTCGGGCTGCGCCTTTGCAAGTGATGCCATCCGCTGACCGAGGTTTTCCCGTGTCAGAAACTCTTCGAGCGTGCAGACGGCTTCCGCGACGCGCCGGGCCGCTGCGGAGTCTTCCGCCAGATCCGTCAGGTCGTCCCGGAGGGCGGCAAAGCAGCCGGGCTCCAAGACAACGATCGGGAGTCCCCGGTCGACTTCCGCCAGCAGACTGCCCACCAAGGCTCCTCCCTGCGCCCGAGCCTGACCGAGCATGCCGGCCGATATGAGCGGCCGTCCGCAGCAGCCGCCTTCCAAAAGCTGCACCCGGAACCCCAGTTTGTCCAGCACC
The DNA here is from genome assembly GCA_964484155.1 of uncultured Acidobacteriota bacterium. GTDB lineage: Bacteria > Acidobacteriota > UBA6911 > RPQK01 > JAPXNP01 > DATKAT01. The sequence goes on from CAZAEY010000048.1 coordinate 7,915, forward strand.
CTGGCAGCGGCAATTCCGATGGAAGGTTCGTAGTAATTGGTGAACGTGTCGGCGAAAAGCCCCACCGGAGGCCGGTCGGCGGCCGAATTGGACCGGAAGTCTTGCCACAGAGACGTCAGCGTCCTGGAGGCCAGCGCAGGAGGCGTCCTTCGCCTGTCCAGTCCGGCGAAGCGCTCCAGCAGGAAACGGGCGATCCGGTTCTGCGAAACGAGGTTGAACAGCGATGGAAATCGGCTTCCCGTTTCCGCAGCGCGCCGAATTCCCCCTACCAGCCTCTTTCCCACAGGGAAGCCGTGACGTTGGAAATAGTGGGCCAGGAACTCCGCCTTCAACTTCGCCATATCGACGTTGGAAGGGCATTCGCTTTTGCAGGCTTTGCACTCCAGACAGAGATCCAGCGCCTCGTAGAGGCGGTTGCCAGTCAAGCGCTCGGGACCCAGCTTGCCCGACATTGCCAGGCGCAGGGCGTTGGCTCGGCCCCTGGTCGAATGCTCCTCGTCCCTGGTAGCCATATAGGATGGACACATCGTGCCCCCGGTGGTTTTTCTACAATGGCCGACTCCGGTGCACATTTCGACGGCGCGGTCGAATCCCTGCTCCTCCTCGAAACGGAAGTACGTTTCCGGAATCTCCGCCCGGTAGCCGGGATGAATGCGGAGGTTTTCCGTCATAGCCGGCGCATCGACGATCTTTCCCGGGTTCATCAGCCAGTGCGGGTCAAACGCCTTCTTGACTTCTCGAAAGGCGTTCATCAGGCGATCGCCGAAAAATTCGCGGTTCTTGTAGCTCCGCACCAGCCCGTCTCCGTGTTCTCCGCTCCAGGCGCCCCCGTACTGCATTACGAGGTCGAAGGCCTCTGCAGAAATCTTCTGCAGGATTTCGACGTCTTCGGTTTGCTTCAGATTCAGAATCGGCCGCACGTGTATCAATCCGGCGCTGGCATGCGCATACATGGCCAGCGGGCGCCGGTGCTTGCTGCAGATGTCCAGGATTCCCGCAATGTAGTCTCGAAGGCGCTCGACCGGCACGCTCGCATCTTCGATAAAAGGGAGCGGTTTTGCGTCCCCTTTCGTGCCGAGCAGGACGCCGAGAGCGTTCTTGCGCACCTGCCAGACTCGATCTTGCTCCAAAGGCGTCTGAGCGACGTGGAAGTGGTAAACGACTTCCGCGAGCGCAGAGTCGGCCATCATGTTTTCCAGACCGTTCCACGCAGCCGTTTCGGAGGAACCAGAAAATTCAACGATGAGAATTGCTTCAGGCGAACCTTGAACGAATTGCTTGCAAAGTTCTGCCACAGCTGGATTCTTCATTCCAAGAGCGAGGCCGTAGGCATCCAGGATCTCCACCGCCGATGGTTGATGTTTCAGGATCTGGGGGACCGCGCCCACGGCTTCCAGAAGATCTTCGAAATGCAGCACTGCGACCGAAGCGGCGGCGGGGATCGGATCCAGGTGAATGCGGGCCTTCGTGACAAAGGCCAGCGTTCCTTCCGATCCCACGACCAGACTCGACAGGTTGAACCGCTCTTCATCCAGGAGAGCGTCCAGATTGTAGCCTCCGACTCGGCGCAGCACCTTTGGATAGCGTCGCAAAATCTCCTCTCGGTTCTCCTGAACTACCCGTCGGACGGTTCGATAAATCTCTCCTTCACGATCCTGCTGTGAGCATTTCCGCTCCAGTTGAACCCGGTTCAAAGGCTCCAGAAGTAGTTCTTCTCCGGTGGCCAGAACGATGGAGAGCCGCTGCACGTGATCCACCGTCTTGCCGTAACGAATGGAACGGACGCCGCACGAGTTGTTGCCGATCATGCCGCCCAGGTTGGCCCGGCTGCTGGTGGCCACGTCGGGGCTGAAGAAGAGGCCTGCAGGGCGCAGCGACTGATTCAGTTCGTCCAGAACGATTCCAGGCTCGACTTCGGCCCACGATTCTCCGGCGTTGACTTCCAGGATCCGATTGAAATGTTTTGAGCAGTCGACGATGAGGCCGTGGGTTACGGTCTGTCCTGCCAGACTGGTGCCCCCTCCCCGAGGCAGGATGGGAACGGCGAATCTGGCCGCCGTACGGACCGCCTGAACAATATCCTCGCGGCTGCGAGGCAGCACCACTCCCAACGGAAGAACCTCATACAGGCTGGCGTCGGTGCTGTATATGGCCCGCGTCATCTCGTCGAAAAGGACTTCTCCGCTGAAAGATCTTCTCAACTCCTCGGCCAGTTTTTCGCGTTCCGAGTCCTGCATGGAGACAATCTAACATTTCGCGTCCGGGAAATCTCCGTCACCGGCCGGAAGCCCGAGCCGTAGGACCGGCATCCTGCCGGTCATTTGCAATCGGGGGCTGGAAGCCCGCGCCACCGGCATGTTTTACAATGTCAAATTCGATGCAAAACTCAATGAGATTGTCGTGGCGCAAAGCGCTTCTCTGGACTGGCATTCTGGCCATGTGTCTTTCCGCCTGCTCCAGGTCTGAAGACGCCGAGGTCGAATATTCAACCGAGCCGGGGATGGAGATGCTGGCTCGGCTGGAGACGGATCAGGGGAGCATCTTGATTCGCTTTTTTCCGGATTACGCGCCCGAACACGTGCGCAACTTTCTCCACCATTGCGCTTCCGGCTTTTATGACGAAACGCTGTTTCACCGGGTTGCTCCCGGCTTCATGATTCAGGGGGGAGATCCCAACACCCGGGACGACGACGCAGAGACGCACGGTGCGGGCGGGCATTCGTATATGGGCCCGGGGACTGCGCTTCGAGCGGAGTTCAACGATTTGCATCACATCAGGGGGACCGTCTCGATGGCCAGGGGCCGCGATCCGCACAGCGCCGGAAGTCAGTTCTTCATCATGCTCGGGGAATGGACGGCACTGGACGGACAGTACACGGCATTCGGACAGGTCGTGGAGGGAATGGAAGCCGCCGATCGGATCGCTTCCGCTCCCGGCGACCCCATTTCCGATGCCGGAGGCTTCAGGCCCCACCAACCGCAAACGCTCCTGAAGTGCGAAATCGTCGAGCGGCCGATGCGCGACGAGGACGCAGAGCCCGCCGATCCGGAAGAATTCCTGCCGGAACTCGAGGCCGACCAGACCGAGACGATCTCGACCGACTGAAAGGTGCCTTTCGTCTGATGGCGCAGATGCCCTACGAGTTCATCAGCGACGAGATCCACGAAAGACGGGAACGAGTCTTCATCGTGCTCGCCTCCTTCTTCATCGGTTCGCTGGCGATGCTGAACATTCTCGGCATCACTCGATTTATCGACCTGTCGTTTCAGGTGGGCGGCCTGGCCGTCCCCTTCTCCATCGCAGTCGGCGTGCTGCCCTACCCGATTACTTTTCTCTGCACCGATTTCATCAGCGAGTTGTACGGAAGGAAAAGAGCGAATTTTCTGGTCTTCATGGGGATCCTCATCAACATCTGGATCGTCTTGATCCTGTGGATCGGGGGAGCCCTGCCCGGCTTTGAAGCGATCGATCCGTCGACTGGAGATTTATTCCGGGACGAAGCCGGCCGTCTCCCTGTCTTTTACGAGGTCCGACAGCTGACCTTTGGAGCGGTCATTGCTTCGATGATCGCTTATGCGGCCGCACAGTTCTGCGACGTCTTTCTCTATCATTTCTGGAAGCGTCTAACAAAGGGGCGCCATCTCTGGCTGCGAAACAACGCCTCGACTATGGTCAGCCAGGCGGTTGATACCGTAGCCGTCATCATGATCACGCATTACTACGCGTCCGCTCTTCCGATCGATCCTGAGGCGCCGTTGTGGCCGCAGTTGTGGATGTTTATCCTCGCCGGATACACGTTCAAGCTGGTTTCGGCCATGATCGACACCATTCCCATGTACCTCGGCGTGCGATACCTGTCGCGCTACCTGCACATCGACCCATACAAGGAGCACGCGGCGGCGCCGGAATGACTATCGGACCGTCCGGCGTTGAACATTTTTCTGCGCAGCGGCGTAGCATTGATGTAGCGTCAATCCTGCTTGGCGCTGTAAGGAAGTCCGTCCGTTATGAAATTTGCGTATCGAGGGAACGTGATTCGTTCACCGGTCGCTAAGAATTCGGACCTTCCAAGCGTTTAGAGTGGTTGAGTCAGGAAAGGAGCGCCCGCGTTGAGGTATCAGGCGGAAGTTGAAAGGCAGACTGAAGAAGGCGCAGCCATGGATCTACGCTCGCTTTTTGAGGAGCATCATCGGGCCGTTTTCTACGCCGCCTATCGCCTGACCGGAAGCGTCGTCGATTCCGAGGACGTGCTGCAAACGGTCTTTCTTCGGATGGCTTCGCGAGACGATCTCTCCTTGCCTCTCGCGAGCTCCGCAGCCTACTTGAAGAGAGCCGCCGTCAATGCCGCCGTCGATATTCTGCGACGTAGAAAGGCGGCTCCCGATTCGCTGCACCTCGTGCCGGAACCGTTTTCCGGCAACGGGAAAGCGGAGCGGGATCTCCTAGCCGACAGGCAGGCGCTTCGCGACTGGCTGCGATCGGCGGTGGGGCGGATGAGTCAGCGCATGGCCGAGGTCTTCGCGCTCCGGTTCCTGGAGGGATACGGAAACTCCGAAATCGCCGGGATTCTCAATACCTCTGAGAACACGATCGCCGTGACGGTGCATCGGTTGCGGGCGCAATTGAAGATGGAATTGGATGAAACGCTTGGAGCAGGAAATGAAAATCGACGGAAAGAGCAGTGAACAGCTATTGAATCAGGCCATTGAGTCGGCGCGGCGAGACCGTCCGCCGGCAGAGTCACTGAACCGGTCAGTCGACCGGGTTCGGCAAAGCCTTGAGGGTGGTGACGGGGCGCTGCTGGGTTGCCCGGATTTTCAGGGATTGATGCCTGATTTTCTTGAAGGGGCGATGAAGCCGGCTCGCCGCCTTCTGATGGAGGATCATATCGGACGATGCGCCCGCTGCCGCCGACGAATGCAGGCGATCGCCGCCGGCGAGGCGAAACCTTTCGAGCGGCCCTCCCCGAAGATTGAACGGCCCCGCCGCCAGCGATGGGCTTTGATCGCCGCAGCGGCGCTGCTGGGCGCCGTACTGATTCCGGTGGCTCTGCAGGACGGCGCGATCCCGTTTACCTCGGAAGCTTGGACCGTCGTCGAGGCGGCCGAAGGACCGCTTTTTCGTCTCGAAGGACGGGATCTCCGGCCGATCTTCACAGGGGATCGACTGGAGGCTTCGACGCGGCTTCGGACCGGCTCGGGTTCCAGCGCCTTGCTGAAGATGGCCGACGGATCGTCGATCGAAGTGTCGGAGCGGGCGCAGTTGATGGTGCGAGCCGCCTGGCGCGGCAATCGGATTGAATTGGAAAGGGGCGGCATCATCGTGGAGGCTGCCGAACAGGGCCGCGACCGCCTTTCCGTGTCCACAGCCGATCTGCGCGTCGAGGTGCGGGGCACCACCTTCTCCGTCAGCCAGGGGCTGAAAGGATCCCGAATTTCGGTTCTGGAAGGTGAGGTGCGAGTCAAAGAGAGGGGGCAGGAGTTCGCATTGAAGGCGGGCGAGCAGTTTTCCAGCGGACGGAAGCTGGCGGCCGCTCCCATAGCGAACGAGATTGCGTGGAGCCGAAACGTGGACTCGCATTTGGCTGCGCTGAAAGGGATTCAGGATCTTGGACAACGGCTGCAAAGCGCAACGGTCAGCGATTCTCTTCGGTATTCCAGCGAACTGGTCGATTTGATTCCGGCTTCGCCGGTTTTTGTCGCCGCCTTTCCCAATCTGACCTCTCAGTTGGATGAAGCGCTTGCCGAGCTGTCGCAGCGGATCTCGCAGGACCCTTTGCTGGCTGGGTTGATGGGGCCAGACTCCGAAGCCGGCTCGGGGCTGCTGGGCGGCCTCGTAGACCGCTTCAAACCGGCGGGAGAGAAGCTGGGGCCGGAACTGGTCTTGGCAGGAGTCAATGACGTCTCCGGGCAGTTGCGCCCGTTGCTTCTGTCTACAACTGAAGACGGACCGGGGCTGGAGCAGGCTCTCCGCAACGAGATGCTGAGGCTGGAGGCCGAGACGGGCGCGAAGTTGCCGGTGGTGATCGCCGTAGATATGGACGGTCATCACGAGTCGGCGGAGCTTTGGGTCCTGATCCGGGGACGCTGGGTCGCGGCTTCGACTTCCCGGGAAATTCTCCAGCAGGTGGTTGCAATCCTTGAGGGACGAGCCGGCGCGGCGTTTGCGGGCAGTCGGTTTTCCGAGACCATCCGCGAAGAGTATGCGCAGGGGGTCGACTGGCTGGCTTCGGTCGATCTGGAGCAGTTGACCGATGATCTCGGTTCGCCGCTTCCGGAGCCTGCAATCGCCTGGCTGGGGGTTGAGCAAATCGACAGTCTGGTTCTCCAGAGAAAGAGAGTGGGGCAGGAAATCGAGAGTCGTGCAGTCTTACGGTATCAGGGTGAGGGCGACGGTCTGGCGGCCCTTCTAGGAAGGCCGGCTTCCATGGGAGGTCTTGAATTCGTCACTCCAGAAGCGCAGTTCGTAAGCGCTTTCGTCGTGCAAAGACCGGCGGACGTTGTGGACCGCCTGTTTTCGACTCTCGAGCGATTCGATCCCGACGCATGGAAGGAGCTCGTGGAGTTTCAGATCGAAAAGGGCGTGAATTTCCGTGACGATCTGGCCGCTCCCCTCGGCGGAGAATTCGTCTTCGCATTGGACGGGAGCCTTCTACCAACTCCTTCGTGGAAGTTGATCGTCGAGGTCTACGACGTACAGCGATTCCAGCAGTCGATGCTCCGCATGGTCGACGAGCTGAACCGAAATCTGGAAGGACGTGGGGGCGGCTTCACGCTGCTTGCTTCCCCGGGAAATCCGAGCGAATTCGTGTTTAGCTCCGGGGACGGAAACGGGCTGGAAATGCACTACCGCTTCGATAGCGGATATTTGATTGCAGCTCCTTCCTCCGCGCTGATCTCACGGGCCGTGCAATCTCAGCGAGCCGGATATTCGCTGGCCGCATCGGCCGAGTTTCAGCGTCTCTTGCCGCGGGACGCCCGAGCCAATCTTTCCGCGCTGTATTACCATCGGATGGCATCTCTTCTGGAACCGTTTCTGAAGGGAGGGAATGGCTGGGACAAGGAATCGCCTCCGGCTGTAGAAGCGATCCTGGCCGCCTCCCAACCGTCGCTCTTTGCGCTTTACAGCGAACCGAATCGCCTGAGCCTGGCCGGAAATGGAGGCCAGGAAGCTCTCTGGCTGAATCTGGCCGCGGTAGCCGCGATCGGTCAGGGCGACCTTCAAGGAATGACGGGGCGGCGCCGCTAAAAGAAGGGCCGCCCTTGCTCGAAAGGGTCCGTCAGAAGCGGCGCAAGCGAGGCGCAGTTATCGCGGAGGATGTGTGAGAGAAATGCGGGCTTCGATGGAATGACCATGGATCCGGTAGTGGAGTTGAGAGACCTGACGGTCCGCTTCGGCAGGCGCGAAATCCTGAAACGTTTGTCGCAGACGATGACCGGTCGCTCGATCGGACTTCTCGGGCCTAACGGCGCCGGAAAAACGACCCTTTTGCACACCCTGTTGGGTTTCCACACGCCGACAGGCGGATCGGCTCGGATTTTCGGCCACGATGTGAGAACCGACCCGGAAGCCGTAAGGCGCCTCGTGGGGTATATGCCGGAACGGGACTCGTTTGTGGGCGGGATGACCGCCGTCCGGTTTCTGACCATGATGGCCGAGTTGAGCGGCATCCCGAGCGAGGCCGCGTTGGAACGGGCTCACGAGGCGCTCTTTTTCGTCGGGCTGGGCGAGGCCCGGTATCGCAACATCGAGACCTTTTCGCTGGGAATGAAGCAATCGGTCAAACTCGCTCAAGCCCTCGTCCACGGTCCAAGGCTCCTGTTTCTGGATGAGCCGACAAACGGGCTGGACCCCCCGGCCCGCCTCCGCATGATCCGTCTGATCCGCCAGATCACGCAAGAATCCGGGATTTCGCTGATTCTGTCGTCGCACCTGCTCAAAGACGTCGAGGAGTGCTGCGATGAAGTCATGATCCTGCGAGAAGGAGAAATCGCCGCCTACTGCAATCTGGAAAAGGAGAGAAACGCGAACCGGCGATTCGTAGAGCTGGAAGCCCGAGGCGAAGCGGCGGAGTTCATCAGGCGGATCGACCTCCTTGGCTGCGAGTGGGCCCGCGCCGGCGAATTTCGCTTCAAGATGGTCCTGCCGGAGGCGGTCCGGATCGTCGACCTGTATCGCGCCGCCGATCAAACACAGGTGCAGTTGAGGCGGTTCAACTACAAAAAGGAGTCTTTGGAAGACATCTTTCTGAAGGCCATGGGGTGGCAGGATGGCCGTCTATAGACATCAATACCATCGATACGAAGGCGAATTGACGCGACGTCTGCGCCGCATGCAGGTGATCCCTAGATACGCGTTCCGTCGCGTGTTTCGGATGAGGATCTTTCTGGTATTCTTCGTCGTCTGCTTCGCGACGCCGGCCGGAGCCGCGGCTCTGATCTATCTGACTCACAACCTGACGCTGCTGGACACGTTCGGTTTCAGGAACGCGGACCTGGTCGCCATCGATGCCTCTTTCTTCCTGAGGGTCCTGACCGTTCAAGGCACGTTTGCATTTCTGCTGACGGTGTTCGTCGGACCCGGAATCATCTCGCCCGATCTGGTCAACAACGGCTTGCCGCTCTATTTGAGCCGACTGCGCCCGGCCGAATACGTGGCCGGAAAACTGTCGATCCTCGCCATTCTCTTGTCTTTGGTGACCTGGGTTCCCTTGACGGCGCTGTACTTCCTTCAGGCTGGCCTGCAGGGCGGGGATTGGTTCCAGGCAAACCTGCGCCTGCTGGCGGCCGGGTTCTGGGGCAGCCTGATCTGGATCGTTTTTCTTTCTCTGCTGGCCCTGGCGGCGTCGGCATGGGTCCGCTGGAAACCGGTGGCAGGCGCCGCCATCTTCGGGTCCTTCCTGGTCGCCGCCGGAACGGGCGCGACCGTCAACCTGCTATTTTCCACCTACTGGGGCGACTTGCTGAACTTCAACCGCGTCATCGACTCGATCTGGGTTCGCCTTTACTTTCCCTCTGGAGAGGTGCCGTTCCGGATCGGAATCGTGGCGCCGCAAATTCCGATTTCAGCCGCATGGGCGGCGATGATCTTCGCCTGCTTGATTTTTCTGCTGCTTTTGGCGCGCAAGCTAAAGGCATACGAGGTGATCCGATGAGCGGGCCGAACCTGAAGCGGTCCATCGTCCTGGAAGAAGTTTCCAAGTTTTACGGCGAAGTGCTGGGCGTCAACCGCATCTCTCTGACTTTACGGCCCGGAATCACCGGGTTAGTGGGGCCGAATGGAGCCGGAAAGAGCACGCTGATGAACCTGATCGCAGGTCTGTTGAAGCCATCGCGGGGCCGCGTGCGGGTATTGGGGATGGAATGCCGGCGTCCCGAAGACTTCTTTCGCAAAGTCGGCTATTGCGCGCAGTTTGACAGCTTTCCCCGGGGGATGACCGGCCTCGACTTCGTTTCCTCTTACCTGCGGGTTCACGGCTTTTCCAAAGAGGCGGCGTATGAAAGAGCCGAATTGGCGTTGTCCAGAGTTGGCATGGAGGCGGCAGGCGCTCGAAAAGTGGCGGCTTACAGCAAAGGCATGCGGCAGCGGATTAAGCTGGCTCAAGCCGTCGCCCACGATCCGCAGATTCTGATACTGGACGAACCTTTGAACGGACTCGATCCTATGGCGCGCGCCGAGGCCATGGAGCTTTTCCAAGGAATGGCGGAGCAGGAACGGTTCGTGCTGATCTCCAGCCACATCCTCCACGAGCTGGATCAGATCTCAGATCGCGTCGTGATGATCGACGGCGGCTACGTGGTCGCCGACGGAGAGATCTCGGAAGTCCGCAGCGAGATTCCGGAGCAAGCCATGCAGATATTGATTCGATGTCCGAATCCGGCCTTTCTGGCCTCGAAGGCTTTCGAGATGGACCACGTCGTCGAAGCGCGAATCCAAGAAGATCAGCAGGGCCTGCTGGTTCGCACGCGAGACGCCGACCGTTTCTTTCTGAGCCTGAATCGAGCCGTTCTGGAGCATGGATTGGAATTGGAATCGGTGGGCCCGGCCGACGAAAGCGTCGGCGCCGTTTATGAGTACCTGATCGGCGGGGAAGGGAGGTCGAGATGAGCGCCTCTCCAGTCCGCGGACTGAATCTGAAACTGGCGAAGGCTCAGACGGCGGGCATCCTTCAGATCGAAATCGGCAGGACCCTCCGCAGCGGGCGCATCTGGTTTGTGATCCTTCTGGCCGGACTGCCCGTCCTCCTGTTCGCCCTGCGACTACTGGTGGGGCCTCACCATGAAGCCCACCATTACAGCGAGGTGGGCGGTCACAGCGGCATCTATGCGATCTTGTTCCAGTCCTTCTTCATTCGAATATTGGTCTTCTTCGGCTGCGTCGCTCTTTTTATGAATGCGTTTCGCGGCGAAATCGCCGAAAAAACCCTCCACTATTACCTGCTTTGTCCAGTTCGTCGGGACGTCCTGGCCGCAGGCAAGTTTCTGTCGGGATGGATCGTCGCGGCCGCCGCCTTCTGCCTGAGCGCCGCTTTGTCGTACCTGCTGATTTTTGCGAGTCCGCCCGGAATCCTGCAGTCTTTTGTGCTCGAGGGTCCCGGAAAATGGCACCTTCTCGCGTATGTGGCGATCACCGCGATGGCCTGCGCGGGATACGGCGCGCTGTTTCTCCTGCTGGGCCTGTTTTTCCGGAATCCCATTCTGCCGGCCGCAGTCGTCCTTGGCTGGGAATCGATCAACTTTCTCCTCCCTCCGGTTCTAAAGAAAATCAGCGTCGTTTACTATCTGGATTCGCTGAGCCCCGTCCCCATCCCCATAGGCGCCATCGCCATTCTGAGCGATCCCGCTCCCGCTTGGCTTGCGTTTTCCGGCCTGCTGGCTCTGACGACCGTCGCCTTCGCCGCCGCCGCCTGGCGGTTGAAGAATGCGGAGATCTCCTACAGCGAGTGAATGCAAGCCCAACCGGTCCGCTAATGGAACGGCGCGTCGAGGTCCTTCTTTACATCGACCACCGGTAGCCTGAGAATGCGGCCGACGCAGGATTTCAATGACGTAGGCCAGATTCGGGAACCGTCGTTTCGACGCGCGGTTGATCGGACTCCTCCGAATATGTTCTAATTTCGGAGCGCATCGCACCTTTTGCCCCGTTGCCCATGAATCTAAGAAATTTCACTTTGGGAACGCTCCTGATCGCCTTTTTACTGGCGTCCACTTACGTGCAGTGGGCCGCTCATCAGAAGCTTCCGGATGCGTCATCCTTCGGACTGCAGATGACGGGGGGGGGAAAGCCAGCGCCCGACTTCGAACTCCCGCTCTTGGACGGCCCCCGGGTCAGCTTGCAGGACTTTCGCGGCCGCTTCGTGCTGTTGGACTTTTGGGCCACGTGGTGCAGCCCCTGCCGTAAGAGCATGCCGATGCTGGAGGAGCTTCAGAACGAGCACGCTGAGGAGCTGGTCCTATTGGCCGTCAATATGAATGAATCCGAAGAAACGGTCCGGCAGTTCCTGGAGAGGGAAGGTCTGGACGTCACCGTGCTGATGGACCGAGACGGAGCCGTCGGGCGAGCCTACGGAGTCGTCGGACTTCCCACTCAGGTTCTGATCGACCCGGAAGGCCGAACGGCATTCCGGCTGGTGGGATTCAATCCGATGATGATACCCAGCATCAAGCGGGTCATGGCGCGGCATCGGGAGGCGGATTGACTCCCGCCGTCAGCCTTCAGCAAGTCACCAAACAGTTCCACAGCCGCGGGAGCCTGCCGGTGGAAGCCCTGAGCGGCGTGGATCTGGAAGTCCAGCAGGGCGAGGTCTTCGGTCTGCTGGGCCCCAACGGCGCGGGGAAAAGCACTGCGTTGTGGATCCTGATGGGCATGCTGCCCCCCACTTCGGGGCAGGCCAGGATCCTCGGCCGTCCGTCCGGCGCCCCGGATGCCTTCAAGCGGCTCGGATTTCTGCCGGAAAACTTCGGATTCCACCACCATCACACGCCGGAACATCTTTGCGCTCTGTACGCACGTCTGATCGGAGGCGCCGACTGGGAGCCGATTTTCGAAAGCGGACGCGATTGGGTCGCCCGCTTCGGTCTGGCCGGAAAGTGGCGCTCCCGCCTGCGCGAATTCTCCAAAGGCATGCTCCAGAAGGTGGGTCTGGTTCAAGCCGTGATGCATTCGCCGGCCGTCATTCTGCTGGACGAGCCGTCCGCCAATCTGGATCCCCAGGGGAGAAGGCTGGTGAGGGACGTGATCGCGGAATCGCGAGACAGAGGCTGCGCCGTGATCGTCTCGTCCCACATTCTCTCCGAAATCGAAGCGGTTTGCGATCGGGTGGGCATTCTGGATCGGGGCCGCTTGAGAGGAAATTTTCAGATCGACGAGCTGCTGGAAAGGCAGAATCGCTGGGCCGTCGACACGGGACCCCTCTCCCAACAAACCAAAGAGGCGCTGATGCGTGAAAATCTCGAGGTTGAAGAAAGTCCGGACGGATGCAGCGTTTTCGCGCCGAAGGAAAAAATCTGGAATTTGCTGGATCGCTTACGGTCGGATGGCGCCGAACTTCTGGCCGTCAACCCGGTTCGACGCTCCCTGGAGGACGCCTATCTGGGCCTGGTCGATAGCGGAAGCGAGGTCGAACGATCGTGAGGAATCTTTGGGTCATTTCCCGGCTGACCATGGCCGACATGCTCCATCGCAAGGTCCTGTACGCCTTGGCCGCGCTGATCGTTCTAAATGGCATCCTCTTGTTGGTCGGCTTCCTCGTCGGAACTTATTACTTCGCCGATAGCGACGCCATAAGCCAGATGGGAGCCCCGCTGCTTGGAATGTACTCGACCGTGCTTTCGACGCTAGGTCGAGTGAGCTTCCTCATCCTCGCCTTCGTCGCTTTCTGGTCCGAATTCAGCCGGGGCACCGTCGTGATGCTGCTTTCCAAATCGGCGACACGGCTCGAGTTCTTTCTTGGAAAATTCCTCGGACTCGCGATCCTGGCGGCCGGCTATGCGCTGCTGACGGGGGCTTTTACGACACTGCTCTCCCTGGTGCTGCAGAGCTCCGTGCCGACGACCCTGCTGTATCATCAGCTGGAAACGTTCGTCCTGATGGCCATTACCATCGCTTCGGTGTTCCTGTTCCTGAGCTACTTCAATATCGCGGCCGCCGTCACGGGCTGGGTCCTGCTGTACGTCGGCAGTTCCGTTCTCTGGATTTTCCTCCAGATCGAATTGCCGTTTCTGACTCCTCTGGCCCGTGCGACTCGATACCTGTTTCCGGCGACCTACGCCTTCGACTCGTCCCAGCAGATGGTCCTGCAGGTCGCCCCGGCGACGAGTTTCTGGGAATCTTACCTTCCAATCATTCACGGACTCGACTACGCCGCCCTTCTCCTCCTGGCCGGACTCTTCCTGTTTTATCGCCGCGATCTGCTGGTCCGATGATTTCTTAAATGTGGGAGGAGCCTCCGGCGCCGACTTAGCCAAGCCACAAACGATCCCCTAATCCAGCTCCCCCGCACCCCCCAGCTTCCTCAACCGTTCTCCCGTCAGCCGGTAAACGGTCCACTCCTTCATTCCGACTGCGCCCAGCCGTTCATAAAACCGAATGGCCGGTTCGTTCCAGTCCAGCACCGCCCATTCCATCCGGCCGCAACCCCGCTCGACGGCCAGACGGGCCAAACGGCTCAGCAGCGCCTTTCCAATGCCCCGGCCGCGAAGCTCCGGCCGCACGAACAAGTCTTCCAGGTAGAGTCCGGGGCGGCCCAGAAAACTGGAGAAGTTGTGGAAAAAGATGGCGAAGCCGGCCGGCTCGCCATCCAGCTCGGCGATCCATACTTCCGCGCGCCCTGGTTCTGTAAATACCGTCTTTCGAATAGCCTCCTCGGTGGCCGTCACTTCGTCCGCCAGCTTTTCGTATTCAGCCAGTTCACGGATCAGAGTCAGAATCAAAGCGCAATCATCAGGTCGCGCTTCCCGAATCTGCAGTCCTGGAACTTTCGCGATTCTCATTCGGCTTCCATTCTATACTGGCCATTCCATGAAAGATTCCTTTGCGCTTCGCGACGGCAAGTGGGAAAAAGTCTACCGGCTGGTCCGCCGGATCCCTGCGGGAAAGGTGATGACCTACGGACAGGTGGCGCTGCTGATCGAGCCCCTCACTCCCAGAGCTGTCGGATGGGCGCTCAATCAGTGCCCCCGCGACGTCCCCTGGCACCGAGTCGTCAACGCTCAGGGCCGCTGCTCGACCGATCGCCTGCCCCACATTCCGACCGGGCTGCAACAGGCGCTGCTCGAGCGGGAAGGCGTCGAATTCGACGACTCCGCCCGCCTCGACCTGAAACGATACCGCTGGATGCCGTAACCCCGCTTTAGTCGAACCGCCGAATCAGCATGCCGAAGCGCGCCGCTGCGAAAACGCATCCCATGCCTCCAGTTGATGTGTGCAGCGCAATTGGCAGAGCGACGCGCCCGCCTCGGGCGCGTTGATTCCTGGCAAACCTCCCCCTGAACGCACATCCCGTCCAAAGGATCGCCCCACAGCATCAACAGGCCCCGTGCCGGAGCCCGTCGCTCCGACATCCGGCGGTCGAACCGTTTCGCGTGCGGAGAGCCCCATTGCGAAAACGTAACCCACGCCTCCAGTTGACCTGTGCAGCACAATTGTCAGAGCGACGCGCCCGCCTCGGGCGCGTTGATTCCTGGCAAACCTCCCCCTGAACGCACATCCCGTCCAAAGGATCGCCCCACAGCATCAACAGGCCCCGTGCCGGAGCCCGTCGCTCCGACATCCGGCGGTCGAACCGTTTCGCGTGCGGAGAGCCCCATTGCGAAAACGTAACCCACGCCTCCAGTTGACCTGTGCAGCGCAATTGGCAGAGCGACGCGCCCGCTCCGGGCGCGTTGATTCCCCCTGAACTTACAACCCGTCCAAACGATCGATTCACAGCATCAACGGGCCCCGT
>CAZAEY010000049.1:0-22631 GCA_964484155.1 uncultured Acidobacteriota bacterium
CCAGAACCCAGAACCCAGAACCCAGAACCCAGAACCCAGAACCCAGAACCCAGACCCCGGCCCCAGTTGACATTCTTGACCCGTTGGTCAAAATGAGAAATATCGGGATGAAGTCTGCCGACGGGCCTGGGGCGCAGTCGAAGCGGAGCCCTCGGCAGTCGGGTCATGAGATAGGAAAGTTTCGGAGGAGAATCATGAATGTAAGACTAATGTGGGTTTCTCTGGCGTTGATGGGATTGCTGCTTGTTTCGTGTGCACCGATCGTGGACCAAGAGGAGGTGTCGATCGATTCCTTCGTTGGTCGTTGGAACGTCGAAGTGGATGGGCCGGACGCTACGTTTCCGTCCTGGTTTGAGTTGACGCGAGCCAACGACGAACTGCAAGGCCGCTTTGTCGGCCGGGTTGGGAGCGCGCGGCCGATATCGGAGATTCAGGTCGATGGAAACCGTTTGGTTTTCAGCCTCCCGGTGCAGTACGAGAGTCATCCGGAAGACATTAGATTCGAAGGATTCCTGGGAAACGGAGTTATTGAGGGGACTACCAACGCCGAAGACGGCCAGGTGCTGGAGTTCGCAGCCCGTCCGGCGCCCGAGCTGGTCCGGCCTGCGGAGCCGCAGTGGGCCGAGTCGATTGAACTTTTTAACGGAATGGATCTGACCGGCTGGAAAGTCAGAAGCGAGGACATGCCTAATAACTGGAGGGCCGTCGACGGCATCCTGGAGAATACCGAAGCCGGGACAGACCTGATGACCGAGGAGGTTTTCGACGATTTTCGATTGGAGCTCGAATTCAAGTATCCGGAGGGCAGCAACAGTGGAATCTATCTGCGCGGGCGTTACGAGGTGCAGATACAGGACGATATCGGAAAAGAACCGGACAGCCTCTACATCGGAGGCGTGTACGGCTTCTTGACTCCATCGGAGAACGCCGCCCGCCCGGCAGGCGAATGGCAGAGCTACCACATCACTCTGCTCGGAAGGGAGGTAACGATCGTCTTGAACGGAGAAACCGTGATCGATCGTCAGGAGATTCCAGGCATTACCGGCGGCGCGCTGGACGGACGCGAAGGCGAGCCCGGCCCGATCCTTCTGCAGGGGGACCACGGCCCAATCTCCTTCCGCAACATCACGTTGACGCCTGCCCGATAACTCCTGGGCTCGCCGCGCCGGACTCGGAACGGCGCGGCAGGTCCGCGTTCCGGCACTGACAGACTCACTCCGGGACTGCCTGAATCTCGTTCAGTTTGCGAAAGGCTTCGTCGAACGTGGCGACGTATTCTGCCCCTTCTTGGGCGGCGATGGTGACAATGGCCGCATCGGTGAAACTGAATTGAAAATTCTCCTGCGATTGAAAGTTCTCGAAGGCGTCGACGAAGTAGTCGGAACAAGGAACGAACCGGACTTCTTCCGCATGCAAGAGAGTTTTTCCGACGCTTCCGGCGGTTTTCAGGTCGCGCCGAGCCGCCAATACGGTGACCGTCTCCAGAAAAACATACTCGGGCAATAGAATCTCGCCCCACTTCCCTTCCTGGAGACTTTTCATTGCCTCGACTGCCGAAGCGTGGTGGACGTCGCGACTGTTGTGATAGGCAATGATAAAGCTGGTGTCGAGGACAATCACTCTTCGGCCCCGTACAGCACCCGGTCGGTACTTTCGCTCAGATCCTCGCATCCCTCCGGATAAGGTTCCGGGACCAGATCGCGCAGGCTTCCCTTCTTTTCATGAGGCGACGGGCGGGAAAGGTAGGAAATGATGGCCTCGTTGAGCAACTCCCCGATGGTCTGCCCGGAAAGCGCCGCACGCGCCTTCAGGGTTCGGTACGCCCGCTCGTCCAAGTTTCTGATCGTTGTATCCACGTGGTGAATTGTAATACAAGTGTGCGAAAGATATCCATGCGAATGCAGGAGCCGTCCGTTCCTCTTGAAGCTCCCACTGTTGAACGGAAAGAAATAGTGCATAATGAGGGCAGAAGAGGATCCGATCATGACTCGCAAGACACACTCGAAATCAGGCAGCCGAGAGCGGATGACCAAGGTCTGGGCTTGTGCCTGGCTGTTGGGAATTTTCTTATTTCCGACCCACCTATTTGGCCAGGATCGGGCGGTCATGACCGCGCCGATGGTCCGCTCGGTTGAAGGCGTCGTTACCGTCGTAACTCAGTTTTCCGGCTTTCAAGCTGACCGCACGTACCGGATCGGCATCGGGGTTGAGTCGCCGCCGCCACCGAATATGGAGATCCAACTCCATCGAGATGGCAGGAGTATCGGTCAGATGACCGAATTTCAGCAGGCGTACGTCTCGCACTGGTGGAACGTGGATCAGGTCGCAGCGCGAGGCTTCGTCCTGAGGGGAAGCGACCTGGCGGGCGGCGAGCTGACACTTGAAATCAAGATTCAGAAAGACGAACTCAGTCGGTCCGGGAATCTGTACCTCTTCATTTCAAGGGACTACGGGCTGGACAGATTTTATCTGGAAGACGGTTCAACCATTAATTGAACCGCCCTGGTCACCCGCGGGAAATGTCTGGATGGGGCGCGCGGCTCCGATTTGCCCTTGCGCGCACTGAGTTCGAGTCCAGCGAGCCACCGGCGGAACTGTCCAGGATGCATCTCCTGAAAAGATGGCGCACCCCTTTTCGATCTTGGGATTGCGGCGGCGCAACTCCACCTGCCGCGTTTCTCCTCTTCGATGATGTTGCGGAATCGGCGGCCGTGCTTCCGGCATTCAGACTATCGGCGCTTGGAACGCAATCAATCGAAATGTCTACAACGGGCTGGCAATGATTGACACCCTCGGGGATTTTTATTCTCCACTGGTTGATTTAAAGAATCGCGAGGCGATCCGGTTTTTCAACGGATACCGAACCCGCCGTTACACGTACCGCGACCTGGCGGACCTGATCGGGGCTTTTTCCAACTGCCTGGCCGAAAGGGAGATCTGCAAGGAAGACCGGGTCCTGCTGTGGGGCCGAAACGGTCCCGAATGGGTGATTTGCTTCTGGGCCTGCGTATTTGCGGGCATCCAGGTCGTGCCGGTGGACGACCGCGCCTCTTCGAGCCTGGCCCGGCGCATCGCCCGGGAATGCCAACCGAAACTGCTGGTTCACGGTCCGGGCGTCGAGGTCAGCGATTGGGACCTGCCCAGGATTTCCTATCCAGAGATTCTGCAACTCGAAATCGGCCCGCCCGCGGTTCGGGCGTCTCTCTCGCCTGAAGACGTGGTCGAAATCGTTTACACCTCCGGAACGACCGGCGAGCCCAAAGGGGTGATCCACCGCCACCGCAACCTGTGCGCCAATCTCCGCCCATTTGTCGGGGAAATTCGCAAATACCGACTCTGGGCAAGACCTTTCCAACCCATCCGCATTCTGAACCAGCTCCCCCTCAGCCACATGTTCGGTCAGTCGATGGGTCTGTTCATTCCGCTCGTCCTGGAAGGGGCGGTCGTCTTTTCCACCGAATTTCATCCGGCGTCCCTTGTCTCGACTTTGAAACGGGAGCGAGTTTCGGTTTTGGTGGCCGTCCCCCGCCTCCTAAAACAATTGCAAGGCCACCTGGAGGAACGGTTTTCAGTCGATGAGAGGAAGATTCGTTTCAAGGGCGTCCCAGGAATTCTGGAGAAATGGTGGAAATTCAGAGGGCTGCATTCGGAGCTGGGATGGAAGTTTTGGGCCGTCGTGGCAGGCGGCGCCCAGATTTCCGTCGAACTGGAGGACTTTTTCTCGAAGGTGGGGCTCCTGTTGATCCAGGGATACGGCCTGACCGAGACCAGCCCGGTCGTTTCGGTTAATCATCCCTTTCGGGCTCGCCGGGGTTCGATCGGCACCGTTCTGGAAGGGCAGGAGGTCCGGATCGCTAAGGATGGAGAACTTTTGGTTCGGGGCGACAGCGTGGTTTCCGAGTATCTCACCCAGGATGAGAACGGAAATGGATGGCTCCATACCGGCGATATTGCGGAGATCGACGACGAGGGGAGGCTCTACTACAAGGGACGCAAAAAAGACGTCATCGTGACCTCGGAGGGAATGAACGTCTTTCCTCAGGACGTCGAGGACGCGCTGCGCCGAATCTCAGGCGTCAGGGACGCTGTCGCGATCGGGTTGGATCGCGGCAAGGGAGACGAGGTGCACGCCGTGGTCCTTTTGCGCTCCGGCACTGACGCCCAAGAGGTCGTCAAGCAGGCGAACCGCGAGCTTGAGTCTCACCAGAAAATCCGTGGCGTGACCGTATGGAATGAGGAGGATTTTCCCAGAACTCCGTCCACCCAAAAGATCCAGCGTCACAAGGTGCTGGAGCGCGTCAAGGACCGAGGCGCTTCCGAAGATCGCGAATCAGAGGCGGCCCCCTCCCGATTGCTGGCGATTCTGTCGGAGTTGACTTCCCTGAAGGCCTCCCGGATCTCTTCTCAGGATCGCCTGGGAGAAGATCTCGGCCTGACTTCCCTGGATCGGATCGATCTGTTGTCCCGTCTGCAGGAAACCTATGGGCGTTCCCTAGATGAGGCTTCGTTTGCGGTTCTGCAGACCGTTGCGGACTTGGAACAACTGGTGCAGGGGGAGGAGGCCGATTCAGCACAAGTTCCCGATTCCCGACCCGGAGATCCAGGCCGGCGGAAGGCGAAGCCGGCAACGGACGATGCCGCGCCGCCCGCGGTTTCCAGGAACTTTCCGCGCTGGAGCAGAAAGCTTCCCATCCGCTGGTTTCGCTCCGCCTTCCAAAGGCTGGTCGTTTTCCCATTGCTTCGGCGATACATGGTCTTCTCCGTCCACGGCCGGGAGCGCCTGGAAGGCCTGACTCCGCCGGTGCTTTTCGCTGCCAATCATGCGAGCCACCTCGATACGGTCGCCGTCGTGGCCGCTCTGCCGGACGAATGGAGGCGCAGATTGGCCCCGGCCGTGCGACAGGAATATTTCGCAGGTTACTTTTCGCCCTCCGGTCGTCCTGTTTCCCAGCGAGTCCGGGATCGGTTTCTGTATGCTTTGGCCTGCCTGCTCTTTAACGTCTATCCGCTGACACAGCGAGTGGGGGGAATCCAGAGGGCGCTGCAATATACCGGAGAGCTGACGGAAAAGGAGTACTGTCCTCTGATCTTCCCCGAAGGACGACGCACGCCTGACGGGCGACTTCTTCCATTCAAGCCCGGAGTGGGATTGATGGCCACGCGGTTGGATCTTCCAGTCGTCCCCGTTTATATCCGGGGGCTGTTCGAAGTCTTCCCCCTCGACTCGAGCTGGCCGGAAACCGGGCCGATTACGGTCGTGTTCGGCCGCCCGCTGCGCTTCAGTTCGGAAACAGACAGCCGAGACGCGACAAAACAGCTGGAAGAGGCCTTCGAGGATTTGAGGGAGGAAGCTGACGCCCTGCACCGGCCTTCCTGACGTAGGATCGGCATCCCTGCCGGTCATTCAAGATTCGCCTCCTGCAAGGCTGCCCTGCGTGCGGGGTTGGCTATAATTTGCAGCCATGGCGTTGCCGGTGGCGCATTTTTCAGTGGCCGTTGGGCTGTCCCGTCAGAAGGACTCCCTGCTTCTGCTGTTTCTGGCTGGGCTCTCGATCCTCCCGGACTTCGATTTCATCCTGGTCTGGGTCTTTGGGATGCCGGCGGATGTGGCGCACCGCACCTGGTCGCACTCGGCGTTCTTCGCGATCGCGCTGGCTCTGCTCTGGCCCCTCATGCGGCCTGGCAGGCTGCGTCGGATTTCGGCGACGCTTTTTTTTGCAGTCCTGATGAGCCACGCTGCGATCGACCTGCTGTGCACCGCCGACGCCGCCGATCACGGCGTCATGCTGTTCTGGCCCTTTTCTGACCTGAAGCTCGGCTGGCCGGTCCTGGTCCCGCTGTATCAGATTTTTGCAGAAGACCCGTTCAGTCTGTCCGGCGCCGCATGGTTTACATTAGTGGAACTGGCTATTTCCCCTCTTCTCTGGCTTGTGGCAAGGACGCTGAGAGGCGCGGCCGACAGCATGGTAAATTCGCTACCGCGTGCCTGAATCGGACGCGATCGTCCAGACCCGGTCCCGTTTGTTGAAGCCCCGCATATTGCGTCGGGGACGGTTGAGCGCGGATGGTGTAGAATACGCCCCGTTGTGAGTCATTTCAGCGGACTGGTCGACTTTCGCATTGTGGCGAACGTTGTCAATGAGACGTCCCGCCAGTTCTACTTGCGTGCCGAGATGGCCCGATGATTGCTTGCTGCTTCCTTCGGCATGCGAATCGCAGGCGAGGCGCCCCCTTTCCTCCGGATTCGAAAACCGCCCTCAAAGTATGGAAAGCGCGCAGCTGAATGAGCCGCAACGGTAAGGGTTCAGACGATTCCCAGCCGGACGCCCCGAAGCGCGGGTGGTTCTCCCGGTTTCTTCTGGTCATCGAGTGGCTGGGAAACCTGCTTCCCCATCCGGTCACCCTGTTCGCGCTGTTTGCCGGGGGCGTCATCCTGATCAGCGGATTCGCGGGCTGGCTGGGGTGGCATGCGCTGGACCCGCGTCCTCCCGGAACTTCCGGGCGCTCCCCGGATGGCGTTATTCAGGCGGTGAGCCTGTTGAACGCCGACGGACTTCGACGCATCGTAGAGAACCTGGTGACCAATTTCACCGGGTTCGTCCCGCTGGGAACCGTGCTGGTGGCGCTGCTTGGAGTGGGCGTTGCCGAGAAATCCGGTCTGATCAGCGCAGCGATCCGTGGACTGGTGCTGCGAGCCGCGTTTCCGGGAGGCAGGGGGGCACCGGAGCGTTCCGGAATCCTCTCTCCCAAGCTGGTAGTGACGGTCGCCATCGTCTTTTCAGGCGTCGTCTCCAATACGGCCTCCGAGATGGGCTATGTCTTGCTCGTCCCCTTGGCCGGCGTCATCTTCCTGGCCCTGGATCGTCATCCGATCGCTGGGATGGCGGCCGCCTTCGCCGGCGTCTCCGGCGGTTACAGCGCCAACATTCTGATCGGTACTGTCGATCCTTTGCTGGCCGGAATCACTGAGGAGGCGGCGCGTTTGATCGATCCCGAATACATGGTCCACCCGGCGGTGAACTGGTATTTCATGATCGTCAGCACTTTCTTGATCACCATCGTCGGCACATGGGTGACGCTGCGCATCGTGGAGCCGAATCTCGGAGAATACGATCCCTCCAAGGCGACCGAAGATCTGGCGGACGATCGCTCCATGGATCCTCTGACTGCGGACGAGGTTCGCGGATTGAAGTGGGCCGGAGCGGCGGTCCTGTTCATGAGCGGTTTGCTGGCCCTTTCGGTGGTGCCGGAGTGGGGAGTTCTTCGAAATCCCGAAACCCGTGAGGTCCTCAACTCCCCATTTCTTCGCGGAATGGTGTCGCTCATTTTTGTTTTCTTTCTCGTGCCGGGCTACGTTTTTGGCAGGGTGACCGGGACCATGCGCAGCGATCGCGACGTGATCGACGGGATGGCGGCGTCGATGAGATCGCTGGGACTTTACATCGTGCTGGTCTTTTTCGCAGCGCAGTTCGTGGCGTTTTTCGGCTGGAGCAATCTGGGTCCGATCGTAGCCGTCAAGGGCGCCGAGATTCTGATGGCGACCGGTTTGACCGGCCCGCTGGTCTTCGTCGGATTCATCCTTCTCTGTTGCTTCGTCAACCTGATGCTGGGCAGCGCCTCAGCGCAGTGGGCCATCACGGCGCCCATTTTCGTTCCGATGCTGATGCTGATCGGCTACAGTCCGGAGGTGATCCAGGCCGCCTACCGCATCGGAGATTCCACGACCAACATCATCACGCCGATGATGAGCTATTTCGGACTGATTCTCGCTTTCGCCAACCGCTACGACCGGGATCTCGGCATTGGAACCATCATCAGCATCATGCTCCCCTACACGGTGACTTTTCTCATTGGATGGATCCTTCTGTTTTATCTGTGGGTATTCGGCCTCGGCTTGCCTGTGGGACCGGAAGCGCCGACGTATTACTTGCCTTGAACCGACGGGTCACCCGAGTTTCCGCGTGCCCTCCTATCCTGAAAACGCTGCGGCAGTTCCCTATTTTCGGCCCGATTTCGGAGTCCACGCCTCCAATCTGTGATCCTGCGGGTTGTCGAGTATAATCAGTGATCGATGATGGAAATTATCCGTTCTCAGCCAGAGCATGACGTCATCGTTATCGGCAGCGGCGCTTCGGGCGGTATGGCCGCCTACAATCTCACACAGAAAGGCGTCAACGTCCTGATGCTCGATGCAGGCGACCATTTTCAACGGTCCGACTTCTGGACGCACGTGCTCCCGTTTGAGTGGCACGCCCGGGAGCGGGATGGCGAAAAACCGCTGAATTTTTTTCTGGACAAGCGAGAGCAGCCGTATCTGACCCCGCCCGGCAAACCGTACGACCTGGTGCGAGTGTGGGGCATCGGGGGCAAGACGCACGCCTGGGGCAGGGTTTCGCTGCGGCTTTCCGACATCAACCTGAAAGAGCCCGAAGTGGACGGGTGGGGAATTCCGTGGCCCATTTCCTACCGGGATCTGGGACCCTACTACGATCGAGTGGAGCAATTGATCGGGATTTGCGGCGGCGACGACGATCTGGATATCTTGCCGGGAAGTCGCTATCACATGCCGGTTCCAGCTCCCCGCTGCGGGGAGGTCATTCTCCGAAACGCCGCCAGGTCGATGGAGATTCCGGTGGTGCCCATCCGGCGCGCCAACATCACGCGCGAGCATCGGGGATTTCCTCCCTGCCATTACTGCGGCGCTTGCGGACGCGGCTGCGACACCGCTTCCTTTTTCACTTCTTCGGACTACTTGATTCCGTTTGCCGAAGAGACCGGGCGGCTCAAGTTGATCCCGAACGCAGTTGCAGCTCGAGTCTTGGTGGACGATTCCGGAAAAGCCTCCGGAGTGCAGTACTTCCATCGGCACACCGGGCAGGAGGAACGAGTGTACGGTCGCGTTGTGGTCGTAGCTGCTTCGGCGATGGATTCCACGCGCATTCTGCTCAACTCGAAGTCGGACCGGCATCCGAACGGGCTGGGAAACGGATCCGACCAGTTAGGGCGCAACTTTTGCGAGCAGCAGATGGTGCACGTGATGGGTTTCCTTCCGCAACTTCTCGGGGCGGACGTCCGCGACGAGGACGGGTTGGGCGGCGAGCATGTCTACATTCCGCGCTTCAATCACCGAGTGCATCGGGGGGACTATCTGAGAGGATTCGGGATCCAGATGTGGGGAAGCGGGGCGCAGATGGACCCGATGTCGGTCGCCAACAGCGTGCCCGGGTTCGGCTCCGCATATAAACGAAAGGTGCGGGAGCGTTATCCCGCCCTGTTCTGGCTGCACCCGTTTGGCGAAGTTCTTCCCCGTCCGGAGAACCGAGTCACCGTCGACGAGTCCCAGACGGATCGCTACGGAGTCCCCTTGATGAAGATCTCAGTCGAGTTCGGCGAAAACGAAAGGAAGATGCGCCACCATATGTACGAAATAGCCGAAGAGCTCTTTCATACGATGGGGGCGGAGATCGTCCCGTTCAATCGCGACGCGCACGACCCTCCCGGCTCGTCCATTCACGAGCACGGCATCTGCAGGATGGGATCCGACCCCAAGCTCTCGGTGCTGAACCAGTTCAATCAGATGCACGAAGTGGACAACGTTTTCGTCGTCGATGGATCGGCCTTTCCTTCGGCTTCGGAAAAGAATCCGACCTTTACGATCATGGCTCTGGCCTGGCGCGCCACAGATTATCTGGCGGAAAAAATGCGTCAGGGAAGTCTTTGAGCGTGGCGACCAGCATTGCCTTTGAAATCGGCCCCCAACCCGACGGCGAAACCTGCGGCCCGACCTGCCTGCACTCCGTCTACCGTTACTTCGGAGATTCCATTCCGCTAGAGCAGGTCATTCGAGAGGTTCCACGATTGGAAGAAGGGGGGACGCTGGGGGTTTACCTGGGTTCTCATGCGCTGCGACTCGGGTATCAGGTCACCATCTACACCTACAACGTCCAGGTCTTTGATCCTACCTGGTTCAGCCCGGGAGGCAAGGGAGCGGCCGCAGGCCTGGATCAACAGGTTCGGATCCGAAAGGACAAGAAGTTGTTGCGGGCCAGCCAGGCCTACCGGGAGTTTCTGGCGTTGGGCGGCGAACTTCGATTTGAGGATCTGACGCCCGCGCTGCTGCGGCGGTATCTGACCCAGTCGATCCCAATCCTGACGGGTCTAAGCGCCACGTATCTTTATCAATGCGCTCGCGAATACGGAACCAGATACGATGATTTGCGGGGGCGGCCCACCGGTCATTTCGTTGTGCTAGTCGGGTACGGCCGGGATTGCGGGAGCGTTCTGGTTGCAGATCCGCTGCTGCCGAACCCGTTTTCCAGCACGCAGTACTACTCGGTCGATCTGCATCGCGCCATTTCCGCCATCCTGCTGGGCGTCATCACTTACGACGCCAACCTGCTGATCGTTCGCCCAGCTCGATGGAACGGGGCGCAAGCGAGTCTCTATGAAGACGCTGATCGTCGTCAATAACCCCAACAACTGGCCGCTTCACATTCCAGGCGTTGAACTGGTTTCAGCACGGGCTTTCCTGACCGACAAGACCTATGTGGAGATGAAACGGGCAAAGGTGTTCAACCTTTGCCGCTCCTACCGGTATCAGAGCATCGGCTACTACGTCTCGCTGCTGGCCGAGGCGCGCGGACACAAGGCGATTCCGCAGGTGACGACAATCCAGGATCTGAAATCTCCCACTTTGATTCGATTCGTCTCCGAGGAACTGGACGTGCTGATTCAAAAGAGCCTGGCGCCGATTCAATCGGATCGATTCGTGCTCAGCATCTATTTCGGGAAAAACGTCGCCCGCCGCTACGACCGATTGAGCGCCCACCTGTTCAAGCTCTTCCACTCGCCGCTGTTGCGAGCTTATTTTGTACGAAGCGGACAGTGGCATCTGCAGAACATCGATCCAATCTCGGCAAGCGAAATCCCCGAGAACCATCGCGAATTCGTCGTTGCATTTGCGCAGGAGTACCTTTCAGGACGCCGGTCGACGGTCCGTCCCTTGCCGCAGAGTCGTTACGACCTGGCCATCCTGTGGGATGAAAACGGCGAAGAGCCGGCCTCGGACGCAAAGGCCATCAGGAAATTCGTCCGGGCTGCAGAGTCCCTCGACTTCGGCGTCGAGATCATCGGCAAGGACGACTACGGGCGCGTTGCGGAGTTTGACGCGCTCTTCATTCGAGATACGACGAGCGTCAATCATTACACCTATCGCTTCGCGCGTCGGGCCAGCGCGGAAGGGCTAGTCGTGATCGACGATCCCGAGTCGATACTTCGCTGCCTGAACAAGGTCTATCTGGCCGAGCTGCTCAATCGTCATCAGATCACCACTCCACGAACGCTGGTGGTCAGCAAGGAAAACCTCGAGTCGGTTGTTGAGCAATTGGGACTGCCATGCGTTTTGAAGCAACCCGACAGCGCATTTTCGCAGGGCGTTTCCAAGGTCGAGTCGAGAGAGGCGCTGATCGAAGCCGGCTCGAAGATGCTGGAAAGATCGGAGTTGATCATTGCCCAGGAATTTCTCCCTACCGATTTTGACTGGAGGATTGGAGCCATCGATCGAGAACCCCTGTACGCCTGCAAGTACTTCATGGCCCGCCGTCACTGGCAGATCATCAAGACCCTGGAAGAAGGGAAGCGGCAGGAAGGGCGCGTGGAGACTCTCCCGGTTGAGGAGGCTCCCGCGGAAGTCGTTGATACTGCGATGCAGGCCGCCAACCTGATCGGCGACAGTCTCTACGGAGTCGACGTCAAAGTCTCGGGGGGCAAGTGCTACATTATTGAGATCAATGACAATCCCAGCATCGAAGCGGGTTACGAGGACGAAGTTCTCAAAGACGAGCTCTATTTGCGCATCATGAACGTCTTTCTGGAACGCATTGAAAAAAGAAAGCAAGCCGGCACGTGACCAAGACCGCCCTTCCGGCCCCCTCGAAGCCATTGGGTCTTTTCGAAGCCTTCGGCGTCGAGCTCGAGTACGTCATTGTCGACTCCGACTCGCTGTCGGTCCGTCCGCTGGCCGACGAAGTGATTCGGGCCGTTCAGGGCGAGTTCGTTTCGGACGCCGTATTCCCGGACATCACTTGGTCAAACGAACTGGTTCTTCACGTCATTGAACTCAAGACTACTGGTCCGGCCGAGCGCCTGGAACCGCTTTCCGGGCGATTTCAGGAGCACGTCGGAAGGATCAATGGAATCCTGGAGCCGCTGGGCGCCAGACTGATGCCAGCGGCCATGCACCCTTGGATGGATCCCGCTCGGGAAACCCGGCTCTGGCCTCATGAATACAGCGCGGTCTACGAGGCGTATGACAGAATTTTCGACTGTCGCGGCCACGGCTGGTCAAATCTTCAGAGCGCGCACATGAACCTTCCCTTTCAGGGAGATGAAGAATTCGGAAAGCTCCACGCAGCCGTCCGATTTCTCCTTCCCATAATGCCCTCGCTGACTGCCGGCTCCCCTGTTTTGGAGGGTCGTCTCACCGGACTGATGGACAATCGTCTGCAGGAATATCGGCAGAACCAGCGCCGGGTTCCCTCAATCACCGCCCGGATTGTCCCGGAACCGGTTTTCACGGAAGCCGAGTATCGGGACAAGATTCTTCAGAAGATCTACACGGACATCGCCCCTTTTGACTCGGAGGAGATTCTCCGGGCGGAATGGCTGAATTCCCGGGGAGCCATCGCCCGGTTCGAGCGCAAATCCATTGAGGTTCGAGTCCTGGATATGCAGGAGTGCCCGTGGGCCGATCTTTCCGTGTACGCCTTCATCGTCGCTGTTCTGAAATGCCTGGTTGCGGAAGAGTGGACTCCCGTGCGCGAACTCCAGAGCTGGGGAGTCGACCGGCTTGCGGCCATCCTGGATGGGGCGATCGAACAGGCGGAGGAACTGGAGATTCGAGACTCCGGCTACCTGCGCTGTTTTGGACTGGACGCCGAATCGTCGAGAGCCTCAGATCTTTGGCGGCGCCTGTTCGAGCGGGTCTCGGAGCGAGAATTGAACTCATTCTGGCGCGCTCCTTTGGAACATATTCTGGAAAGGGGGACGCTGGCCCGCAGGATCGTCGCAGCAGTCGGACGGAACCCCTCCCGGGCACGCCTCCGCTCGGTGTACGGGCGCTTGGCCGACTGCCTCCAGCAAGGCGTCCTGTTCGAATGAGTCCCCTGATCCCGCTGGTGACCTGCGAGCACGGAGGGAACGAGGTCCCGATCGAACACCAGCGCCTTTTCAAGGGATTCGAAACGGTGCTGGCATCCCATCAAGGCTACGATCCGGGCTCCCTTCCACTGGCCCGAATCATCTCGCGTCGACTGAATGCTCCATTGTTCCATTCGGAAACGACCCGTCTGTTGATTGAGCTGAACCGGTCTCTCTCCAGTCGCAGCCTGTTTTCCAGATTCAGCCGCAAACTTCCCCCGCACGAAAGGGAGCGGATTCTCGAACGCTATTACCACTGTTACCGGCACAGTGTGGAGGCATTCGTCCGGGAAGCGGCCGGCCGGCATCGGACTGTTTGCCACATTTCAATTCATTCGTTTGCGCCGATTCTAAAAGGGAAGATCCGAGACGCGGACGTCGGAATTCTGTACGATCCAAGGCGGCCGGCAGAAAAGAGCTTTGCCGGACAATGGGCGAAAACCCTGCGAGACCGCTGGGCCCTTCGCGTTCGTCGCAACTTCCCCTACACGGGCAGCGCCGACGGTCTGACCACCTCGATGCGCGCCCTGTTTGACGAGAAGGCTTACCTCGGTCTGGAGTTGGAAGTCAATCAAGCGCTGTACTTCGCAAGATCCGGAAGCGCTTGGAGGCGACTGTGCCAAGCGTTAGCGGAAACACTCGCCGCACAGCTGTAGGCGCCGGCTTCCAGCCGGCGACTCGGAAATGACCGGCAGGGATGCCGGTCCTACGGTGGCGCCAATTCAATAATTCTGAACAATATCGCCGACCGAGATTGCCCCGCCGGACGCCACAGCCCCCTCCGAGGAATCATTTTCAGTCGAAGTGATCCGGACCCTGCCAACCTCCTCGGTCAGTTCGCGCAGGACTCGACCGGTGGCGGGGTCCTGGATTGTGTCCTTGACGCGTAGAATCCGAAACTCATCCCCGACCTGCACTCCATGCGCAGACCCAACGTTCAGAATCACCGTCCCCGGCTGAACGTACGCCACCAGACCCTTTACTTTCCGTTCGCGAACGGGGAGGCGGCGGTCTGCGTCAACAAGCTCCTTAGAAAGCGATTCCACGGCTTCATAAGTGGCTTCTCCCAGAATGGTTTCCCTGAAATCGCTGCTGCCCATGTCGATCTGACCGGCGCCGAAGCGGCCGCCTCCAACGCCGAGGCCGCCCAACAGCAATCCGGACCTCGCCGACTCCCCTTTTCCAGATGCGACAGCCAGGATTTCTCCGGTGTTGACGTCGACAACCCTGGACTCGACGGCAACGTGAGCTTTCCCTCTGGAGGTCCCGACTCTGGCGCCGCCGAAGCCGCCCAGCCTTCCGCCGATCCCCCCGATGTTCGTCCGGGAGTCCTCAGTGCCGAACTGCGTGATGGTTCCGACGATGATGGCGTCGACGCCTAGCAGCTGTCCGATCCTCGCCGCAGTGGCGGGGTTTGCGCGTTCGCCGGTCGAAAAATTCTGCTCCGCCAGCAACGCATCCATGGCGCGGCGCTCGATGACGCTGTAAGTCCCGTCCTGGACCAATTCCCGAACAATGATGTCGGAAATTCCCTGTCCGACATCCCAGTTGGAATCCCACCATTTCTGGACCGCTGAAAAGTCGAAATCCAGAACAGCTACTCTCTTCTTGTTTCCGGCAGCGGCGCCGGATGCGAGCAGGCAGACTAAAACAACGATCGCGAAACTTTGCAGTCTTTTCATTCGTTCCCTCCAACTGATCGATATGCCTTCGGAAATTTCATAAAGTCAGCGAATCTCCACCAGCGAGCCTCGTTCGAACAAGAGCGAATAGCCGGAATACTTCCACACTTCGCGCCCAGCCAATTGCACTTTCTGAAGGGGAGTTCCCAGTCTTTTGACGACCTGAGCCTCGCTCATCCCCGGTTCCAGCAGAATCGAATCGCTTAAACGGCCGTGCAATGGCAAACCGGGATCCCGGTCCTTCCACGCATCCACAAAAGACCGGCTGGAGTAAAGGCCTTGAGAGAGCCCTCTCTGCCCGAATCCGGGACGACCGAAAAACCAGTGCGGCGAGCGTGGAAAGCGAGAGAAGAAGCGATCCGGGCCGACTCCGGTCGCCCTGTGTCCCCGAAATAGAAATTGATCCAGAAACAACACGGTCCTCAATTCACGGGGAACCGGGCCGATCGGAAAGATGCCTGCTTGCCCGCCAAACCCCCGTCTTGGCCCGAATGAGCCGGGAAATCCGAAAATGAATTCGCTGCGATGGGTTCGTTCGTCCTTCTGCCCGAACGAAGGGGTCGAGAAGAGGACTCCCAGAACTATACAGGCGGCCCCAAGCTTCTTCATCACGCCGTCTCCTTAGTTGCCAATGATCCCCCTTACTATAAGACATCGATGCAGGGAAGAGCCAGAATCTTTCATCGACTGGACGGATTCCTCATCCGATTCCCTTGAATCCGCCCGCTCGGCCGCAATTTGATGTAGTCTGGGCGCCTCTGATAGATGAACCACCTCGACCTGTGCTACCTTCCGATCGCTGAACTGGCCGAAGCCTTCGAACAGAAAATCCTTTCGCCGTTGGAGTACGTTCGTCTGTTGCGCTCCAGAATCGAGCGGCTGAACCCCAGGTTCAACCTCTTTCTCTCGCTGAACCCTGAATTGGAGCAGGCGGCGGCGGAATCGGAACGAAGGTGGGGGGATGGTTCGCAGCGCAGCAGCTATGAAGGCGTCCCGTTTTCCGTAAAGGACTTGATTCTCACCCGCGAAATTCCAACCACCGCAGGAAGCAGAGCTTTCGGCGACGGCATCCGAACCGATTCCAACGGGCCCGTGGTGGCGCGCCTGCAGCAACTTGGGATGCTTCTGTTAGGCAAGACGCACCTGCACGAATGCGCCTATGGGATCACCAATGAAAACGCCCACTTCGGGCCTGCGCGCAATCCATGGGATCCGACGCGAATGACAGGCGGCTCCAGCGGCGGTTCAGCCGGCGCCTTGGCCGCGGGCATGGGGCCTGTTTCTCTTGGAACCGATACCCGCGGATCGATTCGAATTCCCTCGGCCTGCTGCGGAACTACCGGATTGAAGCCGACCTTTGGTCGAATTCCGGTTCAAGGAGTCCTCCCATTGAGTCCCAAGCTGGATCACATCGGACCCATGGCCAGAAGCGCTGCCGATGTCGAGTGCCTGTTCCGGGGGTTGTTGGGCGCCCGGAGCGTCCAACTGCCTCCGGTTCACTCGGTCTCGGGAGTCCGGATGGGCCTGGCCGGCTACTTTTTTAGAGGGCTGAGCCGTGAGGTCGAATCTGCAGTTGGCACGGTGCTGCGCCTTTTTGAACAGGGCGGCGTCGATCTCGTCGAAGTGAAATTGAGCGGGATGGAGGATGCGCTGGATGCATCCGACGTGATCTCCAAGGCGGAAGCGGTTGCGACGCATCATGAGAATCTTCTGAACCGACCCGATCGATTCGACCCAAAGGTGAGGGACCGAATGATTGCAGGTTACGACTTGAACGCCGTCGATCTGGTTCGCGCGCTGCAAGTTCGACGCCGGTGCGAAGCGGAGTTTGAGGCGGCGTTTCAGCACGTGGACTGTATCGCGGCGGCCGGACTGCCCGTCGAGGCGCCCCTTCTGGGAACCGAGCGGGTGGAGCTTCCGGCGGGTGACGAACCGATAGTACGCTGTTTTGTCCGGCTGCATGCTCCTCAGAATATGGCGCGCGTGCCCGCGATGGTTTTTCCCTGCGGCCTTTCGACATCCGGCTTACCCTTGTCGTTTCAGCTCATCGGCCGACGCGAAAACGATGAACTTCTTCTGCGCCTGGGCCGCTACTATCAGCAGCAAACCGACTGGCATCTTCAGCGGCCGAAGGCCGAGATTCACCCCGAGTCATAAAAACGCGACAGTCGGAATCGGGTCTGTGGGGCGAAGGCGATTTTCTTACGACTTGAATCGACCGTTGAAATAGTTAGCATGAGCTTATGCAACTGGAATTGACTGTGGCCACCGATCGGAGAATGCAGCTTCGGGAAATCACGCGTCCGGTACAGGAGAAGGTGCGGCAGTCAGGCGTCGCCGACGGGATAGGAATCCTGTATTGCCCGCACACCACCGCCGGACTTCTGATCAACGAAAACGCCGATCCCGATGTTGCATCCGATCTGGAGCGGGCTTTTGCGGCGGCGGTTCCTGCGGTCCGTTTCGATCATGCGGAAGGGAATTCCGATTCGCACTTTCTATCCTCAATCGTCGGATCCAGCCTGAATCTGATCGTTGAAAACGGGGCCGTTCGACTGGGAAGGTGGCAGGGGATTTTCCTGTGCGAGTTCGACGGCCCGCGCACCAGAAAGGTCTGGTTGAAGGTGGTGGCGGGGCGGTAGACCGCATCTGCCATTTGGATCCTGGCCCGTAATCAGGATGCGCCGGTCCTACGGTGGCGCCGGCCCGCGTCCCTTAATCTTTCCGTTCAAACGCCGCGTCGAACGCAACGGCGGACGGTTTGAAATCGAGACGTCGAACGAATGCGGCGGCTTCGGTGGCTCCGTGCTCCCGATCCATTCCCGCGTCCTCCCACTCCACCGAGAGGGGGCCTTCATACCCGATTTCATTTAAAGCGCGGATCACTTCCTCAAACTGGATACTGCCCCTTCCGAGGGAACGGAAGTCCCAGAAGCGATCCGGATGCCCGAACCCGAGATGGCCTCCGAACACCCCTGCTCGGCGGGGCCGCTGGGCCCAATAAACGTCCTTCATGTGAACGTGAAAGATGCGATCCCGAAACATGCGAATGAACTCGATGTAGTCGACGCCCTGGTAGCCAAAATGGCTAGGATCGTAATTGAATCCGAAGCTGGGGTGGTTGCCGACGGCATCCATTGCGCGCTGCGCGCTGGAGATGTCGAAGGCGATCTCGGTGGGGTGCACTTCCAGCCCGAAGCGCACACCGACTTCCTGGAACACGTCCAGAATGGGCCGCCAGCGAGTGCTGAATTCGTCGAATCCCTGATCGATGGACGCAGGTT
The DNA here is from genome assembly GCA_964484155.1 of uncultured Acidobacteriota bacterium. Classification (GTDB taxonomy): domain Bacteria; phylum Acidobacteriota; class UBA6911; order RPQK01; family JAPXNP01; genus DATKAT01. The sequence goes on from CAZAEY010000049.1 coordinate 18,164, forward strand.
CAACGGGAGGGAAAGAGTACAGCAAGTGCCAGATGCCGCTTCCTGTAAAGCCGTTGACCACTTTCACTCCGAATTTTTGCGCAGCGCGGGCGGTGTTTTTCATCTCTTCGGCAGCTCTGGATTGCACTCCCTCCGGGTCCCCGTCTTCCCAGACCCGGGGTGGCAGGATCGCTTTGTGTCTGTTGTCGATGTTGTCGCAGACGGCCTGTCCGACGAGATGATTGCTGATGGCATGGCATTGCAATCCCATTTCATTCAAGACGTCCCACCTTTTCTGGCAGTAATCGTCCTCCTGGAGGGCTCGTTCGACGTCGAAGTGGTCGCCCCAACAGGCTAGTTCGACGCCGTCGTATCCAAACTGCTTGGCCTTCTTGCAAATCGTCTGAAAAGGCAGATCGGCCCATTGGCCCGTGAAAAGTGTTACTGGTCTTGCCATCGAATGTTCTCCTCCGTTCCCTTCATTAGGTTGGCAGTCGATAGTACTTCAGGGTCGCTTCGGTCCGAGAGCGAACGAGGCGTCCGTATGCGCGGCTTCGACCGCGCGCACCGGATCGGCCGACGGACGCTGTGAACTCTAATCCCCGGCATCCAACCGGAGGCGCTCCAGCAATTGGGCGACTTCCAGTTGAATCCCGACAAAAAAAGCGCCGAATTCTGCATAGCGGGCGCTGGCTTCATCGTAGCGCATTTCGTACACGATCTTTTTCAGATAAAACGGGTCGTCGGCGAAGAGCGTGACTCCCCATTCCCAGTCATCCAATCCCGTTGAACCGGTGATCAATTGCTTGACGTGACGACCATATTTGCGCCCGGTGATCGCATGCCCGGCCATAAAACGCTTGCGTTCTTCAAAATCGAGCAGAAACCAGTTGGATTGATCCATCCTCCTCTTGCTCATTGGATAGAAGCTGAATACCCGATGTGGAGGAATTCGAGGGTACAGGCGCTCGTCGATGTACACTCTCATCCTCTTGCGAAATTCCTCCATCTTCCGACGGAATTCAGGAGAATCCGGGGTCAGTTTTTCCTTTTCCGTGAGGGTCCGCTCGTAGTCGTTCTCCTGCGAAAGGTATTCGGACACTTCGCTCATCGATGTGAAGGAGTAGACGGGAAGAAGACTGCCTGCCGGAAACAGCGCGCCGATTTCGCATTCCAATTGATTCAGGCGCTGTAGATCGGGATCGACGATCAGGATCCCGAAATCCGCTTTCAGCGCCCAGATGGAATAGCAGTGAATCTGGCAGTGTTCGAACTGGCGATGCTTTTCGATCAGTTCTTTCAGGCGCATCGCTGCGGAAGCTCGCTCCTTGGCAGAGGCCTGGTTCCATCGACGCCGGTCGATTCGAAAAAAAAGATGCGAGACGAACCAGCCTTCCTCCGCGCGAATCGAGTTTTCCATATGCACCGTCTACTATAATCCGGTCGCTCCCTTTCGGCAAAAGTCTCGCTGCTGAAAGCAGATCCTGCGACGACTGGATCCCTCGCGTTTCGACCGAGGCGGACGCCCCGGCGGGAACCGGTGCCCGGTTCGAACTTCCGGCGCGTTTCGGAGTATCATAAAGAGATGAGATTTAAAATCGGGATACTCCTGGCTGCGCTCTTGTTTGGCGGGAGCGCCTTTGCCGGCGAGCCGGCGCAGGACGACGGAGCAGTGGCCAGAATTCAAGAAACGGTTATTACGGCCGCCGAGATTGACGAACTGGCGGGCGCGACCCTTGAGGAACTGGATCTGGAGCGCATTCAGTTTGAAGCCAATCTGAAGAAGCGCCGCCATGATATCCGCCGGCAGGCCTTGAGCGAGCTGATCGCAAGAGAATTGATCTCCAGAGAGTCTGAGGCGCTGGGGGTGGCCGAAGACGATCTGATCGAAACAGAAATCCGAAGCCAGGTCGCTTCTCCCACGGACGCAGAGATTGAACAATTTTACGAGAGCCGCCGGGCGCAGCTGCAACAGCAGGGATCTCTGGAGCAGTTGACCCCCCAGATTCGAAATTTTTTGCAACAGCAGCAGACGCGAAACCGCTTTGACGAATTTATCGGAGGGCTGAAGGAAAAGTACGGCGTCACCGTCGAGATGGAACCTCTGCGCTTCGCGGTCGCAGTCGAGGGATTTCCTTCCAAAGGCCCGGCTGAAGCTCCGGTGACCATCGTTGAGTTTTCCGATTTCGAATGCCCCTACTGCGCGCAGTTGGTCGGGACTCTGGAGCGGGTGCGGGCCGATTTCCCCGAATCGGTCAGACTGGTGTTTCGCCAGTTTCCGCTCAACAACATTCATCGCAATGCGCAGAAAGCGGCCGAAGCTTCGCTTTGCGCGGCGGACCAGGGGAAGTTCTGGGAAATGCACGACTTGCTTTTCAAAAACCAGGGCCGATTGGAAAAAAATCACCTCCTTGAATACGCCGGCACAGCGGAACTTGACGTCGATGAATTCCACACCTGTCTGGACGCGGATCGTCACGCCGCGAGGGTCGTCGAAGACATCAAGGCCGGCGTGGCAGCCGGCGTCGGCGGAACTCCGGCGCTGTTTGTAAACGGTCGTCCTCTGACCGGCGCGGCGACGTTTGACGATATCGTTCTTCTCGTACGGGAGGAACTGAAGTCGAATGACTCCTCCGCCGAGGCGGTGGAAGGCGCCGGCAGATAGACGAAGACCGCTTGAATCCGATGCTGATATTGGGCCAAATCAGCGCAACTCCGCAGCCATTCGAAGAATACATTCCCAAGCGGTTTCGACATCTTCCCTGCGAGTCCTGGCATTGCCGATCGATAGGCGCAGCGCCAGACGTTCGTTCAGCCGGGTGGAGGAGATAAACAGCCTGCCCGAAGCATTCGTACCTTCCAGAAGCCGTTGGTTCAGCTCGTCAAGCGATGGGCCGTCCAGTCCGCCCGGATTGCATCGAAAGCAGACTGTGCTGAAAAGCGCAGGCGCCATCAGCTCGAAGTCGGGCGACCGATCGACCTGGTCGGCGAACTCCTTCGCCCATCGGATATGGGAGCCGATCTTCCGCTGCAATCCCTCTTTTCCGAATCGGCGGAGAACCATCCACAGTTTGAGCGCTCGAAACCGACGTCCGAGCTGCAGTCCGTAGTCCATCAGGTCGGCGGTCCCCTCTTCGCGGGAGGCGCTCAGGTAATCGGGAACAAGGGCGAACGCCCTTCGAAGAACTTCGGGTTTGCGACAAAAGAGCACGCTGATGTCCATTGGAGTAAACATCCATTTGTGGGGATTAACCACGATGGAATCAGCTCTTTCCGAACCTTTGAAAATCCACTCGAATTCCGGAAGGACTGCGGCGACTCCAGCATAAGCCGCGTCCACATGCAGCCAGACGTTGAAAGGCTGGGAGACCGCAGCGATCTCGGCGATCGAATCGACGCTTGCGGTGGACGTCGTTCCCACGGTGGCCGTTACGAAGAACGGGATCTCTCCGGCGCGCCGATCCTTCAGAATCGCCTCTTGCAGGGCGTCCGCCCGCATTCGAAAGCCGTCGTCGACAGGAATCTTGCGAACGCTTTCGAGCCCGAGTCCGAGCATGACGGCCGCCTTGTCAACGGAGGTGTGCGATTGCTCGGAAGCGTACAGTCGAAGCGGGCCGGGCCCGCCTTGCAGGCCTTTTTCCCGCACTTCGAGGCCGGGGACTGCTTCGCGAGCCGCAGCCATGGCGTGCAGCGTCGAAATCGAGGCTGTATCGTAGATGATCCCCCACAAAGGTCCTAACCCTAGCAGCCGGCTCAGCCATTCCGTGACGGCGCCCTCCAGTTCGGTCGCAGCCGGCGAAGTCTGCCATTTCATTGCGTTGACGTTGAGCGCTGCGCAGAGCAGCTCTCCCAGGATCCCGGCGTCGGAAGCGGAACTGGGGAAATAGGAAAAGAACCTGGGGTGATTCCAATGCGTGATCCCCGGAAGGATCAGGCGGTCGAAATCGTCCAGGATGGCCCCGAATGCTTCGCCCCGATCCGGGGCCCGATCCGGCATCGCGTCGCGGACCCAACCCGGAGCAAGCGTCGAAAGCACGGGGAAATCTCGCGTGTTCTCCAGATAGTGTGCGATCCAACGAAGAACCCGTTCGCCGCTTCGCAGAAACTCTTCGGAATCGAAATCAAGCTCCTCTGGCATCGCATCCTTCCGCATGCTGTCGATGATACTGATTCTTGAATTAGTTGCCAGGGGGGAGGGGGCAGGAGGCAGGAGTCAGGAGGCAGGAGGCAGGAGGCAGGAGTCAGGAGTCAGGAGTCAGGAGTCAGGAGCTGGATGGCTTGGAGGCGGGGCGAGATCTCGGATCCGGCGCGCTGAAGGCGCGCAATCATCCCAGAGCCCGGCAACGGTTGCGGCCGCCCCCATCGATGCGCAACCCCAGGCCCTCGCAAACCGTTGACGCCGCCCTTACAGGGCTCGAATTTTCATAACGCCGACCGGGTCCTGGGGCGCTGCCCCAGGCTCTGGGATGACGTTGCGCCTACGGCGCGG
>CAZAEY010000050.1:0-12202 GCA_964484155.1 uncultured Acidobacteriota bacterium
AGCACGAAGCACGAAGCACGAAGCACGAAGCACGAAGCACGAAGCACGAAGCACGCACGCAGCGCGCAGCACGCGGACCTCGCTTGACCCAGCACTGGCGGAATCTCTATCATCTCCTGAATGAATGTGACGCCGATCGTGTGCGTAATCGCCTGGCTGGTTCCGGGCGCAGGGCACCTCCTGTTGCGCCAGTGGCTGAAAGGACTCGTCTTTCTTGCCATCATCCTGACCCTCTTTTCGCTGGGACTGCTGATGGACGGAAAGCTGTTCAGCCTGGAGGCCGGCTTTTTCGGCCTCCTGCGATTCATTGCCGACGCCGCCATCGGACTACCGTATATTCTGGGGAAGCTCCTCAGTGCCGGCCAGGGCGATATCCGCTCGGTCGGATATGAATATGGGAACACTTTCCTGTACATCGCGGGCCTGCTGAACATGCTGATGATTCTGGACGCCTACGACCATGCTCAAGGAGATCAGCAGTGAATCACTTTCTCGGCCTGATCATCCTGTCCCTTTGCGTCGCCACTGTATTCGCACTGATCAACCCCGAACGAAAAGAGAATCCGGCCCGTTATTTCTTGAAGTTGCTGGCTTACATGATCGTCGGGTCCTGGGCTTTCTCCTGGCTGATGCACTTGATCGTTTGATCCCGCCCGGAACTCGGAACTCACCCCGCGGATCGCCCAGCCGCTTCGACGCTGACACCTGAAACAAAGCGCCCTTTCCATTTTTGATTGGAAATCCTCGGTTCCTCTTGATTCCGCCGGAGTTTTTGTGAACACTCTCGGGCTGTGGTGAATGCGACTGGGATCCGTCATCCGCGAAAAATCCGCATCGCCCTAGCCGGCTTCGGGACGGTGGGGCGGGCGTCGCTGAGACTGCTGCAAGAGCGGCGCCTGGAATTTCTTCGGCGCTATGGTCTGGAACTGACGATTGCGGCGGTTTTCGACCGGAGCCATCAATCCAAGGACACCGGCTGGGTTGAGGGCGACGTCCTGTGGACAGACTCGGCGGAGGAGTTCCTAGCCACGGCGGCGGACGTCGTTGTCGAGGTTCTGGGGGGATCGGAACCCGCCGATCGGATCATCCGGGAGAGCCTGGCCTCCGGAATCGCAGTAGTAACCGCGAACAAGCTCCTGGTGGCCGAGCACGGCGCGGAATACGTCGATTTGGCTTTCCAATCCGGGGCCTTTCTTGGATTTGAAGCCGCCGTGGCAGGGGGGATTCCCATCGTGCGCATCCTGCAGCAATCTCTGGCAGCCGACTCGATCGAACAAGTCCGGGGGATCCTCAACGGCACATGCAACTTCATTCTCAGCGAAATGGCCGAAAGCCGTCTGCGGCAATCCGAGATCCTCGCGGAGGCTCAAGCCCTCGGTTATGCCGAATCCAATCCTGAAATGGACCTGTCGGGTCGCGATACCCGCGATAAGCTCGCCATTCTGGCCGCGCTTGCATTTGGGCAATGGGTCTCGCCGGAATCCATTCCCACCAAGGGCATCCAGGAGATCGAACTGGTCGACCTGCTGTACGCCGAAAGGCTGGGCTCCACGATTCGACTGCTGGGGACGGGGCTAATGACCGACGGTTGCGTCCGCCTGCGAGTCAGTCCGTATGTAGTAAATCGCAGCCTGCCGTTGGCTCACGTTTCAGGGGTTCTCAACGCAATTGAAACGCTTGGGCGGCGGGGCGGCTCGTTTCTGTTCAGCGGCCCCGGAGCCGGGGGCGATCCCACCGCGGTTTCGGTAACAGCCGACATCCTTCATGCGGTCAGAGTCGATTCCGCGGGCGGGAGCTGGAACTCCCCTTTCCTGCGCTCGCGAGCCCAGGCTGCAGAAGCCAAGCCGGCTTCCGAGCCAGACGACGCGGTCCCCTTCTATCTGAGATTCACGGTTCGCGACGAGCCCGGAATCATCGCCTCGCTGGCCAGGATCCTTGCTTCCCGCAACATCAACATCGATTCGGTCCTGCAGAAGCCCTGGGACGACAAATCGAAACTGCCATTCATTATTACCGTTGAACCGACTCCTTTCGCCGCGATGGAAAAGGCGGCTGCGGAAATGGCATCCTTCGACTTCAATCGCAAGCCGCCCTTGCTCTTGCCGATCCTTAACTGACCAACGAAGAAGTCAGCGACTCCGACGACCCAGCCAGAATCCGATCGCAAAAACTGCGGCGATAGAAATGATATGTATGACAATCAGGCCCATCGTTTTTCGAAGTTAACAATGCAATTTTGGACCCAAACGGTCAAGGATTCGATGCAGCTCCATTGGAGCGATCCTACCTGCCTCGCACTGGGTGATTTCACCCGGTCCCGTAGGGTGAATCGCCGCAGCAGCCAGTCCACTCCTATCAATCGGATCGTTACCTCCAAACCTTTTAGAATTCTTCCAACAGACATCGGACTTATCGAAATAAGAATTTCAAGATTTTTTAAGGTGAGGAACTAGCGTTTTGCGACGCCTTGGTTTACCATTGAAAACAGTTATGAGAAACGGCAATTCAAAAGTTTTGGTATTTGGATGGGTTGCGACCCTTTCCGTATTCCTGGTCATGGGCACGGCCATTTTTTCGACCCATAAAGATCTCGGCAAGAAAGTGTACGACACCAGTTGCGCAAGCTGCCATGGCGACGACGGCCGCGGCGACACGAGAGCCGGCAAGATGACGAAGACCCCAGATCTTCTGGAAGTGGAATGGAAAATGGGGACCGAGCTGCCGGAGGTCGTCAAGATGCTTGAGGACGGCATCGGGAAAATGCCCAAGTACAAGGGCAAGCTAAGCGACGAAGAGTTGAAGGCGGTATCGGAATACACGCTGAAATTGTCTGGGAAACTGGACTGACCGGGAGTTCGGCCGGATGATTGGAAGTTCTGTGAAAGCCCACGCGCGTTTCAGAACGGGTCCGACCGTACAAGGATTCCGGAATGGGCGGGGCCTGAGCCGCCTGGCTGCCGGACAGTAGATCTGATACGGAGTCTCGTCAATCCCTGCCCGCGCAGTCGCGGGGCAGGGAGTTGTGGACGGGTTGCGCAAGGGGATGCAGGCGAGAAGGAGGAGGCCGATGAAGCGCAGGGGAATCAGAAGGTGGGCCCTCGTGGGGGCGGTGACGGCGGTGGCATTGGCGGGTCTGGCGGCGGCCGCGCTGGATCAGTTCGAATACTCCGTCTTCGACAAGAGATTTTACCTTTCAAGCCAGCAGATCGCCTTTGTTCGGCCGGGGCTTGAACTGGACGTGCAGGAGGTGCAACTGGCGCCTGACCGCAGTCTTTCGGTTCTTTTTAAAATCACGGACAACCGCGGCTTGCCGCTTGACCTGGACGGAATTTTCACTCCCGGCCCGGTTCGGGTGCGGTTCGTCCTTGGAACGATTCCCAATGACGGCGAACAGTATGTGTCTTACATCAATCGCGCCGTCACCAGCCCGATCACCGGGGTGACGGCCATTCAGCCGGTCACCGACACCGGCGGGTCCTTTGCCCGCGTCGATGACGGCACATACCTGTACACGTTTGGCGCCAGATTCCCGGAAGGATTCGACCCTGATGCGACTCACTCGGTCGGAATCTTCGCCGATCGCGATCTCGGTGAATTCGGTTTGGGATTCCAGATTGCCAACGAAGTGACTCATTTCGTTCCCTCCGGACAGCCGATCTCCCGGATCCGAGACGTGACGCCTACGGAGTCGTGCAACGCCTGCCATGACCCGATGCACGCTCACGGCGTGTTCCGACAGGAAGTCCAACTCTGCGTGATGTGCCACACTACGGGCGTCATCGACCCCGATACGGGCGCCGACATGGACTTCAAGGTGATGGTGCACAAAATCCACCGGGGAGAGGACCTGCCCAGCGTGCAGGCTGGGACTCCCTATCAGGTAATCGGTTTCGGGGGCACGGTTTTCGATTTTTCAGACGTTGCCTATCCACAGGATATCCGCAACTGCGAATCGTGCCACTCGGCGCCTGCGGTTCAGGAGTTCGCGCATCTGCTGAATCCGACACGGGCCGCTTGCGGTTCTTGCCACGACGACGTGAACTTCGCCACCGGTGAGGGCCATATTGGAGGTCCGGCCATTTCGGATCGATTCTGCGGGAATTGCCACTTCCCGGAAGGCGAGCTTGAATTCGACTCTTCGATTCGCGGCGCCCACACCATTCCCTCGATGTCGGCTCAGTTGACAGGCCTCAACATCGAAATTCTTGACGTTCAGAACGGCTCTCCTGGCGATCGCCCCACGGTCTTATTCACAATTCGAGACAACGAAGGCGAATTCATTCCCATTTCGAACGTCAACTCCATGTCGATGGTGCTGGCGGGCCCCACGTCCGATTACAGATTCCGGCGCAGCGAAGCGGCGTTGGCCCGGGCGACTCCGGTCGGCGACGACGCCTATTCGTTTACCTTTGACAACGCGATTCCGGAAGACATGCCAGGAAGCTTCGTCGTAGCTGCTGAAGGCTTCCGAAATGCGATCCTGAATCCCGGAACCACTAAGGAGAGGAGCGTCCGCGAGGCGTCTCCCAATCCGCTGTTCTACTTCAGTCTGGACGGCTCCGAGCCTGAGCCGCGCCGTGAGATCGTCTCGAACATGAATTGCAACACTTGCCACTTGGACTTAAACTTTCACGGCCAGCAGCGACGCGACCCCGAATACTGCATCGTCTGTCATAACCCGGAGGCGGATGATTCGTTCCGAAGGCCGGCCGATCAGGCGCCGCCGCGCAGCATCGACTTCAAGTTCATGGTGCATCGAATCCACACGGGTCAGGATTTGACTCAGGACTACACGCTGTTCGGCTTCGGGAACGTGGCCCACAATTACAACGACCTCCGCTATCCGGGAGACCTCCGGAATTGTTCGAAATGTCACGAAGGAGACACCTACAACATACCGTCGGCGGGAATCGTCGCAACCATTGAACCCAATGAATTCTTCAGCCCAATCCCTCCCAATTCCGCAGCCTGTCTGGGCTGTCACGACACGCTGGGCGCCGCCGCGCACGCTTTCGTCAACATCGCTCCCTTCGGGGAGGCGTGTTCGGCTTGTCACGCCAGCGACAGGGAATTCTCGGTGACCAGGGTTCATGCTCGGTAGCTTGCCGTCCTTCGACAGGCCAGTTCGGATGGGCGCTTCAGGGCGCCGCGAGCCCCCCATCAGGGCCGCGCTGATTATCGTGACGAAGTGGGAGGTCTTCTAGCGGTGCGGGCTGACGCCGACCGGTTGGGGAGGCTGAGGTGGGCCGGCTTGATTGCGACCCTGTGTTTTGCGGTCAGCGTCTTCAGCGGCGCCGGCGCCCGGCAAGAGTCGCCTGAACCGGAACGAATCGGCAGGGACATGTGCCTGGTCTGCCATTCAGTGTCCTCCGGCTTTCTGCGATCGCCCCACGCAACCGCTGAATGCGAAGACTGCCACGGGCCGGGAGAGTCTCACTTCGAGTCAGGAGGCGCAGAGCCCCTGAAGCCTGCAGCCGCTGCACACGGGGAGGTGGTCCGCGATTGCCTGGCCTGTCATTCCGAATCCATCCATCTGGGGGCCTTTCCGCAATCGACTCACGGCAGAGCCGACCTCGCCTGCATCAGTTGCCACCGCATCCACCCGGAACGATTCGCCGAGTCTGGACTTCTGAAACAGGAGGCCAACCTCCTGTGCGCGGATTGCCACGGGCTGGCGGCGGCCGAATTCCGAAAGCCTTTCCATCATCCCGTGTTGCAGGGCGCCATGAGGTGCATCGACTGCCACGACGCTCATCAGGAGGACAGCTTTCGCGCGATTCCAAATACGGAACGGCAGAACGCCTGCCTCGATTGCCACAGCGAAAAGAGGGGCCCTTTCGTATTCGAGCATCTGGCGGTACGGGCTAACAGCTGTCAGAGCTGCCACCAGCCTCACGGCTCCATTCATGCAAGAATGCTCAACCGGAGTCAGGAGCACCAACTCTGCCTGGAATGCCATAGCATGACGGCCGGAATCGTCGGCAGCCAGCCTCCCGCCTTTCATGATATTCGCAGCCCTCGATTTCGCAACTGCACGATCTGCCACCGGGAAATTCACGGATCCAACGCCAGCCCGTTTTTCCTTCGGTGAACCGGAATGAAACAATCTCTCCTCTCCCTGCAGATTCTGATTCTGTCTTCACTTTCATTGACCGTCTGGTCCGATCTGTGCGCTCAGGCGGAGGACTATGAGATCCGGCTCGATTTCGGACATCGCTGGGAGGCGGGATTTCGCGGAAGCCGGGATCAATACCGCTCGCAGATCGATCTGGGGGAAGGGCCGAAACTCTTTTCCGGCGACCTTCTGCTTTCCCTCGACAGCGGTTGGGCCGATCGCTTTGAGCTGCGCATGCACAGCTGGGGAGGCGAACCTTACAACACGGCTCGGCTGTTTATGGGGAAAGCCGGCGTGTACGAGCTTCGGTTCGATTACTTCAAGGCCGAGTACTTCAGTTCCATCCCGTCCTTCGCCAACCCCTTCTTCCAGCAGGGCCTGCCTTCTCAGCACCGGTTCGACACGTTTCGCAGGAATCTGGGGGTGGAACTCAAGCTGATTCCCGGGCGAAACGTCTCTCCATTTTTCACTTATCGTAGGGCTTCCCACGGCGGAGGAGCGGATACGACGTTTGCGACGGACGCAGACGAATTCCAGACGGGCGCCGATTTGAGCCAGTCTTCGGATGATCTGGGCGGAGGAGTCGACATTCAGGTCTCGCGTCTGGCGCTGCGAATCGAACAGGGGTGGACCTGGTTCCGCGATGAAACCAGCTTTCGGGCGGCCGGTTTGCAGGACGGAAATCTGCCTGGGACCTTTCTGGGGCGCCAGGTATTTGCAACCGGTCAGGAAGGGGATAACGACTTCCGCGGCTCCAGCCCTTATTCACGCGCCTTCGCTTCGTTTTACGCCCGCCCCGACCTGGACTTTCGAGGCGCCTTCACGTACCGGCTGGGAAGATTCGACAACGCGTTTCGGGAGTCTCTCTCGGGGAATTTCTTTTCGCGGAATCAGCGCGCATTCTTCCATTCTCAACAGTCTCAAGTCGCATCCTCTGCGAAGTCTCCCAGCTTCAGCGCGGAAGGTCAGGTTTCATGGCGGCCCTTTTCCTTTTTGGAGATCACCGAAAAGCTGCGGACCCGCCGGTTTCACGTGGCCGGCGAGCTCTTCGCCCAGGAAACCCTGATCGATGTGGACCCCCTTCTCAGCCCGATTCTGGTCCCGGAGTTGACGTTTCAATCTTCAGACAGCACTCGCTTCGCTTACCTGCAGGACCTGCAGGAATTGACTGCGACCGTCCGCCCGAATGCATGGTTGAGGCTGCGGGCTGGACATCGGTTCGACCGCCGCAAGCTGGAACTGGATCAACTCCACTCCTGGAATCGCAACATCCTGATCCTGGGGGGCGGGGTCAGCTTCCTGAACCGGCACCATTTCGACGCGGATTACGAACTGGGCCGGACCGACCGGGCCATTCTCCGGCTGGATCCCGTAGACTTCGACCGCATCCGGATCAAAGGGAGATCCCGTCCGTTGGAATCGCTGGAAATTAGAGGAAGCGTTCTTCTGTTCGATCATGAGAACGACGTTGCAGGGCTGGATCTGACTGCGGAGAATCGCGACGCCTCCATCGAAGTCGCCTGGGCGCCGCTCCATCGGTTGTCGCTGTCAGCCCATTACGCGCGTCAGCGCTGGACGAACGAACTGATCTTTATCGAACCGCAAACCTTTTTGGCGGACCGCTTCGCCTTCCGGGAAAAGACCAGCGCCGGCGGCCTCCACACCAGCCTGCTGCTGGTCCGCGGCAGCCGCCTCCACCTGGGATACAACGGCTTCAGCGTCAGCGGAGATTTCCCCCTGAACTACCACCAGCCCTCGGCGATGATCGAAGTGCCCTTGACGGAGACCCTCGAATTCTATGGGCGCTGGAATCATTATGGCTACAACGAGAAACTGAATGTGTTTCCGCAGGACTTCGGAACACACCTGGTGGTGGCCGGATTTCGGGTGCTGCTGAGTAAGTGATCCCAGCGTCGCGAGTTGGAAGACTACCGGGAGTTGGGCGGAGACCCATCCCGTCGGGCCGCGCCACTGGTCGCACTCGGTAGGATCGAAGGGCCCGTCGCTCTGACATTCGGCGACTTGTGGGACCCCGATTCGTTATCTCCGCCCTCCGACGCTGCGAATGCAGAACAAGGAAACGGGATGCGGGACCTTACGTTTTGAAGGACTTCCAACTCATGACGCATGCTAGACTCCGGAACCCGGTCAATGTCTCGCCTGCAAAATTTCCCGCTTTCATCGCCGAAATGGCAGAATGGTGCAACCATGAAGCTCAAACGACGTGAATGGCTCAAGACGGCTGCAGCGGCCGGCGCCTCTGCGGCGGTCGCTTGCTCTCCGGCGGGCACTCAGGAGGATCTCCAACCGTCGCCTGCCGACCCGTTGGACCATTTGACCAGCATGACCGAGCACGTGGAACCGATTCCGCTTGCGGAATTCGAACGTCGCCTGGAAAAGGCGCGCGCTTGGATGCGGGACGGCGGTTTTTCCGCCTTCGTCACCGAATCGGGCGCCACGCTGGAGTACTTCAGCGGCGTCAAATGGGGGCGCAGCGAACGGATGTTCGGGCTGGTCATTCCGCTGCAGGGCGCGCCCTCGTTCATTTGCCCCGCCTTTGAAGAGGAGCGGGCCCGCGAGCGAATCCGGTTTTCCGAGCCGGAAGTCAGGACCTGGGCCGAAAATGAAAGCCCTTATCGAAGAGTCCTGGAAGCGCTGCAGGATCGCGGGATTCGCACTGGAAAGGTGGGGATCGAGCCTTCCACGCGACTCTTTATCCTCAGCGGACTGCGTGAATTGAGGCCAGCCGTCGAGCTGGTCGACGGCGGAGAGATCTCCCACGGTTGCCGCAGGACGAAAAGCGCACTGGAGATCGAGTTCATGCGCCTGGCCAATCAGATCACCAAGAGAACCTATCAGATCGTCCTGGGCGGACTGGAGGAGGGTTTGACGGAGGCGGACCTGCGGCGTCGCATTTCGGATGTTCATGCACGCCTGGGGGCTGTGGGAGGAGCCATGGCGCTGTTCGGACCCCATTCCGCTCTGCCTCACGGGACTCAGCGGGTTCGCTCCCTGCAACCGGGAGACGTCGTTCTGGTCGACGGGGGATGCTCGGTCAACGGCTATCAGAGCGACGTGTCAAGGACCGTAGTTTATGGGGAGCCTTCCGACAGGCAGAAAGAAATATGGAAGCTGGTTTATGAAGCTCAGACCCTGGCTTTGGAAGCGGCTCGCCCCGGCGTGACCTGCGGCGACCTGGACCGGATAGCGCGAAGTCATATCGAGGAAGCGGGCTACGGTCCCGGCTACGAATACTTCACTCATCGGCTCGGTCACGGGATCGGACTGGAAGGCCACGAAGAGCCTTATCTGGTGGAGACCAACGATCTGCCGATGGAGACGGGCATGAGTTTTTCCAATGAACCGGGAATTTACCTGCCGGGAGAATTCGGCGCCCGACTGGAAGACATTATGGTGATCACTTCGGACGGAGCTGAGGTACTCGGCGAACGGAGCCAGTGGAAGGGAGCGGAAGCCTAGCAGCCAAGCCGCAATAGCGCGATTGGGCTTCGCCTGAAATGGGAAATGAATGGAAAGTCTCGCTGCACGGGGGACACAGCAGGGAGTTCTGCGAACACGCATTCGACCGGCTGGAGGAAATGCTCCAGGCCGCCGAAAGAGCCGGGTACTCGATTTTCGGAGTCACCGAACACGCTCCGCGCGGCGAAGAACGCTTCCTGTATCCTTCCGAGCTGGAGAAGGGCTACACGGTAGAAAGGCTGGAGGCGGAGTTTCATGCTTATTCGGAAGCGGTCGACTCGCTCCGCGAACGCTTCAGCGGGCGGATGACCGTTCTGAAAGGGTTTGAAACGGAAGTCGTGCCGCGTGACAGCTATGTGAAACGGACGCGCGATTATCGAGATCGATTCGGATTCGATTATATGGTCGGATCGGTTCATCATGTCGACGAAGTGCAGATCGACGGCTCGCCCGAACTGTTCACCAAGGCAGTCCAATCGGCAGGAGGGCTGGAGGCGCTGGCCGTTCGATATTACGAAACCGTCGCCGAAATGATTCGCGGCTTGAGACCGGAAGTCGTCGGGCATTTCGATCTGGTCCGCCGCAACGCCCCGCCCGGCATTGCGCTGGATTCCCCTCCCATCCAGGAGGCTGCTCGCAGAGCGTTGGAAATAGGCCGGGATTTCGATTCCATCATGGATTTGAATACGGCCGGCTACCGGAAAGGCCTGGGCGGCCCTTATCCCGCCCCCTGGATCGTCCGTATGGCCGCAGATATGGGGATCGGATTCTGTTTCGGCGATGACAGCCACTCCATTCCCGATGTAGGCGCCGGCCTGCCCGAGGCCCGCCGCTATTTGCTGGAACAGGGAGTCGACCGCATACGCGTGCTGATCCCAGCCGAAAACGGCCTCAGAAAGGAATGGCGTCCGCTGAGCAAATAAACCAGAGGCCTAGAAGATGCCGGATCATGCATCCGGCCCTGCTTTAGCGGGCCCAACCCGAACTCTGGCAAATTCACTTAATATAGAACTCGAGACAACGACCCATTGAACGATCGAGGGAGCCTTGCCATGAAAACTTCAAGTCTTCTCAAAATAGTTTCTTCGATGCGCATGCAGTTCACGCTTCCTATCCTGGCCCTGACATTGATGCTTTTCGGCTGTTCGGGATCAACCCTGAACACGGGAACTGCCGCCGGCGATACACTTTCTGATTCCTCCCAACCCGACTGGATGGCTCACGACCCTCTGTTTTCCAGCGCGCAGGCCAGAAAGCATCAGATGCTGAACCGAGCCGTCGTGGAGCAGACTCTGGTGACCTGGGGCACTCCCGGCCACACCGCGGAGCCGGTTCCGGTCGGGGCGGTCGGGCCCGCGCGCTACATCTCCCAGTTGGGCGGGATCACGCAGAATACGAAGATCTTTGATGTCAGCCGGCAGGCGATCGACGACGGCCTCAATGTCATCCTGGTCATCGGCGACGGCATGGGCAATTTTCAAATGAGCCTGCCTGTGTTGATGAATGTCGCCCTCGGAAAGGACGAGGAGACTTCCTTTGAGAGGATCATGAGGGAAGGCGTCAGCGGATTTTCGCTGACCCATTCCTACGACCAAGTGGTGACGATGTCCTGCACCTCTGCGACAAGCCTGGCCGCCGGCGTAAAGACCCATTCCCAGATCATTGGCATCGATGCCGAAGGGCATCCGGTCGAATCGATTGCCCATCTGGCCGCAGCCAGGGGTTTTCGCACCGGAGTCGTAACCGACACCCGCCTGACTCACGCCACTCCAGCCGCTTTTTACGCCCACGTTGTCGATCGTTTCAGGGAGAACGAAATCGCGGAGCAACTGGCCGCCGTCGACCATTTGGACGTAATCCTGGGGGGAGGCGCCGTGCACCTGATTCCCTCTGGGACCTCCCTGAAGGATTTTTCGGCCTTCGCGGCGCTACCGGATGAGCTCAACGCCGAATCCCTCAGAGAAGACGATACGGACCTTCTGGCCCGTATCTTGGAAAACGGCTACGCGCTGTCGGTCAATCGCAACCAGTTAATGTCTCTTCCCCAGGATGCGACGAAAGTCTTCGGGGTCTTCAACGGGTCCCATATTCGTTACGCCATCGACCGTGAACGCGAAGATATGGGAGAGCCCTCACTGGTCGATATGACGCGCAAGGGACTGCAACTGCTGACGAATCACGGAGGAAGTTACTTTCTCATGATCGAGGCCGGACGCATCGACCACGCCGCCCACAACAGTGACTTTGGAACCGTCGTTCGCGCCGTTTATGAAATGGAGCAGGCGCTCGAAGCCGCTTACGAGTATTACCGCCGCGCTCCGGACCAGACCCTGCTGATCTTTACAGCCGATCACGAAACCGGCGGCATGGGCCTGACCTATCGCGGCCTGGATGACGGTCCCCGGCGGGAAACCCTTGCTTCGGGGCTGGAATGGGCGACTGGGTACGACACGGTCTCCTTCCCTAATTTCACCAGACACCTGCAGCAGTCGATGTCATTTGAGGATTTATTCCGCCAGGCCGACTCCGCTGAAGAGTTTTATCGATTGTATAGCGAAAATTTCCCATTCGCCCTCCCGCGAGAAAAAGCGGAACCGATCTGGTCCA
>CAZAEY010000050.1:12302-21717 GCA_964484155.1 uncultured Acidobacteriota bacterium
TCCTGCCTCCTGCCTACTTGAACTCGAAACCCGGAACTCGGAACTAGAACCCCTCCCCCGCAAATCGCCGCTCCGCCTATGATCTTTCGGCGTCCCGTACTATGATCTGTCTTCATGTTGCGCAGGATCGCTCTTTTCCTTCTGCTGCTCGGAGCTTCCGGCCTACAGGCATCGGCCGAAGTTTCTTCCCTTCGAATTGCAGTGCCTGACGTAGCGCTGACCGGAATTCCCTTCACCATTGAGGTCGAAGCGCTCGATCCCGACGGCGAATTGCTGACGGATTTTGCCGGCCCTGCCTCGATTTCCGGGGTAGAGGGCCCGTGGTCGATCGAGGCGCCGCCCGCCTTCGACGGCGGGAAACTGGTTCTGAGCGAAACTCGGCTGCCGCATGGAGGCAGGCATCAGATCCGGGTGGAGGCCGGCGGGGCCGTCGAAATTGGAACAGTGCGGGTCATTCCCGGGTTCCTGAGCCTGCTGCCCCCGTTGCTCGCCATCCTGCTGGCCCTGATCATTCGGCAGGTGGTCGTATCCCTGGCGGCTGGGATCTGGCTTGGCGCTGTGATCCTGTTTGACTATGACATCTTTGGCGGCATGTTCCGAGTCCTGGATCACTTCGTGGTCAACTCCCTGACCGAAACCAGCCACGTTCAGATCATCCTGTTCAGCATGCTTTTCGGCGGGATGGTGGGCGTCATTACGCGAAACGGGGGAACGCGCGGAATCGCCGATCTGATCACGCGTTACGCCCGAACCGCCCGGGGAGGGCAGATTGCGACCTGGGCCATGTCCTTCGTCCTGTTCTTCGACGATTACGCGAACGTGCTGGTCAGGGGGAATCTCATGCGGCCGATTACAGACCGGCTGCGGATCTCCCGGGAAAAGTTGGCTTTCCTGGTCGACACGGGAGCCGCCACTGTGGCCAGCATCTTCCTGATTTCAACCTGGATCGGATACGAAGTCGGACTGATTGACCAGGGTCTGCGCATGATCGGCTCGACCCAGAGCGCGTACGCCATGTTCATCGAGACGATCCCTTACCGCTTCTATCCGCTTTTTGCATTGATTCTGGCCCTGCTGGTGAGCTGGACGAATCGGGATTTCGGCCCCATGCTCGCAGCCGAACGAAGAGCGCGCAGCACGGGTCAGACTCTTCGTCCCGGCTCGCGGCCGGCGACCGATCTGACCGAAACGACGGTCGAATCGGGAAGCGAAACGCCTCCCCGCTGGATCAACGGAATGCTTCCGATCCTGACCATCCTGGCCGTCGGACTCGGAGGGCTCTGGATGACCGGGGTCGCCGCGCTTCAGGAGCAAGGCGTCGCTACCTACGGAATCGGCGAGATCATCAGCGAAGCTGACTCCTATGCAGCCCTTCTGTGGGCCTCTCTGGCCGGATGCCTGGTCGCTATTTTACTGACCGTTGCTCAAAGAATCATGAAGCTGGTCGAAACGATGGACGCCTGGTTCAGCGGGCTGAAGGCGATGCTTCTGGCGATGGTTATTCTGGTGCTGGCCTGGTCCATCGGCGCCGTCACGGAGGAACTCCAAACGGCCGGCTATCTGGTCGAAATCCTGCGTGGAACCCTCTCTCCCTATTGGCTTCCCGTGCTGACTTTCCTCATCGCCGCATTGATGGCTTTCGCCACCGGAACGAGCTGGGGCACGATGGCCATCATGATGCCGCTGGTCATCCCCCTGGCCTACAACCTGGGAACGGACTTCGGCCTGGATTCCGGCCAACTGCAGACGATTCTGCGGGGCGTCATCAGCTCGGTGCTGGCGGGCGCCGTCTTCGGCGACCACTGCTCCCCTATCTCCGATACCACGATCCTCAGCTCGATGGCCTCGGCATGCGACCATATCGACCACGTGCGTACGCAACTCCCCTACGCGCTTCTGGCCGCTTTCGTCGGAATGATCGTGGGAGACATTCCCACCGCCTACGGCATGTCTCCCTGGATTTCGCTGCCTTTAGGGACTGCCATCATGATCGGAATTCTATTCTGGATAGGAAGAAACCCGGAAGAGCCGGCGCAGGCGTGAGGAGGAGACGGGAGGAGTCAGGAGTCAGGAGTCAGGAGTCAGGAGTCAGGAGTCAGAACGCGGAACACAGGAACCTCGGAACCCCCGAACACAGGAGCCCCGCAACGAAAAACGAAAGCCCGATCAACAGCGCGAGTCAACAGAGACCGGGCTAGCTTCTGTTGACCGCCGGCTTCGGGATCTCCAGCGATGGCTCCTCATCCGCCCCACGAGCGGAGGAAGCTCCTAGCAGCTCGCCCAACTCGACCACTTTTCCTACGATCAACAGGGCTGGCGAACTGATCTGCTCGCGTTCCACCCGTCCGACGATGTCCCTCAACGTGGAGTACACCTGCCGTTGCTCCCTCCAGGTGCCGGACTGGATCACAGCTGCTGGCGTATCCAGGGGTTTTCCGTGCAGAACCAACTTTGAAACGATGCCGCGCAGGTTCTGAAGCGGCATCAGAACCACCAGCGTTTCGGCGCCTTCAGCCAGCAGATCCCAGCGCACTGCGTTGTCAGCCTGCGGATCCTGATGCCCAGTGACGATCGCTACCGTAGAGGAATAGCGGCGCTGCGTCAGGGGAATTCCGGCGCTGGCGGGAACGGCGAATGCCGAAGAAACGCCGGGCACGACCTCAAAGGGAACCCCCTCGCTCAACAGGTGCAGCGCTTCCTCGCCGCCGCGCCCGAACAGATACGGATCGCCGCCTTTGAGTCGGACTACCGCTTGACCGGACCGGGCCCGTCGCACCAGCAGCGCGTGGATCTGCTGCTGAGGAAACCCGTAGCGTCCGCCCTTTTTGCCCACGCAAACCACCTCCGCTTGCGGATTCACCAACTCGATGACTCGAGGATCGACCAGCCGGTCGTGCACGACGACTTCCGCATCCGCCAGCAATCGGGAAGCTTTAACCGTCAGCAGATCCGGATCCCCCGGGCCGGCCCCCACCAGAAAAACTTTTCCGATCGAACTCATCACCCGCATTTCTCAAACTCCTCCTGCAAATGCCTCGGATGGCGTCGCGTCTGCGGTGTCGCCCTTCCTCGATCTCCTCGGCGTACGGCACGAGTACGACTGCCCGGGTCTTTGCCATGCCTGCCGGCAGGCAGGTCGCGGGCCTGGCATCCACGCCACTCTCCAACAACGCCTCGCGATGAAGGGGTTTGGAAAATTCGGGTGAATGACTTTCATGCGCGAAATTCCTCGCGGCTCCGAAAGTCATCCAGATATCTGCCGAGATGGTCGCGGAGCGCCTGTTCTCCTTGCCATGCCGTCTCAAGAAAACCATGTGAAAAGAGAGCGGAATAGAACTCCTTCCGATCGTCGTAGGCCTCCAGGACCTGCTTGACGTGCTGTCTGGTTTCCGCCAACACTTCTAAAGCCGATTCGAAGCCGTCACCGAACTCCGGTTCCATCTTCCTGCGAAGCCAGGCAGCCAGGCCGGGACAGCTGCCGGACGTCGAAATGGACACAATCAGGTCTCCGCGCTGAATGATGGCGGGAAAGATAAACGTGCAGTACCGGGGCTTGTCGACCACGTTGACGAAGATATGCCGCGAATCGGCGAAAGCCCGAATGACCTCGGCTTCATCGTTATCGACGTCTGCCACGATCAGCATGACGCCCTCGGCGTCGGCAGGATCAAAGGCGGGCCGGCGGCGAACGCAGGCTCCGGCGGACTGCAGCAGCTTTTCCTTTTCGTCCGCCATCGGCCCCTGTCCGATCAGCAGGCAGAGGCGCCCCCGAAGATCCGCATACAGTGGAAAGAATTTCATGTCTTGGCTCCGAGTTTCGTAAGCGGGCTATCGGCTCTTCGAAAGCCGACGGGAAAACCGCATTCCTGACCGTTGTGTCCGCTGAATAAAAGAAGGGGGAATCTGGAAAGGATGCGGTCGAACTACCGGGTGCGACAGCGACAGCGACAACAACAAAAACAGCAGCAGGAGTTTTCGCAGCCTTCGCGCGACCCCAGGGCCGGGCCGACGGTAACAAACGCCGAATTCCGAACAGTCGATCGCTTCATGACGGGCGCATATAAACCTACGCGTCCCTGCACCGAATTGTCAAGCGCTGATTTGGAGCGCCCGTTTGGAGCGCCCGGGTCTGAAAAATAGCGTTTGGAGTGCCCGGGTCTGGAAAATAGAAATTGGAGGAACGTCAAACCGCAACCAAGACTTGGTGCAGCCAATTTCTATTTTCCAGACCCGGGCACTCCAAACGGGCGCTCCAAATCGCCGCTTGACTTGAACGGGCGTATCGGCGTACCTTAGGAAACCGAGAAGAAACTTGAGAGCAGGCAATATGATGAATCAAGAATTTATTTTGAACATCCAGCCTTTTGACCTCGCCTACTCCAAGTATTGTTGTACCTGCCAATAAACCGTTCTCCGAATCTCGCGAAAGCTCATCTGATCCATTCCTGAAGCCGTCGCCTTTCGCGCAGGTTTCCGCCTGAAACGCTTTCAGCGCCCGAATTGTGGAGATCCAGATGCAAAAAACAAGACCCGGCCCCGCAGTACGTCGAAGCGAACCTCTCACCAGGGAAGAAGTGCGCCGACGCAACTCAGTAGAGCGCATCAAGAATGAAAAGCAACCGTTCGATCTGCTGGAAGAACTGCCGCAGTTGGTTGAGAGAGAGTACGAGGAAATCCCGGAGGACGACATCCTCCGCCTCCAGTGGTGGGGCCTCTACCATGACAAGCCAAAGGTCGGCGAATTCATGATGCGCGTCAAGATCCCAGGGGGGGAAGTGGCTCCCGCTCAATTGCGGGCGATCGGTGAGATATCCCGGGAGTTCGGCCAGGACAGCGGGGAGATCACGACCCGACAGGACATTCAAATCCATCACGTCCGGCTCCCCGGAATTCCCGAGATCTTCCGACGGTTCGCCGGCAGCGGACTGACCACCGCCGGCGCCTGCGGAGACATCCTCCGCAATATCACCGGTTGCCCAGTCGCGGGAATCGATCCGGAGGAACTGTTCGACACCCGGCCGGTCGTGCGGGAGTTGGCCGAATACTTTTACGGAAACCGCGACTACAGCGACCTTCCACGAAAGCACAAGTGGACGATCTCCGCTTGTCCGTATCAGTGCAACGGCCCGGAGATTCACGACGTGGGGCTGATCGGGACCGTTCAGGACGGGAAGTCGGGATTTGCGATCGTCGTCGGGGGCGGGCTCTCCACGTTTCCCCGGATTGCGCGTTCCTTTGGAGTCTTCGTGACGCCCCGTGAAACGCTGCAGGTGTTAAAGGGAATCCTCGACATATGGAGCGGCGACCTGAATTACCGAAGAAGCCGGATCAAGGCCCGCTTTAAATTCATGGTCGAGGATCACGGAGCCGATGCAATCCGCCAAAGGCTGGAAGATCGTCTGGGGCGAACTCTCACTCCCTTAAAGAAGCTGCCCGCGCCGAGGGGCCGCAACAATCACATGGGGGTGCACCGGCAGAGACAGGAAGGCCTTTCATACATCGGCTTTCCCGTTTTTCCAGGCCTGTTGCGCGGCAGCCAAATGATCCGGATCAGCGAAGCGGTCGAAGAACTGGGCGACAGCATACGCTTTACGCGAGACCAGAACCTGATTGTGACTGGCGTACCGAACGATCGAGTCGACGAGGCTCTTTCCCGTATGGAAGAGATCGGGCTCAGTCTGCAAGTCTCAGCGATAAGGGGCCACAGCATCGGCTGCACGGGGAACCCGCACTGCAACTTCGCCGTTGGGGACACCAAGCCGCGACTGATTCAGCTGGTCGAGCATTTGGAATCCCGCTTCGGAGACGCCGTTTCAAACCTTCGAATCCACCTGGACGGATGCCCGCACGCCTGCGGTCAGCACTGGGTGGGCGACATCGGAATCCAGGGAACCACCGTCCGCATCGAAGGCCGGAAGTCTCCTGCATATGACTTGTTTTTAAGAGGCGGTCTGGGTAAGGACGCCTCGATCGGGCGACCAGTCGGCCGGAGGATTCCGACAGAAGATCTGGACGCGCAGGTGGAGGCTCTGATGCGCGCCTATCTGGAAAGCCGAAGCCCGGATCAGAGCTTTCAGAATTATTGCAGCGAGCGCAGCGACGAGGAGCTCGTCACCCTGCTGCAAGGAGGGTTGAATTGAAGCAAGCAGCCAATCTCAAAATCGTCGAACGAGAGGTTATGGACGACTACGAGGCGGGAGAACTGGCCGCCTTGTACGAAGATGAAGAGCCCGAAGCCATTTTGGAATGGGCCTTCGAACGTTTCGGAACCGAACGCTTTGCGCTCATATCCAGTTTCCAGATCGAGGCGGTCGTCTTGATCGACATGGCTTGGAGGGTGCGGCCCGACTTCCGGGTCGTCACCATAGACACGGGCAGGATGCCGCAAGAGACGTTCGAATTGATCGAGCGCGTCGGTGAACGTTACGACGTTCCGATCGAAGTGGTGGTTCCCGACTCCAAGCTGGTGCAGCGGATGGTGGCTCGCGACGGGGTGAACCTCTTCTATAAGAGCGTCCCGAAAAGGCTGCTCTGCTGCCACATTCGAAAAGTAGCGCCTCTGGTCGGAGTCCTGGACCAGTTGGACGCATGGGCGACCGGGTTGCGCCGGGATCAGTGGGCCACCCGCGGCAACATTCGGAAAATCGATATCGATCACGACCACGGAGGGATCGTCAAGATCAGCCCTCTGGCCGACTGGGACGAACAGGCGGTCTGGGACTATATCCGGGACAACGACGTCCCTTATCACGCTCTTTACGACCGTGGATACACCAGCATCGGGTGCACGCCTTGCACGCGCAAGGTTCGCGACGGAGAAGACGCCAGAAGCGGTCGCTGGTGGTGGGAGAAAGGGGCACCCAAAGAGTGCGGAATGCACTGCCCGGTTGAGACCGGCGGCTTCGAGCACGAAGTGGAGGCGATCCTCGGCGAAGAGGCCGAAAACTTTGTCAACTTTTCACAATAGGAGAACGATGATGGCGACGCAACTGGACGAAGCGCAACAGGAATTGATCGTGACTGAGGCGCAATCATTTTCAGAGCGGGTGCGCTCCCCGGAAGGGCGAGAAGCGTACCGGGCTCTGGCCCGGGAAGCCGCTCTTGGCGAAATCTCCGAGGCCCGCCTTCCTCTGCTGGGTAGCCTGCTCGAGGTCGGCCTCAGCACCGGCCGCATTCGAGCGCTGTACGACGCTCACGCCGAAGCCGCCGCGGCCAAATTGTTCCGGGCGACCCCCCAGGGAATGGAGCGGGCCGCCCAGATTCGCGCCGTCAACGAGGCGCTGCAAGCCCTGCGGGGAAAGACGCTGCAAAAGGCGAGTCTCGCTTCCCGCGGCGCCGGTTCCTTCTCCCTGACGCTGCAGACCGATCAAGGAAAACTCGTCGTCTCCCTCGGCCCCGCCGGCGCGGAAACCCGCAGCTTTGAAGTGTCGCTGTAGCGCTGGCTTCCAGCCGGCGATTCGGAAATGACCGGCAAGGATACCGGTCCTACGCCGCTTGCAGGGCCGGACTTCAAAATTCCGAACAAACGTCTATACTGGTTGACGACCCGCGGGGTTGCGCCGACCCGGCCATTCGAGGCCGGTGCACCGGCACACAGAGTCTTTCACCCATCAGAGACGGACGAGACAGCATGCCGACCGCCAAACGAAATGACGACCGGAACCTCTGGGCGTGGGTTTACGTTGCCGTCATCGTCAACGCGGTTCTTATGATTTTTCTGCTCTGGCTCTTTTCCGAACTGTTGACGCCATGACCTGGATCGACTGGACCGTGGTGGCGGCTTATTTGGCGTATGTCGTCTACGACGGCGTAAAGCGCAGCCGTTCGACCGATACGGTCAGAGGTTACTTTCTGGCCAATCGCAACCTCCCCTGGTGGGCCGTCGGCCTGTCGGTGATGGCGACCCAGATGAGCGCCATCACGCTGGTGGGAACCACCGGGCAGGGATACGCCGACGGCATTCGATTCGTCCAGTTCTACTTCGGCCTCCCGTTCGCCATGGTGATTCTGTGCGTAACGGCGGTCCCCTTTTTTCACCGCGCCGATGTCTACACGGCATACGAGTACCTGGAAAAGCGCTTCGACGGGAAAACGCGGACTCTGACCAGCTTCTTCTTTCTCCTTTCCCGGGGGCTCTCCTGCGGAGTGATCATCGCTGCGCCGGCCGTGATCCTGTCGATCATCCTGGGCTGGAATCTAGAGTTGACGGTGCTGGCCATCGGCGCGCCGACGATCCTGTACACCATGCTGGGAGGCGTTCAGGCGGTTACCTGGACCGACGTCAAGCAAATGGCTCTGGTCTTTACGGGCCTGGGCGTCTGCATCTACGTCATTCTGGCAGGAATGCCTCCGGATATTTCCTTTCTGGACGCCCTGAAGATCGCCGGATCTTCAGACCACCTGCGCGCCATTGACTTCTCATTCGATCTGAACGAAACCTACACGTTCTGGTCCGGTCTGCTGGGCGGGCTGTTTCTGATGCTGTCGTACTTCGGCTGCGACCAGAGCCAGGTGCAGCGCTACCTGACGGCCAGATCGGAAGGAGAGGGAAAGGTAGCGCTGCTGATGAGCGCTTTCGTCAAAATCCCGATGCAGTTCGTCATCCTCATGATCGGAGCCCTCGTTTTCGTTTTCTATCAGTTCCACGCTCCCCCTGTGATCTTCCACCCCCAGGCCGACGCTCGCCTGCGGAACAGCACGGAGGCGGTGCAGTTCGCGCAACTGGAAGGCCGATATCAGCAGGCCGCCGCCGAGCTGAGGGGAGCCGCCGCCGAACTGACCCGGTCCGGCTACGCCGCCGGCTCGCTGCTCAATTACCAGTTGGCCTTGAGCGAACGGGAGCGGATCCGAACTCAGGGAATCGGCATGGCCCGGCGCATCGAAGGACACGCCTTCAGCGATGTAAACTACATCTTCCCGACCTTCATCACCCATCACATGCCCGTCGGGGTCGTCGGGTTAATGATCGCGGCCATATTCGCGGCCGCCATGTCCAGCATTTCTTCGGAACTGAATTCCCTGTCGACCGCCTCAGTCATGGACTTCTATCGGCGATTCCGACCCGAACGCAGTCAATCTCATTACCTGCGCTTTTCCAAACTGGCCACCGCCTTCTGGGGAATCCTGGCCTCCATCGTGGCCATGTACGCCGCCTACCTGGGTTCTTTGATCGAAGTCGTCAATCGCTTCGGATCCTTCTTTTACGGTTCTCTTCTGGGCGTCTTTATCCTGGCCATCGCGTTCCGGAAATCCTCCGCCAACGGTGCCTTCTTCGGACTGCTGGCCGGAATGACCTCAGTGGCCGTCGTCAGCCTGACCACGTCCGTCTCCTTTCTCTGGTTCAACGTCGTCGGCGCCGTGACCGTCGTCGTCACAGGCCTCCTGATCAGCCGGGTCGAGCGGGGGTAGGGTTCTT
>CAZAEY010000051.1:0-16500 GCA_964484155.1 uncultured Acidobacteriota bacterium
TGGGCTGACGCTGTGGCCGCCCTTTCAGGGCACTTGCCTGAAGCTTCCCTCAGCACCTTCAAAGTCTCTCGCCCGAATGATCCGGCGTTGCCGGCGGCCGAACTAGCCCGGCCTCCCGGACAGTCTCAAACCGCAAACTTGAACCTGAACGAAACTCGAGCCGTGAAATTTCAGGGAACTCTCCGCCGCCGAATTGCATCCAATAGGCGAAGGAGAAAGACCGCAACGAGCGCGGCCGCTGCAACGCGGTTCGGAAAGCGGATCCAAACGAACTGACAACACCGGACGCTGCATGTACCTGAAAGCCAAGCGACTGCTGAAGATTATCGCCGGTTTCACGCTGTTGGGGGCGGGCGTCGTCATGTGGGTCACGCCGGGCCCCGGTTGGGCGGCTGTAATCGCCGGACTGGTCCTCCTGTCGACGGAATTCGAGTGGGCCTGCCGCCTTCTGACCAAGATCAAGGAAAAAGGCGGCCAACTGCGCGACTCCGTCGTCAGGAGATCCGGCCCCAGGCCTGCCGAGCCGCCCTCCTGCGTAGATTCCCAGTCAGGTCAGGACCTCTGATTCGGCTTGATGGCGCGCACGAAGGCGCTGATGAATTTACCATCGACCGCAGAGGCGATGGAGTCGACGTCAACTCCAGCCTGCTCCAAAAAGCTGCGCGCGTCTTTGACGCAGTAGGTCCGAGTCGTCTCCAGTTCAACCGATTCAAATCCCGCACGCTGCAGTCGACGCCGATATTCCCGTTCCTCCAAGGCCCCGGCGATGCACCCGATCCAGAGCTCCACATTGCGTCGCACCTCTGCCGGAATCTCGCCTCTGACCACAATGTCTGAAACGGCGAGCCTCCCTCCCGGCTTCAAGACGCGAAAAGCCTCGGCGAAAACGCGGTCCTTATCGGCCGAAAGGTTGATGACGCAGTTGGAGATGATGACGTCGACATGATTGTCCGGCAGCGGAATCTGTTCCATTTCTCCTTTCAGGAACTCCGCGTTTTCCACGCCTGCCTTGCGCTGATTGCCTCTCGCCAATTCCAGCATTTCGTCAGTCATGTCCAGTCCGTAGGCTTTTCCCGTAGCGCCCACACGGCGTGCCGACAGCAGGACGTCGATGCCGCCGCCGGAGCCGAGATCCAGAACGATCATCCCCGGCTTCAACTCGGCCAGCGCGGTCGGATTTCCGCAGCCGAGGGAGGCTCGAAAGGCCTCTTCAGGGAGACCCGCCAACTCGGCCACATCGTAAAGATCCGATGTAATGGGATTCCCGCACGAAGATTCGAGCTCTCCGCAGCAGGCGCTTTCCCCGATCGCCGCCTGACGGGCGGCCTCGCCGTACTTCTTCTTGATTTCCTCTCGAATGGTAATTGCACTCATCGTTTCCTTCCTTTCCTGAATTCACCGCTCCTTTTGGAAGACCTCGGATCGATATCGACTGATAGAGCCGCCGCCTGTCTGCCCGATTTCGGTTCATGCCGCCGATCCGCCCTCGGTCTGAAGCTGATAAAGCGCTTCCGGTTCGATCGATCGAATCTGCTCGAGACGATCTCGATCCTCCCTGAACTCCGGGCAGCATCCGGAGAATCCGCACAGCCAGGCCAGCACGTCCTGGACCAGATCCGCCGACTCGTCCGGCAGCCGGTAGTAGACCCAGCGGCCGACTTTTCTGGCCTCCACCAGTCTCGCTGTCCGCAAGATCTTCATGTGCTTGGAGACCGTGGATGGGGCCAGCTGCAGCAGCTCGACGATCTGGCAGACGCAGAGTTCTCCCTGCTGCAAAGCCAGCAGCGCGCGCAGCCGGTTCTCATCGGCTAACGCACGCGTGACCGAGGCGATCGTATATAAGTCATATTTCGCCATGTAACGAATTATAGGAACTTCGAATCCCCTTTGTCAATATCGGCAAGACTGCCGGTAGCCCGTGGTGAAATTCCTGAAATGCCGTGTTCCGGGCGGCGTGGTTCCGTCTCATTTTGGGCGGAGAAAACAAAATCTTGTTGACGGAGAACAACAAAAAGAGTGAAAATTAGTTCTAACTAACTTTTAATTTAGGAACAATTTATGACCGAGCCTATTTTTCGACTTTTAACGCTTTTGGTGATCGTCAGCGCACTGACGATCAGCGGCTACTATCGCAAGCGGGCCGACCACTGCGGGGGAAAGGCCTCCCGTTGGAAGGAAGGACGGCTTTCTGCCGTCATGCTGAGACTCCCCGCATTCTTGGCCTTTCTGCTTCTGTTCGCCTATATCGCACATCCCCCTTGGCTCGACTGGGCCAGAATGGGCTTGCCCGATTCCGTCCGTTGGTTCGCAGCCGGCACTTCCGCGGCAACGGTTGGAGTCCTGTACTGGGTGTTTTCGAGTCTCGGCGCCAACGTGACCGACACGGTCGTGGTGCGCCCGGACGCCCGAATGGTCACGCATGGACCCTACCGCTGGATCCGCCACCCTCTGTACACGTTCGGTTCCTTGCTCTGGCTCAACCTCTCGCTGCTGACAGATCTTTGGGGGTTCGTCCCATTTCTAGCTTTCTCCTGGATACTGTTGGCCAGACGCACCCGGCTGGAAGAGAAAGAGTTGCTGCTGCAATTCGGAGAGGAATACAGACGCTACATGGCTCAAACCGGACGTTACTTACCCAGGCTTCGCAGACCGGCCGTTTGACCCGGATTTCTTATGCGCCTGCTGTTACGGCGCCGCAAAGGGGCGCGTCAACCGCGTTGCCGCCCGGCGGCGTCTCGCTGATGCACCGCAAGAGATCCGGGGGCCGAACTGCCTTGTGCATTGCGGCGCTCCATGGTAAATCTCTGCCCGGCTGCGAGGTGCGGGAGGCCTTTGAAGTTGATGTCGGGAAAAGACGCGCGACTGCTGAATCGCAATTTCGTTCTACTCTGGCAAGGTCAATTGGTCAGCCAGGTAGGAAGCCAGGCGTTCCTGGTCGCTCTCCTCTACTGGACGATGGAGGCCACCGGCTCAGCCAGTCTGATGGGGATCCTGATGATGGTCTCCGCCCTGCCTTCAGTTCTCCTGGGCGCGGTCGGAGGAACTCTCGCGGATCGATATTCCCGCAAGTCGATCATCGTGTGGGCGGACTTCTTGAGCGGCCTCAGCGTCCTGCTCTTGGCGATGCTGTTCTTCACCCAGGGGGCATCGATCCAGATCCTGACCGCGGCGCTTTTCGTCACGGCTGTTTTGACCGGAACGATCCAGGCATTTTTTCGCCCCGCAATATTGGCGGCCGTACCGGACCTGGTGCCGATCTCCCGCGTGCCGGCGGCCAACTCCATGATCCAGTTTGTATTTCAGTTCGGCACCATTTTGGGCCAAGGCGCCGGAGGCGTGGCATACGCGCTGGTAGGCGCTCCCCTGCTTTTCCTTTTCGATGGGCTGAGCTTCCTCTTTTCAGCCGCCAGCGAGACCTTCATTCAGCTTCCCGGCAGTTCGGGAGAAAGATCCGGAGAAGCGCGGATGCGCTGGAGCCGATTTTATGAGGACCTGGTCGAAGGCCTGCGGTTCGTCTGGCGCCGCACGGGACTGAAGAACTTTCTGATTCTGGTCGGTTTCGTGAATTTCTTCGCCATGCCGCTGCTCGTGCTCATGCCCTTTCTGGTACAGCAGAATCTGGGCCGGGGCGCCGAATGGTTCGGCATTTTGTTGGCCGCCTTCAGCGCCGGCTCGGTGGTCGGCTATCTGGTTGCCGGTACGATCCGGATCAGTCCCGACAATAGAGCCAGGCTTCTGGTCGCCATTCTGGTGATGGCCGGCGGCGCGATCGTAGCCTTGAGTTGGATCACCCGGCCGGAGCTGGCGCTTCTGCTGATGCTGGTCACCGGAGTCGGCTTGGGCATTTTCAACATCAACGTCATGACGCTTTTTCAGATGGCTGCGGGTCGCCAATTGCGGGGTCGAGTGATGGGGCTGGTGCTGGCGATCGCTTCGGCGGCGTCTCCGTTCGGCATGGCGCTGGGCGGCCTGGCAGCCGATTTGAGCGGGCACAACATCCAGGCCATCCTGACCGTCTGCGGTGCAGGAATCATCCTGGTCGTGCTCGCAATGGGGCTGCGTCGGCCCGTACTGGAATTCTTGGCGAGCTAGCCGACCCGGAAACTCTTCGCTTCCGCGCCGCAGGAACTCAGACCGCCGCAAGAAGGTTGCCGATTTTTGAGAACTGGCTCAAAATCAGTCTCAGATAGAACTAAATCCACGCCAGATCCGTATGAAAGCAATGATGAAGAAAAGCTTGCCTATTTTGACTTTCGTTCTTTCTACAGCCTTGATGTCGTCTGGTTCCCAGGCAAAAGCGCAGCCGCGAGCCTTTGATTTTTCGGGATTCACTCGCGTCGTCGTGAGATCCGGGATGATCGTCGAGATCTCGCAGTCGGAGACCTATCGGGTGCAGGCGGACGGACTTCCGGAGGATCTGGAGCGGCTTCGGGTGGAACAGAAAGGAGACTCGCTGCAATTCTCCTTGGACAGGCGCCTTTGGAGAGGCGCAGGCCCCATCAACATCACCATACAGATGCCGGAACTGTCCGTCTTGAACCTGAGTGGGGGCGCGACAGGCTGGCTGCGCATGTCGACGGCGCCGGGCGGCTTTGAGGCGAACCTTTCCGGGGGATCCCGTCTAGAAGGGGAATTGCGGGCCGGCGATACGAGACTCACTCTCTCAGGCGGCAGCCGCGTTCTACTGGACGGCGCCGCCGAGAGGCTATCCATCCGAGGCTCCGGCGGAAGCCGTTTCGACCTGAATGCATTCGCCTGCAGCGAACTGGAGGCTCGTCTCTCGGGAGGTTCCCGCAGCACTGTCAGAACGGATGGCGCAATCCATGCGAATCTTAGCGGAGGCTCGAATGTAACCTATTACGGCAGTGCGTCGCTGGGCCGGATCAGGACCAGCGGGGGATCGCGAGTGGCGGAAGGAAACTGAAACTGAAAGGGTCAAGCGACGCTGCGGGGCATTGATTTGCACCGGTTCTGCCCGGAATCAGCATGCAAGCCGCTTCGTGTGAGCCGCCTTGCTTCGACTGTCCCCCTTTGCAGCGCGTGGTGAAAATCCTGATGCGCCGCCCACAACCCGGAGGGCATCAGAACTTTCAACACTGGCTCCTATGCTAGACTCGCCGATGTGGTCACGACGCCTGCAACCGATGCATCCGAACCGGCATTCCTTAACCGCCTGTCATCCGAAACTTCGAATCGATCGTGAACGAATCTGAATCCAGCCCAGTTCCTCAGGGGAACGCAAACCAAGACGCGGAAAAGCGCTTTCTGCGCAGAAAGATCTTGGGGGCGCTGGTCCTTCTGGCGATCCTGCTGGCTGCGGTTGGACTTTCAGGTCACTTTTTCAGGGAGGAAGTGACAACATTTGCTAATGTAATCAACGATCGCCTGGGCTTCGGTGGGTTGACGGGAATCTTTTTCCTCAGCGAGACGATCGTAAGCCCGCTTCCCCCGGACATCATACTTTGGATCGTAGCCACCAGCGAACTGAACGCAGAGTGGCCCCGGCGGATCGCCCTACTGGGAATTCTATCGATTCTGGGCGGTCATCTCGGCTGGTTTCTGGGAGGTCATGTAGGCGGCACCCGAGTTGCGCGCGTCCTGATGGGCCGTTACCGCAGAAGGAGCGTTCTGGTCACAAAACGGTACGGGAGCTGGGCGATCGTACTGGCGGCGTTGACCCCGCTGCCCTGGTCCATCACTTGCTGGACCGCGGGGATCCTGCGAATGGACTGGTCGCGTTTTCTGGTGGCCTCGCTGGTGCGCTTCCCTAGGATTTTCGTTTACTATCTGATCATTCAGGCGACCCTCCGGTCCGTTTAACCCGGATTTCTCATTTCCTTCCGAAGCGAGGGCGCGTATGCAAGGCGCCGCAGTAAAAGGGGCATGTGAAATCCGAACTAGTGCCGCTCCGTCGACGGACGCGATCCTTCACATGTAGCCGAATTGCCGGAACATGTACTGATAGAAGGGGTCGGTCGTATACTCGCGGACCCAATTGAGAGACAGGACGCAGTGTTCGTATTTTTCGGCGAGCTTGCGGTAGACGGTCACTGCGTGAGAGTCGGCTTCGAACTCGCTGGCGGCCATGTAGCTGCGGCGGCCCGTGTCTACGTAGTAGGACTGGGGAATCATCCGGCGTCCATAACTCAGGCTTTCGGGAAACATTCCCAAGATGAAAAGACTGTAATCGCCGATATGCTTGTAGCAGCGCTTCTTATCCCCGCGGGGGGCATCGCCCGCTTTTTCCAGCATATCGATCAGGTATACCAGCGCTTCGCCTTCCTCATCCTTGATTTGATACAGATTCTCGACTGCGATGAAGTGGATCAGCAAATCGGTCAGGTACAACAGCAAGTCCCTGTCCTGCAGTGACGACTGCTCAAAAGCTCGCCCCGTCAACGTCCGAAACAACTTCCGGATCGGGTGATTCTCTGGAAGATCCAGCTTCTGACCCATATCGCGTCCTTTCAGGCTATGACTATAAAGAAACATCCTGACCAGGAATGTTTCAGTCCGGCGAACCGCCGGGCTTGCCTCGCCTCGGCCAGGCCGACGCGTTGTCTCTTCTTAAGATCCGGATCGGCGCACCGCAAGCCTGGCTTCGCGACGTTCCTGGGCTTCGGCAAAGCGGTTCTGCTCCAAATCGGTCTCAGGATGGATGGGAGGAACCGGTGTTGGCCGCCCCTTCGAATCGACGGCGACGAAGGTGAGAAATCCGGAGCAGGTTTTCTTGCGCTTGCCGGTCAGCATGTTTTCAGACTCGACCTCGACCAGGACTTCCATCGAAGTCTCAAAGGCTCGAGTGACGACCGCTTCCAGCAACATCACCTCCCCCACCTGAACGGGGTGCAGGAAACGGAGGGAGTCGACCGAAACCGTCACGACTGGCTGCCGGCAATGCCGAAGAGCGGCCATTGCGGCAGCAACGTCCATCAGGTGCATGACCTTGCCTCCCAGGACATTGCCTCGGGTATTGGCGTCATTGGGAAGGACCAGTTCGCTCATCGTCGTTCTGGATGCGGAAACAGGCTTCGGCTTCATTTCAAAATCCTCTCGCCGTGTTGGGAATGGTTCTTGCTTGGGTGAGTAGCATCAGGAGGTTCATATCATGACGCTGGTTTGGTTCGCATTTATCACCTTGCTGTTGCTCTCAGGATTTTACTTTGTTTTGGCAATTTATCTGTTGATTCGGACAGCCCGTCTTCGCTACGCGGCCGAAGGGGAAGGCCTGAAACCGGATGGTCAGGACGCTTCACAGGAGATAAAGGCATGTGGTATGGTGCAGTAACGAATGGACTTAGCTATTTCGAACCCTTCGCTTGCCACTGTCCTCGTGCTGACGATGGCTGCTCTGATGTTGATTCAGACGATCGGCACCGTGTTCTTCCTCGTCCGAATGCGGCGAAAAGTCCGCAAGTTGGAAATCAGGACATTGACGAGGATGCAGAACCTGGAACAGGGTATGCGCGCTTCGGGCGCATTCCTGGACCGGGCCGGTTGGGTGCAGGAAAGAATTCCTGCATTCGAAAGGAAATTGTCCCGGGTTCTGGAATCCGTAGCCTCCAACGCGAAGAGACTGGATGAAAATGCAATTCGCGGCATCGCCGCCACGCGAGAGAAAGTACACGAGGCCGACCGCATGCTCGATTACGGCCTCCACCAGTACGCTCGCCAGACGAATCGAGTTCACCGGATGGTTCGAACTCCGGCTGTCCATGTTTCCGCAATCCTGCAGGGTGCGCTGGCAGCCTTTAGTCACTTCATCGCCGACCGAGGCCGTCGGCAGCCTTCGACCCACTCGGCCGACAGCGATTCCTTCATTTAACAGCCAGGCGGGCTAATAGGGGGCCGACAGCCGAACTTGGCGACGAATCACAGCGCCGGAGCGCAATACGGTAACGTCGACCACCTGGTCCGGCCGATAGGAATTCAGGGCTACTTTCAGGTCGTAGATAGAGGAAATGGGGTGACGGCCAAATTGAATCAGAATATCTCCGGGCCGCAGACCGGCCTGCGCGGCAGGGCTCTCCGCCAGCACTCCATCCATTCTCACGCCATCCTCCATCCAGGATGTGTCCGGAATCGAACCGAATAGCGGGTTTCTTTGATTGGGAGCCGCCCAGTCGCT
This sequence comes from uncultured Acidobacteriota bacterium, assembly GCA_964484155.1. Classification (GTDB taxonomy): domain Bacteria; phylum Acidobacteriota; class UBA6911; order RPQK01; family JAPXNP01; genus DATKAT01. The sequence continues at coordinate 8,129 of CAZAEY010000051.1, forward strand.
CCCCAAGAGATCCACGTACTCCAGATCGACGTTTCGGAGGGTCAGCACCCGTAGAGCGTCTCCAACGACGCGGGCCACTTCGGTCAAGCGTTCGAACTCGATTTCCGAGATCTCATCGGATGGCCTGTGATAGTCCATATGCAGGCCAGTAAAGAAAAACAGGACCGGCATGCCCTGACGTGCGAACGACAAATGGTCGCTGGAGGCATGGGGCGTATAGGCGTATTCGAACTGAAGGTCGGAAAAGGCTTGCAACTCGTTCAGTATCGCTTCAAAAGCGGGCGCCGTTCCGACGCCTCCGATGAGCAGGCGTCCGTCGCTGCGCCCGATCATGTCCATATTCAGCATGGCCAGCGAGCGCTCCATGGGGACTGTGGGATTGTCGACGAAGTGTTGAGACCCGAGCAAACCCAGCTCCTCTCCGCCAAAGGAAACAAACAGGATTCCCCGTTCGAGGTTCTCCCGGGCCAGAACCCTGGCCAGCTCCAGGAGGGCGGAGACGCCGGAAGCGTTGTCATCGGCGCCGTTGTGGATGTCGCCCCTCAGGTCCGGAGCCAGCGAAGCCGGGCCGCCCGTCCCCAGGTGATCGTAGTGAGCGCCCAAGATGATGACCTCATCCGATTCGCCAGGCAGGAACCCGATGACATTCCGAATGATTCTGCTTTCCGTGACCATGTCCACGGAAAGGCGTGCCTGAACAGCCGGAATCTCGAAGGAGAACGGGATCAAGTGCGCATCGATCCAACTTCCGATGCGGTGGGCCGGAGAACCGCTCATAGCCAGCAACTCCTCCGACCAGCGACTGTTCAGGCGAATTGCCGGGATCCCGAGATCCTCGATTTCCCGCGTCCGGTCGAAGCTCCAGTCCGAGCCAGGCCCGTGCTGAAAAGTGTCCGGAAGAAGTATGACGGCGGCGGCCCCTCGCGATTTCGCGTGAAGGATCTTGTACAGCTCCGATCCGTATACGGACAACTGCCTTCCCGAAAAGATCCCGTCCGGGTTGTTCTCCTGCGGTTCGTGGTCGAACATGACGACCACCTTGCCCCGAACGTCCAAACCGCGGTAGTCGTCGTAGTTCAAATCGGGAGCGTGAATGCCGAATCCGGCAAATATCAACGAGCCATTGATATCTTGCTGGCCGCCGAAACTCAATGGGACGTAATCCCTGCCCAGCTCCAAGGCAACGGTGTTTTCGCCCAGCCGAAATTCAACTCGATTCTCGCTTCCGAAATGGCGGGCGAACTGAAATTCAAAATCCTGAAAATACGTTCCCGCTTCGCCGGCCGGTTGAAGGCCGAACGCCTCCATTTCGCGGGCAATGTATTCGGCGATCAGCAGAGCTTCCGGCGTGCCGTTTCCCCTACCTGCGGCTTCGTCGGAGGCCAGCACGCGAAGGTGCCTTTCGATCTCTTCGATCTTCTGCGCGGCAAGGGGTGCAGCACTTGCCAGCAGCAGGGTCCAGACAATCAGCAGAATCATTCGGTGCGAGGCAGCCGCAATCGGCCTTCTTTTCAGGCGAAACCGGTACTTCGATTGTCCCCTCCGGCGTTTCATTTGCAATTCCATTCCGTGACCCTTTGGCACCTCAGGCGATCGCTTTCTCATCAGTCAGCGTAAAATTCGATAAGTGTTACATTTTATTCTAAATCGACGACACTTCGAAACTTTTTCGTTCCGAGTTCTGAGTTCCGGATTCTCCGGGAGTCGTCCGCTTGAGCCACCACCGTTCACGCATCTGGGTGCGTATCATTAAATGGAACCGCTGGGGGGGACGCCGTCAGGGGACGTGGATTGCCACAGCTTTTGTGCGAAAAAGCCGCTCAGCGCTTGACAAATCGAAAATGCTCACAGAATGGCACGCAGCGCGCAGCTTCAATCCGAGAGCCGATTGAAGACTTCTCGGCTCAATTTTTCAAGAGATTCGCACAGGACTTCAATGGAGGATTCCTGATACTTGGTCACGCCGATCTGTCCGGGACTGGCGCTCAGAAAGTAATCCTCCAACTGCTTGCGCAACATCCTGTAGATGCGGTCCGTCTGAACGATATAATGGACGAACTGAACCGATTCATCCTGGAGCTTGGGGATTTGGAGCACGAATTGACTGGCATGCAACTCTACGAAATACCCGTTGAAGCTCCTTCTAAGCTCCCGGGCTGTGTCCCGGATCCGGTCCACCAATCGACGGTAATCGCCTGATCGCGAGTCAGCTGCGGCTCGACGTCCCTCCTGTATCAACTCCTCCAGTTCGTCGGCAAGAGTCAAAATGACCAGAATTCGATCGGCTACCCGCTGTGCTCCAGGATGCACCAAAAAACGGGAGTCGTTCATCTTGTTGAATAAGATGAATTGGATGTTGTGCCGGATCAAGAGGTGCAGGTCCTCCTCCAAAAGCGCTGGGTTGCCGTTCATCAAGTGATCGCACAACGGCTCAACATCCAGATCGTCCAAGCGCATGCGATCGATCGAATTCGAAAGGCGAGAGTCGTCTCCCCCTCGGGCCCTGAACTGCGTTTCCGCAGGCAGGAAATCCGCAAAAAGAATCACGCTAAATGCCAGGTATGTGAGTCTCATTTTTGAAAGACTTCCCTCTAATTATTGAAGGAGGCGGCAAAACTGTCAAACTTTTTGTCAGGCGCCGGAAGCGCCTGCGCATTTCTGACCTGAAGAGCATAAAATGGGGAGCATGGCCGAAGTCCTGAAAGCCATTCGATACCGAAGTTTGAACGAAGCGAAGAGCGCCCTTCGGGAAGTTCTTTCAGAGACTGCCGTGCGGATCCTGGAAGACGACGGCGGCGAACCGCAGGGGCTGCTCAGCGTTATTCCCGCGGACCGACTGCAGGAAGAGGATTTCTATCGGCTGTTCGATCTAAAGAAAGGCGTTCTCGTAGAAGTGGAACGGGTGGACTATTCCGGCTACGGCCCTCCCGCAGAGGAAGATCTCTACATGGGATTCGCTGCCGAGGGCGCTGCCTACGTTCTGGCCGGCTGCGCACTTTCTGTCTCCATTGAAAACTGCCCATACCAGGCCAGAGACATTCACCACCTCGACGCGCTTGTGTTGGCCAAAAAACACCCGCTCAACCGGGAAGATCTGGCCGAAAGACTGAAGCTCCCGCCAGATTGGACATTTGACGATCTATTCGAGCTGATCGTCGAAGGGCGTCTGACAGGCCACGAAATCGATCGGCTGGTTCACAAGGGAATCCAGTAGGGCGCCGACCGGTCTGACGACTACCGAAGTTTTCCATTGAAGAAGTCGATCGTGCGCCGCCAGGCGAGGCTGGCGGCCTCCGCGTCGTAGCGAGGTGTCGTGTCGTTGTGAAAGCCGTGGTTGGTCTCCTCGTAAAAGTGTACCGTATACTCCACTCCGTGGGCTTTCAGGGCCTCTTCGTAGGCCGGCCAGCCGGCGTTGACTCGTTCATCATTTTCAGCGTAATGAATCAACAGCGGAGCTCGGATTCGAGCGACATCCTTTGGGGCCGGCTGGCCTCCGTAAAATGGGACTGCGGCTGCAAGGTCCGGCAATCTGACTGCCAAGGTATTGGAAACCAGCCCTCCGAAACAGAATCCCACTACGCCGACTTTTCCGGTGCATTCCGGGTGCGCCTGCAAAAAGACGGCTGCCGCGACAAAATCCTCCATCAACTTGTCCCTGTCCAAACCGGCCTGCAGCTGCCGTCCCTCGTCGTCGTTGCCAGGGTAGCCTCCAACGGGGGTCAAACCGTCCGGGGCCAGGGCCAGAAAGCCTTCGACACCCAGACGCCGCGCGACGTCTTCAATGTAGGGGTTCAATCCGCGATTTTCGTGGACCACAACGACTCCGGGAAGGCGCTCGGCCGCATCCGCGGGCCGGGCTAGCAGGCCGCGAACTTCTCCATGCCCCTGCGGCGAAGGGTACTGGATGTATTCTGTCCTCAATCGCGGATCGTCGGGAGGAACCTGCTGCGCATGCGCGTATTTCGGGGTGAGGCTTTCCAGAATTGCGGAAGCGGTCAAGCCTCCCACTGCGAACCGGGCCGCACGATCCAGAAACTCCCGGCGGCTGATTCCTCCGTGAACGTACAGGTCGTAGAGATTGAGAAGTTGACGATCGAAATCCGACGCTTTCTTTCGTTTCATCTTGGAGGCTCTCCAGTATGAGATCACATGGGACCGCGCACCCTGAATGCGGAAAGGTTACCATGAATGACGTCGGCATGGTAGGAACTTTCGGATCCCGAGCAGGCGCCTTGGGCCGGCAGCGGCATACTCCGGAGTCCTCCGCCCTGGCGATCGAAGCGAATCAAAATGGCTGCAGATGAGAAGTTCCAATCCGTAAACCCAACCACCGGAGAGCCCATTCGGCTCTTCGACGCACACACGGGCGGGCAGGTCGAAGAAGCGCTCGAGAAGTCCCGCCGGGCGTTTTCCGAATGGCGATGCGTTTCATTTGAGCGCCGGGCGGAGCTGCTGCGCGCAGCGGCCAGATATATCGGGAAAGAGAGGCTCCGGCTGGCTCGCACGATGACGTCCGAGATGGGGAAGCCGGTTGTGCAGGCGGAAAAGGAAGCCGATAAGTGCGCCTGGGGATTGGAGTACTTCGCCGACGCGGGGGAAGAGTTTCTGAGGCGGGAAGTCAGAGAATCGGACGCCTCGGAAAGTTACGTTCAGTTTCTGCCTCTGGGCCCCATTCTGGCGATCATGCCTTGGAATTATCCGCTCTGGCAGGTAATTCGCTTCGCTGCTCCCGCTCTGCTGGCCGGCAACGCAATCATTTTGAAGCATGCCCCCAGCGTCCCTGAAACCGCGCTGGCGGCTGAGGAAATCTTTCGAGAAGCCGGTTTTCCCGAAGGATTGTTCCAGAATCTCTTTCTTCCCGTTCGCCGAGTCGGAGACGTCATCGCGGATCGGCGAATCGCGGGAGTCACGCTGACGGGTAGCGTCGGGGCCGGGAGGGCCGTCGCTTCCCAGGCCGGCCGCGCGCTCAAGCCGGTGGTTCTGGAACTGGGCGGCTCGGATCCCTTCATCGTCTGCCGCGGCGCCGACATGGCGGCCGCCGCCGACACCGGCGTCCAGGCCCGCTTCCAGAACACCGGGCAAAGCTGCATCGCCGCCAAGCGCTTTTTGATCGAGGCCTCCGTCTATCCCGAATTCGAAGAACGATTTCTCGACGGCGTGCGACGGCTTCGAAGGGGCGATCCAAAGGATCGCCGAACCGACATCGGTCCGATGGCCCGTCAGGATTTGCGCGACGCTCTGGAGCGCCAGGTCCGCCGCACCGAATCCGAAGGGGCGCGCGTTCTGGCCGGCGGCTCCCCCGTGACAGGGCCTGGTTTCTTTTTTGAACCCACCGTTCTGGCCGGCGTCACCGGCCCAATGACGGCCGCGCGGGAAGAAACGTTCGGACCCGCGGCCGCCCTGATGCAGGTGCAGGACCTCGCAGAGGCAGTTGCGATCTGCAACGATTCCGACTACGGCCTGGGCGCCAGCCTCTGGATCGACGACATCGAAAGAGCCCGGGAACTGGCCTCTGAAATCGAGGCAGGGCAAGTGTTCGTCAACAGCATGGTGGCTTCCGACCCACGCCTCCCTTTCGGAGGCGTCAAGGATTCGGGCTTCGGCCGCGAGCTTTCCGATTTCGGGATTCGCGAGTTCGTCAACGTGCAGACGGTCTGGATTCGCTAGCCGACGCTGTGGCCCAAGTATCACTTCTATCGAGGGCCTGCGCCGCCGTTATCAGTGACGGTTCTCACAGTTATTCAGCCCAATTTTTCTTATAGTGTGCGACGTATTGAATCAGAAGCATATTCATGAAAGCATCCGGATTTCGGCTCTCGCCGGATGGTCCTGCCTTGGGTGGTTCGCTCCTGACTCTTAAATCGCAACCGAGACCGGAGAACTATCTGAATGTCGAGGGACTCAATGGAAAAGGATCGGATTGAAGCCATCCGCATGGACGCGTCTCCTGAACGCAAGACCATCGGGGTGCATCTTGACCGGCCCCTTCTCGCTTTGCTGGGATTGGGCATTGCTTCCCTCCTCGCCGCCGCAGCGCTGGCGCTCGTAATGGCGTCAAGCGAATCTCTTTCGCTCCTTCCGGCCGACGATGGGGAATTGAGGCTGGAGCTGGTCCGCGGCAACATCTTCGCCTACTATGACGACGTCCGTATTGAATCTGCGAGCTCGCCCGATTCTCACTCGTATGTAATTTCAATCCAGGATGCAGAGCGATATTCCGGCTTTGTTATCGAGCGCAATCTCGTCGCATCTTCGAACAGCTTCATTCGCCTGCGCTGGCGAGCGACGGGTGACGCGCAATACGTTCAGCTGGAACTAAACGGGCTCATCGAGGAAGTCCCCGAGAAGCTGACGTGGTCCACGGTCAAAGCATTGCCTGGCTCGAATTGGTCTGATCTGGAAATTCCGCTTCAGCACTTCGGCTGGAATGAATTTGTAAATCCGATGATAGAGCCGCGCGAAATCAGCCACAGCAGCATTACCTCATTTGCCTTGACGGTGCCACCCGGAAGCGACTTCCAGCTGGAACTTTCGAATCTGGAACTCACGACTCCGAGCCGGAAGTGGATTCTTGTGGCGGGCTTGGGTCTGCTGGGCGCCGTCTTGATAATCGGAAGCGGGGCTTTTCTGCTCACCAGAGACCGCCGTCGCGCCGAAGCAGCCCGAGACAAGTCGGAGGCTAGTTACGCAGCGATTTTCGAATCCGTGGAAGAAGGAATCCTTCTGATCGATCCCGCCACTGGCCGGGTGACAGAGATCAATCGCACCGCGCGAGAACTGTTCGAGCTTCCGCCTGAAGTGGTGCTGGATCGAGATTCCGCCTGCCTGGACTGGCTCGACCCGGACGCATTGTTCTGGACCGATCGGTTCGAGTGGGAGGGCGTCACCTGTCAGGGCAACCCTTTGCAGGTAGAGATTCATACGCATCAGGCTCGTATCGCCGGCAAGTTGCAATGGCTGGCGGTGATGCGCGACATTCGCGCGCGAAAGCAGGCCGACGCGGAACGCCGGCAACTGCAGGCGGACCTCCTGCACAGTCAGAAAATGCAGGCGATCGGCAGTCTGGCTGGAGGCGTGGCGCATGACTTCAACAACCTCCTCACCGGCATCATTTGCACCGCGGAATCGGTTCTGGAGTCGCAGTCGCAGAATGAATCCTGTCGAGGCCAGATCGAACAGATCCTGGAACTGTCGGACCGAGCGTCCAAGTTGACCCATCAACTACTGGCGTTCAGCCGTAAGGAGCCTGATCTGTCCACGCGCTTGTCCGCAAAGGAGCTCTTCAGCGACATGCTGCACCTGCTGGAGCGTGTCATCGGCAGTCATATCCATCTGAAGTTCTACTCTACGGCAGAACGCGACTTCGTGGCGGGCGACCCTGGACAACTGGAACAGATGCTGCTGAATTTGGTCATCAATGCCCGCGACGCCATGCCCGAAGGCGGTTCGCTGACGATCTGGCTGGACAATTCAAATTTGACTGAAGACGCGCCGCTTCTTGCGCCGGGAACATACCTGCGACTCCATGTGCGGGACACTGGGAAGGGGATTCCAGCTGATATTCAGAACAGGATTTTCGAACCCTTTTTCACGACAAAGGATGTGGGAAAGGGGACCGGGCTGGGACTGGCAACGGTTTATAACATCGTCACCCAGCACCAGGGTTGCGTCGAATTCTCCAGTCGTCCCGGCGAGGGGACGACTTTCACCATCCTGTTGCCCACCGTTGAAGCTCCACCGTCGGAGGAACCGGGTGCCGCAGCAGTTCCGGAAGCGGGGGGGACCGAGACGATTCTGGTTCTTGAGGACAATGCCGCCGTGCTCAAACTCGTGACCGCAGCGCTTACAAGTCGTGGGTACCGGGCGATTGCGGCCGGTTCAACAGCCGACGCCGAACGGATCCTGTCAGAGGAAGCGCAGGGAATCGATCTGCTGTTGTCCGACGTCAGCATGCCGGGCGAAAACGGTCCGCATTTCTATCGGCGGATGACTCGCCTGTTTCCAAATCTTCAGGCGCTTTTTATGTCGGGCTTCACAGACTTGCCCGCCGTTCAGAACGGAGCCTTGCCGGAAGGACGCCTCTTGAAGAAGCCGTTTCGACCCGAGGAACTCTGTCTTCGGATCCGGGAGGCTCTAGACGCAGACCTCAGCCGAAGCGTCGACAAAGCCGACGGCCCAAGCCCTGCGATTGGCTCACATTAAAGAGACCGCGGACGCGGACCAACAAGCATACTGGTCGGGACGGCGAGATTCGAACTCGCGACCCCCTGAACCCCATTCAGGTGCGCTACCAGGCTGCGCCACGTCCCGACCGGAAGGAGGCAGTCGCCCAAGGAAACGACAGTATAGCACGGGGCAGGTCCGCGTTCCGC
>CAZAEY010000051.1:16600-21598 GCA_964484155.1 uncultured Acidobacteriota bacterium
TGCTGCGTGCTATTTTTGACTGTGGGGGTTTTTGAGAAAGTCAAGACTTTTCGGTGGAGATTTTTTGCACCGGCGGGGGTATCCCGGAGGACGGGTGAAACGGAGCGCCGGATGGCGGAGCGACGCGGCCGCTTCGGTCGCGTTGATCTGGGGCGCAACGTCGCGAAACTCACGAAACGGCCTCAAAACGCAGCACGCAGCACGAAAAAATCACGCTTCGAGGATCCGGACGATTTCGTCCACGTCTTTCTTGATTTCTCCGAGGGCTCTTCGCTGGCGGGCCTTCATCGTGTCACGAAAGAGCGACATTTCCTTCGCTTCGCCGGCTCCTCGTTCCATCAGTTTTTGATTGGCGCCGGCGATGGTGAATCCTCGCTCGTAGACCAGATGCTTGATGGTCTCGACGACCTCGATATCCTTTTTGCGGTAAATGCGCTGCCCCGACCGGTTCTTGGCGGGTTTCAGCAACGGAAACTCGGTTTCCCAGTAGCGGAGGACGTGCGGTTCAAGACGGCAGATCTTGCAAACCTCGCCAATCTTGTAAAAGAGCCTTTTCCCCGCCTTTTTCATCCTCGCGACCTGAAACAAGCGAACGCTGACGCCTTCGAACAAGCTCGTCGGAACGCCGACGTTCAGTGTAAGCGGAATTCAGGTCAAAGGTCCAGCATTCGGGAAGGCCGGAAGCTCACATAGCAGCTTGGCGGAAGCTGAATGCGTTCCCCGGTCTGCGGGTTTCTCCCCATCCTCCCTTTCCGGTGAATCACATTGAAACTGCCAAATCCGGTCAGCTTGACGTGTCGTCCCTTGCTCAGTTCTGTTTTCATCGTCGCCAGGATGGCATCGACGACGGACCTGGCTTCGCGATAGGACATTCCGCCGTGAGTCTCGTAGACAATGCGCGCAAGGTCGGTTTTGATCATGGAACTCCCTCTACAGATTGACTCTTTTTTCTTGTCGCCGGAGATAATCCGGAACTCCTCTCCCCCAAAAAAGCAGGCAGATGGGCAATTCTTTAGCAGCCTTCCGCCGAGGTGTCAAGGGGTTTGATTCATTCGCGCGGATTGTCGCTCGTTTCTCAACAACACTCAGTCGCAGGACAGCATATTCGGGACGGCCTGCAGATCGTCAAGTCTTGCGCCCCGTGCGCTGCAGAATGCGGATGGGCGTTGCGAAGAATCCGAATTTTTCCCGGAGCTGATTAACCAGGAATCGAACGCGGGAAAAATGCAGCGGTTGGCCGCCCCTTAGAAACAGAACGAAGGTGGGAGGGTTGGCGCTGACCTGGGTGGCATATTTGAAAGCAGGCTTTCTGGTTCGCGCCTTTGTTTGCAGGAGTCCGGCGACTTCCTGAAGAAGAAATCGATTCAGTTCCCCCGTAGGCACCCGAATCCTTCGGCTTTCAAAGGCCGCTTGCGCCGCCTCCAGGAGCTTGAAAATTCGTTGCCCGGTCAATGCTGAAACAAACACCATAGGAGCGAAATCGAGAAAACGCATGCGGCGTCTGAACTCAAGCTCCAGTCGGCGGGCGGTTTCGTTCTCCTTTTCGATCAGATCCCATTTGTTGACAGCTACGACGACCGACTTTCCGGCCTTTTCGGCGTAGCCGCCAATGGTGGCGTCCAGGTGTGTGGCGCCCTCTTCGGCGTCGATCAGCAAGATGACCACGTCGGCGCGCTCCAGGTGCCGGCGGGCCATGACCACGCTGAGCCGTTCCGCTTTCAGCGCAGGCCGTCCTTTGCGTCGAATGCCCGCTGTGTCGATGATTCGAAAACGCCGACCCTGGTATTCAAGAATAGTGTCGACGGCGTCTCGAGTCGTGCCGGGAGAGGAACTGACGATGACCCGTTCTTCCCGGGCCAGACGATTCACCAGCGACGACTTGCCCACATTGGGCCGCCCGATAACGGCCACCCTGATCTCGTCTGGTGCGATTTCGGCCGCGCTCTCGGGGAGATCGGCGACTATGTAGTCCAGTAAATCGTCGATTCCGAGATTGTGCTCGGCGGAGATCGGAAAAACCGGATCGGCCCCCAGAGCGTAGAACTGCAGCGCTTCGTTCTCGATCTCCTCCACGTCGACCTTATTGGCTGCAACAATGAATGTTTTGCCTCGGGTCTTCAGAAGGGAGCTGATCTCGCGGTCCAGCGGATGGACTCCGGCCCGCGCGTCCACGACCAGAAGGATCAAGTCGGCCTGCTCGATCGCCACCCCGGCCTGCTCGAAAACCTTTTCGGGGATGGCTTCCTTTTCACCCGGAATGATTCCCCCCGTATCGACCAGCTCGAATCTCTTTCCCCGAACTTCTACTTCGGCGAAGATCCGGTCGCGAGTCATTCCCGGCTCGTTTCCAACCAGTGCCCGCCGAGATCGGCTCAGTCGATTGAAGAGGGTCGACTTGCCTACGTTGGGGCGTCCAACGATCGCAACTCGGTACGTCATTCAGGCGTCCCGGCCCGTTGCTGCGGAAGCCTCCTCGACGCTGGGCTCAATCAGGTAGCGTCGAAAGCGCTTCCATTCCCGCGACGGCAGCGACGCCTCCAGCAGGATTCCATCCGGCCTGTACTCCTCGGACAAAATCTGCGCCGCTCGACGAAGGTGAGATGCAACATCTCCACGATCGAATGGAATCAGGAGTCGAAATTTCCGGTAGCGCCGACCGAGCGTTTCCTCGATCTCATTCAGTAGATCGGGAATCCCTTCTCCGCTGAGAGCCGAGACGTAGATTCCGTCAAACCCGCTTCCCACTGCGGGAAGATGCTCCAGAAGATCGATCTTGTTGTAGACCTCGATGACCGGAACGTCTTCGACGCCGATTTCCTCGAGCACTTCATAGACGGCAGCCCTCAATCTCTCAAAATTCTCTTGCGACGCGTCGATTACGTGCAGGATCAAGTCGGCCTGCTTCGTTTCCTCCAACGTGGCGTGAAACGCCGCCACCAGACTGTGCGGGAGCTTGCGAACGAAACCGACGGTATCGCTGAACAGCACTTCGTAGCCGGAAGGAAGCTCGACTTTACGAACCAGCGGGTCGAGCGTGGCGAAGAGACGGTTGCTGACGTAGGTGTCGGCGGACGTCAGCCGGTTAAACAACGTCGACTTTCCGGCATTGGTGTAGCCGACCAGGCTGACGGTGTTAAGCAGGGCTGCGCGTCGCTTTCTTCGGTGCAGGCCTCGCCGCTGCTCCAGGCGGCGCAGCTCCTCGCGAATTCGGGAGATTCGATCTCGAATGGTTCGCCTGTCCGCTTCCAGCTTGGTTTCGCCGGGCCCTCGCGTACCGATCCCGCCGCCCAGTCGAGACAACTCCGCGCCCTTTCCGGTCAGTCGGGGAATCCGGTATTCCAGCTGCGCCAGTTCGACCTGCAGCTTTCCTTCCCGCGATCGCGCGCGCTGGGCGAAGATATCCAGAATCAACTCGGATCGGTCCACCACCTTGATTTCCAGAGCGGATTCCAGGTTGCGCTGCTGAACCGGACTGAGTTCCTCGTCAAAAACGACCAGGTCGGCCTCCAACTCGCGACAGAGGTGACTGATCTGTTCGACCTTTCCCTTGCCGATAAAGGTCGCCGAATCGGGTTCGTCTCTTTCCTGCAGGATGACTTCCAGCACTTGGGCGCCGGCGCTGCGCGTCAACTCCTCAAGCTCCCGGAGCGACTCTCGATGCTCCGCGCGGCGGCGGCTGTCGCGGCTCAGGCCCACCAGCACGGCCTTCTCTTCTTGCAATCGAGTCGACTTCAAGCCTGTATCCGGCTCCTCTCCCGGCTCCGGAGCGAAGTTTGCAGATGGGGGAAAATCCGCTCGCCGTGGAAGCGTCCGTTTTCGATAAAGATTTTGTTGGTCAGCCTGCCCGAAATCACGGAGCCCCCCAGATATATTCCCGGCACATTGCTTTCCAGCGTCTCCGGATCGAACCGGGGAATGCACGTCTTAGAGTCGACTTCGACTCCCATGCTGCGCAGAAATTCGACATCCGGGCGATAGCCTGTCAGCGCGAAGACGAAATCGTTCTCCAGAACCCGCGTCCCATCCGGAGTTTCGACGACGATCTCGGCTGGGCGGATTTCAGAGACGCGAGACTGGAACAGCGCCGGAATCTCGCCATTTTGAATCCGATTATTGATGTCGGGCAGAATCCAATACTTGACCTCCCGGCGCATTTCGGCCCCGCGGTGGATCAACGTCACGTCGGCGCCGTTGCGAAACAGCTCCAGCGCCGCGATAGCGGCCGAATTCTTTCCGCCGATCACGGCCACTTTCTTGCGGTAATACGGATGCGGGTCGGTGTAATAGTGGCTCACCTTTGAAAGATCTTCGCCGGGAACGTTGAGACGATTCGGATTGTCGTAGTATCCAACCGCAACGATCACCTTTTGCGTCCGGCGCCGTCGGCGCTCGCCCAGACGATCCTCGGTTTCGACGAGAAAGTCGCCGTCGCTTCCCTGCACCGACAGCACTTTCTCGAAGTCCCGGATGGGAAGGTCGAATTGCTGGACCACTCGCCTGTAGTACTTGAGGGCGTCCAGGCGGACCGGCTTTTCGGTGCGCACCGTAAACGGGATGTTGCCCACTTCGAGCAGCTCGGCAGTCGTGAAAAAGGTCATGTTCTCCGGAAATCGATAGATCGAATTGACGATGCAACCCTTCTCGATCACGCGGAAATTCAGTCCCCGGTTTCTCGCTTCGATGGCGCAGGCCAGCCCCGAAGGCCCTGCGCCGATGATGACCAGATCCAACGTTTCCGACATTTGACACAAACTTCCAGAATTCAATAAACTATCGACTTCTCAGACCGGGCGATTAGCTCAGCTGGTTAGAGCGCCGTCTTCACACGGCGGAGGTCACTGGTTCGAGTCCAGTATCGCCCACCATCCCGGCTTTCCGCCGTCATCACTTCCCCTGCTGTCATTCTAGCATCCGGGTTCGGCGTGCTGCGTGCTTTGTGCTTTGTGCTTCGTTCCCCGTTCTGCGGGCACTGTGCTGCGTTTGGAGGGCGCTTCGTGG
>CAZAEY010000052.1:0-21543 GCA_964484155.1 uncultured Acidobacteriota bacterium
AGCCCGGTGATGGTCAGGGATGGGCGCTGGCCCGCATTTCTCAAACCCGTCCTGCTGCGTCGTCGGATAGCGGTGCGTCTGCTTCGTTGCCGCTCCAGGGAAAGACGCGTCGGCATTCAGCGCCGCCGTTACGGGGGTTTTGGCTGCTGCTGGGTCAGGCAGTGCAGCGCACCCATCCCAAGCACCAGCGTTTCGCACCGGATGCCGAGGACTTCGCGCTCGGGGAGTAGCTCGGAAAGAATCTGGAGGGCGCGGGAGTCCGCCGCGCATCCAAAGGTGGGAACCAGGACCTGTTCGTTGGCGATGTAAAAGTTCGCGTAACTCGCGGGGAAGCGTTCGCCCCCTGCGCTGACGGCCTCCGGCATCGGCAGCGGGACGACGCGAACGGGATTCCCCCTCGCGTCGGTCATCGAACGCAGGCGCTTGAGGTTTTCCTGAAGCGGTTCGAAATTAGCGTCGTCCGGATCCTCCTCGACGGCGCAGACCACGGTATGCTCGTCCACAAAGCGGGCTATATCGTCCACATGGCCGTCCGTGTCATCCCCGGCTATCCCTTCGCCTAACCAGATAATTTTTTCCACGCCGAGAAAATCCTTGAGATAACCTTCTATATCCTGCTGTGAAAGCTCAGGATTACGGTTTTCATTCAGCAGACACTGCTCGGTTGTCAAACAGACTCCATTGCCGTTGACATCGATGGCGCCGCCTTCCAGAACGATTCCAGGGTCGAAGCGGCGCATCTGCAAATGCGGTTGCAGCAAGTCCGGGACGCGATCGTCCAGCTTCAAATCCTCATATTTGTTTCCCCAGGCATTGAACCGCCATCGGTTGTAGGCAACAAGGCTTTGGGAAAACTCATCGGAGCCGTTCTGAAACCCGCTCTGTCCAATTCCATTCCGACTGCCGTCCAGACCATGGCCGGCCATTTCCTTTTCGGGCCGGCGGATCAGAAAGTTCGGCCCGTAGTCTCGAATCCAGGCGTCGACGGTGGGCGCCTGCAGAAGACTGACCCGCTCAATCGGAACCTTGCGCTCCAACAGGCGGCCGGAAACTTCCTTTGCGGTTCGGTCGTCGTCGACCAGCAAACGCACGGCCTCGAAACGGGCCAGCAGCGAAATGATTTGCAGATAAGTGTCCTGAACGCCATCGAGCGAGCCGGGCCAGGTGAGGGAATTGGTGGGCCAGGCCAGCCACGTGGCTTCGTGCGGATGCCATTCGGCGGGCATGAAAAAGCCGAGGCTGGACGGGGTCGGCCGCCCATTCATGGGGTCTGATCGTCCAGAAACCGGTATCGAAGGCCTTCGTAGGAGTCGATGCGGCGATCCCGCAGAAACGGCCAATTGCGACGGGTTTGTTCGATGACCGAGAGATCGCAATCGACGACCATCGTCGCATCCCGGTCCGCGGGCGCGCGCTCGAGAATTCGTCCGAAGGGATCGCAAACGAAAGACTGTCCCCAAAAGGTCAGGCTCCCCTCGCGGCCCACGCGATTGACGGCGACCACGAAAACTCCGTTCGAAATGGCGTGCGCCTTCTGAATCGTCTCCCAGGCCGCATGCTGAGCCAGATTCATTTCCTCGCTTTCGCCGTCCAGCCAGCCGATCGCCGTCGGGTAGAAAAGGAATTGCGCTCCTGCCAGAGCCGTCAGCCGCGCCGCTTCCGGAAACCATTGATCCCAGCAGACCAAAACCCCCAGGCGGCCGAAGTCGGTCGAATGGGAGAGGTATCCAAGGTCTCCGGGAGTGAAGTAGAACTTTTCGTAGTAGAGCGGGTCGTCCGGGATATGCATCTTCCGGTATCGCCCCGCGAGTCGTCCGCCTGAGTCAATAATCGCTGCTGTGTTGTGGTAAATCCCCTCCGTGCGCTTCTCGAACAACGATGCCACGACCACGACTTCCAGCTCCTTGCATAAAGCGGCCAGCCTTTCGGTGGTCGGACCCGGAATCGGCTCGGCCAGATCGAACCTGGCAACGTCCTCGGTCTGACAGAAGTACTGAGAACGAAAAAGCTCCTGCAGACAGACGACCCGAGCGCCTTTCGCTGCAGCTTCCCGCACCCCGTCGACCGCTGTTTCCAGATTCGCCTCGGAATCTTCCGAGCAGCTCATTTGCACCAGACCGACTCTGACCGTCTCGCCCATGTCGTTAAGTGAAGACCGTTCGGGAGGGGATTGTCAAGTGTCGAAGCCTGGCCTGAGACTTAACCTGCCGCGCCGAGTTACTCGCCTGGATGTTTCAGCGCTGCCGGCGGCTCTGCCTCGATGGTTCAGGCGGACGGTCCGCCACCGATCGACGCGCCGGCGCGGTCATTTGGCGGCATGGGGGGCGTTTTCGCAAGCTGAATGATCCGATCGCCGGATGTCAGAGCGACGGGCGCCATCGGCGTCCGTTGATGCGATGAGGCGATCACCCAGGCGCTTTATACGTTCACGAGGAGGCGGACCGCCCAATCAACGCGCGAAGCGCGCGTCGCTCCGCCAATCGTGCTGTTTCTGCCAGCCGGAGGAATGCGCGGCGTTTCCTTTCAGGATCTCTGATCCGAAACCTGGGCCGAAAACTTTGAAGAGGAAACCTGAACCCTTCAATCTTAAATGTTGCATCTTGCTTCCGAACTATTGACCCAGCTCCCATCGTCCACCTAAGATGGATGCGAAATGAAAAGACAGAAGATCGATCGCCGTTCGGCACTGAAACAGTTTGGAATGATCACCGTGGTGCCCATTCTGAGTCACTTGGGACCGGAGGGCCTGTTCGCCAGCAACGCGCACACGCATCCCCGCGTCCCTGTGGAGAGCCTGACTGAGGAATGGACGCCAAAATTCTTCGACGGGCACCAGAATGAAACCGTTGCCACGCTTTCGGAACTGATCATCCCCGAGACCGACACGCCCGGCGCTCGCGCAGCCAAATGCAATCAGTTCATTGACTTCATCCTCAGCCAGGAGACTCCCGACGTCCAGCGATCTTTCTTGCGAGGCCTGCGTTGGATCGATCGCAGGAGCGCGGAACTGTTCGGGACGACGTTTCTGGAGGCGGATGAGCAGCATCGGGTCGCTCTATTGACAATCCTCTCCTCGCCGGACAACCGGACCATGGAGGACGAGATCGGTCGAGACTTCTTTCGTGACATGAAGAGTCGCACCGTATTCGCCTACTACACTTCGGAAATCGGGCTGATACAAGAGCTCGAATACAAGGGCAATTCTTATCTGGCCGAATTTCCAGGATGCGACCATCCGGAGCATCTGAACTGGGAACCGGAGGCGTAATCAGGGCGCAAAGCGCCAGCTGTCCCGAACAAGGAAGGATGCCTGGCGGCACCACATTTTTCCCATATTGGCAGGGGTTTTCATAGTTAGAGCGAAAGGAGTTTCCATGTCCGATGTCGTAGCCGAGATGGAAAGAAGCTTCAATGAGAAGATTCTGTTTAGCGTCAGCGAATTCAAGGGCAAGCGCTACGCCGACATACGCGTCTATTACGAAGATGACGAAGGGGATTGGAAGCCAACCAAAAAGGGAGTGACGGTTTCGCTGGACAGCTTTGCAGAGTTCGTCGAGCATGTGCGGGAACTGGAATCCCACCTGAAGGCTCAGAAGCTGCTTTAAGACGAAGCGGACTGTCAAGCCGCGTTCCCATGGAACTTTGAGCCGATTCCAAACTGCGTGACCCATTCCGAAGTTAGCGTCGCCTCCGCCTGCGGGGAAGAAGGGCCGCGCAAGGCGTTTATGGACAGGGCGACCGGACGTTTCCAGAAGGTCCTATAAGATATATTATGTTAAGTTTTATATCCCGATGCGACGCTTTTAGCGCTGGGGGCATCTGCTCGAACGCCTGGGATGCTATGAGCTTTGAGCGCTGGCCGGTGGCGCGCCCCGCATGGTTTGCGGTCCTCTAGTCGTTAAATCCGTCAGACCTTCAAGAATGATTGCCAGCCATGGTCGAACGCCCCTCCCACGATCGAATCGCCGGCAGCAAGAGCCGGTCGACACGGCGGCTTTACCTTGAGTTCCGACGCCCTGCGAAAGAGCGAAGCTTGACCGGCATTTCCGAAAGCGCTTCTGCTGCGACGTCGCAGCAAAGCCGGCACGGCTCCCTCGAGGCGCCAGCCCTGAAGCATTCAGCGCCAAGCGCGAAACATCACATCTCGTACTTCCCGAGGTCTTCCGGATTCAGGCTTTCCAGCCATTTCTTGACTTCTTCGGGATCGAGATTTTCCTTGTCGAGGGTTATGTTGCGGCTGTTCTCGATCACTTCGTCGGTAACGTAAATGGGGGCGTCCATACGGAGGGCCAGCGCGATGGCGTCGCTGGGGCGGCTGTCCAGCCGCATGCTCTCTCCGTTGATCCGCATGTAGATGGAAGCGTAAAAAGTGTTTTCTTTCAGGTCGTTAACGACGATCTTCTCAATATCTGCATTCAGATGGAGCAGGAGATTTTTGATCAGATCGTGGGTCATGGGGCGCGGCGTGTCGACGCGTTCGATCTGGAGGGCGATGGCGTTTGCCTCAAATATTCCGACCCAGATCGGCAGCAGCGTGTTTTTTTCCATTTCCTGCAGGATCACGATGGGCGAATTCGTGATCGGGTCCATCATGAGCCCTTTGATCTTAAATTCCCGTTCCATTGAGAACTCCTTTTTCCAATGCGCCGGAGATCCCGTCCGGCCAACGGGCCGGCTCGGAAGAGTTGCTGCGGGCGCGGCCGCGAAAGCTGTTGGGACCGGCCTCTTCTATCAAGATGTCGACGAATGTCCCCGGTTGCTGATTTCCGGGGAAATTGACAACTTTATTGGTTGTGGTTCGGCCGAAGCGAAGGATGCCGTCTCGGGAGGTCCCTTCCGTCAAGATTTCGAAGGTTTTGCCCAGATAGCGCTCCCGGTGGATCTCCAGCTGAATCTCCCTTTGCAGGCGCTGAAGGATCATCAGGCGGCGGGTCTTCTCCGGTTCAGGCGCCTCGTCGCGCCAGGCGGAGGCTTCCGTATTCGGACGGACGGAATATTTGAAGGAAAACATCGTTTCGAAGCGGACCGTGCGGACCGCTTCGAGCGTCTGCTGAAAGTCGTCCTCCTTTTCTCCTGGAAAGCCGACGATCATGTCTGTGGAGAGGGCCACGGGGCGGCCGCAGGATCGAAATTTCTCGACCAGTTCCAGGTACCACTGCAGGTTGTGCTGGCGGCGCATTTTTCGCAGAACGCGGTCTGATCCCGACTGCAGCGGGAGGTGCACCTGGTTGCAGATGTTTTCCTGGGAAGCGATCAGGTCGATCAGTTCGTCGTCGAAGTGTCGGGGATGCGGGGACGTGAAGCGGATCCGCCGCAGAGCTTTTTCGCGGGCCACATCCGCCAGCAGGTGGCAGAATCGATAGCCTGCTTTCTCCGGGTCGCGATAGCTGTTGACGGTTTGGCCCAGCAGCAGAACTTCGAGATATCCTTGATCGATCGCTCGGCGGACCTCTTCCAGAATGGCCGAGCGCGGACGATTTCGTTCGGCCCCGCGGGTAAACGGAACGACGCAGAAGGCGCAGCGCTTGTTGCAGCCCTCCATGATGGTGACGTGGGCGCGAATGCCGTTTCCTCTGAGCGCGGCGCCGACCTCAACCGGCGCGGAATCTTCGAGAAATTGCGTCGCCACCCGCTGCGAAGCGGTCGGATTCGCCTCGATTCCGTCCAAGAGGTCGGGAATGGAGTGGTACAGGTGGGTTCCTACGACCAGGTCGACGTAGGGCGCTCTGCGGATCATTTCCCGGCTTTCCTGTTGGGCCACGCATCCGACGACTCCGATCAGGAAGTCCGCTTTTTCCTTCTTCCTGCGACGCACTTCGCCCAGGCGGCTGTAGACGCGCTGAGCGGCTTTTTCCCGCACGCTGCAGGTGTTGAGCAGGTAAAGGTCGGCTTCATCCAGTGAATGGACCGGGGTCATTCCCCGGTGGGCGAGCAGTCCGGAGATCTTCTCCGAATCGTGCTCGTTCATCTGACAACCGTGCGTTTCGATGAAAAACGTTCTGGCCTTCATTCTGAAGTCCTTCATTCTAGCAGGATCGGGGCGCGGCGTCCCAGCATCGAAGCATCGTTCGCCAAGCCGCGGCGCGGCCGTTCAAGGCCGGCCGGCCTGCAGCAGTTCCTCGGCGTGGCGACGGGTGGTTTCGGTGACGCTTCCGCCGGCCAGCATTCTGGATATCTCCTCCACGCGTTCGAGGCCTTCCAGACGCTTCAACCGAACCACGGTTCGCTTTCTGCTCTGCGACTTGCTGACCAGAAAGTGGTGATCGGCGCAGGCCGCGATCTGAGGCAAATGGGTGACGCAAAAAACCTGGTGTTGGCGCGCCAGGCGGGTCAACTTCTCCCCCAGGCGGGAAGCCACCCGTCCGCCGATCCCGCTGTCGATTTCGTCGAAAACCAGGGTCTGCCGGTCGTGCTCTGCGCTCAAAATGGACAGTAGGCTCAGCATGATTCTGGACAGCTCTCCGCCGGAGGCGATGCGGGCCATCGGGCGGGGAGCTTCCCCTGGATTGGCGCTGATGAGAAATTCGACCCGATCGATTCCGCTTTCGGACAGCGCCTCTTCCCGGGTCTCAATGCCTACGACGAATCGGGTGCCGCGCATTTCCAGGTCGGCCAGTTCCCTTTCCACGGCCGCCTGTAGAGGTTCGGCCGCCAGTTGCCGGCTTTCGGAAAGACGGCGCGCCAGCGCCAGACACTGTCGGCGCAGATCCTGCTGCTGTCGGTCCAGCTTTTCCAAAGCCGTATCGGAGGACTCCAGTTCCTCCACTTGATTTCTGGCTGTTTCGAGAAAAGCGAGAACTTCCTGCAGCCCGGGTCCGTATTTGCGTTTCACAGCCTGAATTTCGGCCAGTCGCTCTTCGATCCGCTCGACTCGAATCGGATCGTTTTCGACGGTCGATGCGTAGTCCCGCAGCTCGTGAGCGACTTCTTCGAGCAGGTAGCGTGATTCCCTGAGCCGCGCGGCTGCGGTTTCAAACCTCTGATCCAGCTCTGAAAGCTCCTCGAGTAGACGCTCGCTGCGGTCGATCTGCGCCAGCGCGGCAGATTCGTCCTCATACAGGATGCCGTAAGCGCGGCCGGAGTTCTCCAGCCGCTTTTCGGCCGAAGCCAGCAATCGTCGCTCCGATTCCAGCTCGACGTCCAGTTCGGGACGCAGATCCAGCTTTTCGATTTCATTGATCTGGTAGCGAAGCAGGTCGAGGCTTCTCTCCCGCTCCTGCTCGGACCGGCGGAGCTCGCCCAGACGATCGCTGACCGCCTGGAGTTGCTGGTGGGCTTCCTGAACCTGACGGCGCAGGTCGAGCAGGTCGGCGAACGCGTCCAGAAACTCCAGCTGCGACGCCGGCTGCAGCAGAAGCTGCTGATCGTGTTGCCCGTGGATGTGGCACAGTTCGACGCCGATCTCGGCGAGCAGCCCGAGCGTGATCAACTGGTTGTTGAAAAACACTTTGTTCACGCCTGTCAGCGACACTTCCCGCCGGATCACCGCCTGGTCGCCGGTCTCAATGCCGGCCTCGGCAAGTCGACGACGAGCCCGGTGATTCTCGGGAAGTCGAAAAATGCCTTCCACTCGAGCCTTTTCAAAACCTTCGCGGATCATCTCCTGAGAGGCCCGGCCGCCTACCAGAAGGCTGACGGCGTCTACGATGACCGATTTGCCGGAACCCGTTTCTCCGGTCAGCAAATTCAGTCCGGCTCCGTATTCCGCCTCCAGGCGGTCGATCAGGGCGAAGTTTTCGATGGATACGAATTCGAGCATAAATGAAAAACCGAAGGACCGGAATCAACTATCGGCGGGGTGCGGCATCATATTGCACGGGAAGCCGACAGGCGTCTTCGACGCGGCGGCCGCAGCCTCCGACGGTCTCCCCTTCATGATATTTGTAGGGTGGCTTCGGTTACAATCAAATTTTCGAAACTGTCGGAGCGCCGCCATCGAAAGGCGGCGACCGGCTGGTCCAAAAATTGGATGAAGCGAGGAGTCTCTATTGAGCTGGATCTTACTGCAAAGCAGTTTTGGGAATCTCTGGGCGCTGGTTGCCGCAAGCGGTCCGGTGGCGCAAAGCGTCCTTGTCATTCTCCTTTTCTTCTCCGTTTTTTCCTGGGCCATCATGATTCGCAAGTATCGGGCATTCCGCGAAGTGGACAGTCAGTCGGCGGAGTTTCACGAGGAATTCAGCCGGCGGAGCAGCCTCTCCGAGATTTACCAGGAATGCGACGACTTCCCCATGTCGCCGCTGGCGGGCATTTTTAAGAGCGGATATGAGGAACTGACGCAGCGCATCAACTCGAATGGCGGCGCGCAAGGAGGGTCCAATCCGCAGCGGGAAGTGATCCTGTCGAGTCTGCCCAGTTTGGAGAGAACGCTGCGCAAGGCGTCGATGGCGGAGATGATGACTCTGGAGAGATCGCTGAGTTGGCTGGCGACCACCGGGGCCGTGACCCCGTTTATCGGCCTGTTCGGCACGGTGATCGGCATCATCAATGCGTTCCAGGGTCTTGGGGAAGGCGCGGCGACCACCATCCAGGCCGTGGCGCCCGGCATCAGCGAGGCATTGGTGGCCACCGCTGCGGGCCTGTTCGCAGCCATTCCGGCCGTCATCGGCTACAACCACTACATCAGTCGACTGCGCCATCTGGGCGCGGAGATGGATGATTTCATCGTCGAGTTCATGAATCTGATCGAACGGAGCTTTGCATAAGAGCATGGCCTTCAGCAATCAATCCGATGTGACCCGCCCCAGCCTGGCCGAGATCAACATCGCCCCCCTGGTCGATGTGGTCCTGGTGCTGCTGATCGTTTTCATGGTGACGGCGCCGATCCTGCAGACGGGCATCGAGGTGCGCTTGCCGCAGACGCAGACGGTTGCCAGCGTCGATCCGGAGCAGCGGGCGGTGGTGACAATCAGCCGTGAAGATGTGCTGTTTTATCGCGCCGACCAAATCCATTTCAGCGAACTGGGAGAACGGCTGCGTCTGGAGGTTGGCGACAGCGGCCTGCCCATCTTTTTGCAGGCGGACGAAGACGTGCGCTGGAAGACCATCGTCGCGGTCGTCGACGAGATTCGAGTGTCCGGATATGAGAGAATCAGTCTGGTGACGCGCCCTTATCAGGAAAGATGAGTCAAAGGATCCTCCGATCTCACATTCAGGAAGAATCCGGGCGAAGGGCGTACTGGCTTTCCCTGCTGGGTCATTTGCTCCTGTTCGCCTTCTTCGCTTTTTCCGGATTGCTGCTTCCCGAGCGCGAGCCGATTCGAATCGGCTCCGGCGCGGGCGGGGGCAGTTCGGGTGATTTCATTACGGTCGGCCTGGCCGAAGACGCAGGAGGAGGAGCCGACATGTACAAGCCGGCGCTGACCCCGAGACCAGAGGCGGTCGCCCCCCCTCCTGCGGCCGCGCAGCCGGAGCCGGCGGCCGCCGAACCGGAATCGGTTCCGGAGGATGCCTTTGTGGAACGGGAGCAGCGCCGACCGACGCAGACTCAGACGTCTCCAGCAGCGACCGAGGAGAAGGCCGCGCCAGCCCGCCCGGCGCCGTCCAGGACGCAGGACGTCTTGCCGGAGGCTCGCGCAGGCCAGATCCCTACCGCCCCTGAGCCGGGAAAGACGGGAACCGCCGGCGCCGGAGGGGGCGCCGGAGGGGGCATGGGGTCCGGACGAGGCTTGGAAGTGGGATCCGGAAGCGGAGAGGGTCAGATCGACTCCTGGTATATCCGGCAGGTGGAGCAGCGCATCGGCCAGAACTGGCTGCAGACGGCGTTGGGAGAGTTGGCCAGCCCGGTGGAGGCGATCGCTCTGTTCGACGTCCGGCCGGGCGGTCAGATCGTCAATGTTCGCTTTGAAAAGACCAGCGGCGTGCGCAGCGTCGATCTGGCCGTCCAGCGAGCGATTCTGGCCAGCACTCCCCTTCCTCCGCTTCCCTACGAGCTGCGCGGGCGTTCCGTCAGTTTTCAGGCGGTCTTTCGTTATCCGCCCAGATGAATGCATTTTAAGGAGTCCATCATGACCAGAGGTTTGCAACGCGCCGCGGGCGCTTTACTATTGATCGCCCTTTGCGGTCTGTTGTGGGGCCGGCAGAGTCCGGACGCCGTGATTTTTCCAACCGCCAGCCCGACTCGACTTGCTGTCGCCGAATTCACGCCGCGCGCCGCCGGCACTGCCGAGACCCAGACTGCGCTGTCGGTTTTCAACAAAGTGTTGTTCGACGATTTGAAGTTTTCCGCCTTTTTTGAGGTTCCGTCGCAAAGCTTTTATCCTTTGCGTCCGATGCGAGTTCCCGAGGACGTCGTATTTGAGGACTGGCGAGTTCCCACGCTGGAGGTCGATTTTCTGGTCTTCGGGAACCTGCAGGTCGATGTGGGCAGGACGGTCGTGGAGGCATACCTGTACGACGTCAAGACTGGCGAGCAGGTCCTGGGCAAACGGTTTACAGTCAGCGACAGCACGCTGATCCGCCGGGCAGCTCATCAGTTCGCGGACGAAGTGGTGCGGCAACTCTCGGCCGGCGCCAGCCGCGGAATCGGATCGACGAGAATCTCGGTGGCGACGCTCAAAGGGGACAGCAAGGAGATTCAGATTATGGACTACGACGGAGCCAACGTCCGGACCGTCACCGCCAACGGTGGCATCAATAAATTCCCCGCTTGGTCTCCAGACAACAAACGGCTGGCCTTTGTCACCAAACTGCCGGCGGTGGCTCGCTGGGAGCTCTGGCTGCAGGGTCTGGAGGGAGGCCTGTCGAAAATTTCCTTCGACAGCAGCTTCGTCTCGTCGCCGGCATTTTCACCCGACGGCGCCAGAATCGCCTTCGGCGCCCGCGCCGCCGACAAGCAGGCGGCCGACATCTTCGTCTCGGACTTGTCTGGACGCGCGATCCGTAATCTGACCAACCACCGGGCTATCGACACCTCTCCGACCTGGAGTCCGACAGGCGGGCAGATCGCCTTTATCTCGGACCGCTCCGGAACTCCCCAGGTCTGGGTGATGGACGCCGACGGCTCGAATCTTCAGAGGCTGGTGACCGAAGGCGGTCACTGCGATAGTCCGGCCTGGTCTCCGGACGGGCGCTTCATTCTGTACTCCTGGCAGGCGCCCCGGCAGTGGAAGCACGACGTCTACGTAGTGGAGGCGGCCAGCCGAAACATCCGGCAGTTGACTTCCGGATTCGGCAGCAACGAGAGTCCGACATGGTCTCCCGACGGCCGTCATATCGCTTTTCAAAGTACGAGGACCGGCTCCAAGCAGATCTTCATCATGAATCTGGATGGAAAAAACTTAAAGCAGATCACGGCCTATGGTATAAACGAAGGCCCCGCTTGGTCCCATTACGAAGAATAGGGTTCTAGATCCGAAATAGTGCTGAATGTGCGTGCCATCGTTTGATTTTGGAGGAGTTTAATTCTATGAAGCGTTTTTCGCATTTGGTTCTACTGATAGTTTTTTCCAGCGGCCTCCTGACCGTCGGTTCGAGCTGCAAGCGGCAGCCTCCGCAGGTGACTCGTCCCGGACCGGTTGAAAGGACCCCCGCTGCGGACCGTCCTGCGGCCGCAGCGCCCACAGTTCAGATCGGCGCCGAGCCGTCCAGCATTCGTCGCGGGGAACAGGCGACGC
Organism: uncultured Acidobacteriota bacterium; assembly: GCA_964484155.1. GTDB lineage: Bacteria > Acidobacteriota > UBA6911 > RPQK01 > JAPXNP01 > DATKAT01. The sequence goes on from CAZAEY010000052.1 coordinate 11,613, forward strand.
TGAGTTGGAATTCGACCAACGCCAGCTCCGTGGTCATCGACAGCGGAGTCGGAACGGTCGGACAGAGCGGCACGGTCACCGTCGCGCCTCTGGAGTCGGTCACTTATACGGCGACGGCTTCCGGATCTGGCGGCGATGCGCGAGCCAGCGCTCGCGTGACAGTGGTCAGGGGAGACGACGTCGGAGACGTGATCGAGACCGACATTGATCGACTGCAGCGAGCAATCGATGAAGGCAGAGTCCGGCCCGTCTTTTTCGCCTACGACAGATCCGACCTGTCGCCGGAAGCGCGGACGATATTGGAAGAAAACGCGCGCTGGTTCCGCGAGTTTCCCGGCGCCCGGATCATCATCGAGGGGCATTGCGACGAAAGGGGCTCCGAGGAGTACAACCTCGCACTGGGAGATCGCCGGGCTCAGTCCGCCCGTGAATTCCTGGTGCAGTTGGGCGTCGAGCCGGCTCGTCTGGAAACGGTTTCCTACGGCGAGGAAAGACCTTTCGCCCACGGACAAACGGAAGCCGACTACGCCCTCAATCGCCGCGCCCACTTCGTAGTGGCTCGCTAAGCGGGCGGGCGCTTTCGGCCGTGACGGCGGACATTTCTTGATGGCGACGGGCGGAGCCCGCTTCCCCGTCGCTTTGGCCTTCGTTGCCGACGGCCCGCTTGGGAGGATACAATGGAATTCTCCGGCGCCCGTTCGGAGGCGTCCGGCGTCCGAGCGAGGAAAGCTTTATGAAGAAGTTGCTTTTGATCCTTATATTTTCTCCGGCTCTGCTGGCCCAGAGCACCCGCGAGGAGATCGTCCGACTCCAGAGCGACGTTCTGCAGCTGCAGAGCCAGATCCGAATGCTTCAAAAAACCATTGACGATCAGAGTGGGATGATCCTGTCGCTGCTGGAGCAGCTCAACGACCAGGTGGCCGAATCGAGGACCGAACAGCAGGACGTTGCGCGCACCGTGCGGTCGCAGACGGCTTCCCAGGAGTCGACCGTGAACCAGTTGCGTGAAGAACTGACGCGGATGTCCGCTCAGCTTGGCGATATGGACAATCGGATGGCGGCCATTCAGCGCAGGCTGGAGGACAACCAGATGCGCGTGCAGACTCTGCGAACACCCGGATCGTCGGTGGAAGGCGCCGTCGAGCCCGATCGCGTCTACACCGCCTCCTACAACGATTACTTGATGGGAAATTACGAGTTGGCGATAGCGGGCTTTCAGGAATTTCTAAGCGATTTTCCCGATAGCAGATACTCCGACAACGCCACCTATTACCTGGGCGACAGTTATTTCCGTCAGGGGCGATACGAACAGGCCGTCCAGGCCTTCGACCAGGTGATCAACCTGTACCCGACGGGCGATAAAACTCCCGTCGCCTACTACAAGAAGGCGGTCGCCTACGAATCGCTGCAGAAGATGGATTCGGCCATCGACACCTACAAGAGGCTCAGCGCCCTGTTTCCCAACAGCCCGGAAGCGCGACTGGCTCAAGAGGAGCTGCAAAAGCTGGGGGTCCGCTAGAGTCCTGTGTCCTGTGTCAGGAGTTAGGAGTCAGGAGTCAGGAGTCAGGAGTCGGGAGTCAGGCTTTCTGGCTGGTCCTGCAAGACGGAACCGCGGAGTTTCGGAACCCCGAAACCAGCCCGCATTTCCCACACCGCTTCTGCTGCAGCGACGGATAACGACGCGCCTGCTGCGTTGCCGTTCGTCGGGAGATAGAATTCAGAATCCAGAATCCAGAATTCAGAATGGCTGGCTCCTGATTCAAGCCTCTTGATCACATTAATTGCTCGAAACCTGAAACCCAGGAACCACTGAACCGCGGAACCTGAACCAATTCTCTCGCGCGCCTTGCATCCGCGCCGCTTTCCGTCGCCTCGCCAGGAACCAGTATGAGAGATACGGGTTAGCTGAAGTTTCAGGTCAGAACGGCACGTCGTCGTCGGTGATGCCCACTTCCATGTCCGCAACCTGCTCTTCGCCGGACGGATCCTGAACTTGGCTCCTGGACTCCAGCATCTGCATGTTCGAGGCGATGATTTCGGTCGTTCGGCGCTTGTTGCCGTCGCGATCATCCCACTCGCGCGTTTGGATCTTCCCTTCAATGTAGACCAGACGGCCTTTTTTGAGGAATTCCGCGCAGATTTCGCCGAGTCGCCGCCAGGCGACGATGTTGTGCCATTCGGTCCGCGTCTGCTTCTCCCCGTTCGCATCGACCCAGGTTTCGTCGGTGGCCACTGAGAAATTGGCCACCGCGCTCCCCGATGCAGTCCTGCGCAACTCGGGATCCCTTCCCAGCCTGCCGATCAAAAACACTCTGTTGACCATGTCAATTCTTCCCTTCGATTCAATTTCGTTGATGGAAGCGCGAGCGCCCCCTTTTCGCTAACTATAACGTTCGAGTCCGAAAAAGGGCGAATAATTCGTGCGGCGTTCCGCGTGCTGCGTGCTTGGTGCTGCGTGCTTCGTGCTTGGTTCTGCGTGCTGCGTGCTGCGTTCCGCGTGCTTCGTTCTCTCGGGATTGGTTCCTTTGAGGAAGTATCGACAACGGCTTGGTGCGGTTCTTTGCAAGGGACCGCTGGAGAAAAGCGTCGAGGAAAGTGGAAACTCACAACTTTTCGCCAAAAAAGGCCGTCCAGCAAATGAAAAACCGAAAAACCGCACAGAATTGAATGAGAACTTCGAACGCAGCACCAAGCACGCAGAACGCAGCACAAAGCACGCGGAACGCAGCACCAAGCACGCGGAACGCCGCACTTAGAACCGATGCCGTTCCGCCGGTTCGGGGCCGATCAGTTCGATTTCCGTCTCCACGCGGCGCCCGTCCCGATAATAGACGATGTGAACCCTCTCTCCGGGGCGCCGGTCCTGGATCGCGCGAACGACGTCGTTACGGCCCTGAATATTCTGTCCGGCCAAGGAAACCAGCACGTCGCCGCCGATCAGAATCGGGACGTTGCCGTAGAAAACGCGCCGATTCCCTCCCCGCAGGCCCGCCGCATCCGCGGTGCCTCCACGGGCCACCTGCTCGATCAGGAATCCTCCCTCCACCGGAATGTCCAGAGCGCGCGCCAACTGCCTTCCCAAGGGCCTGCCGGAAACCCCGAATACGGGACGCAGCACGCGTCCGTGCTCCAGCAGATCGGGAAGCACCCGTGAAATGGTCCTGGCGGGCACTGCGAAGCCAATCCCCACATTCTGGCCGGTCCCTGAAATGATGGCCGAATTGATTCCGATGACCTCCCCTCTGGTGTTCAGCAGCGGGCCTCCGCTGTTGCCCGGATTGATGGCTGCGTCGCTTTGAATCAGATCGTCGATGACGCCCTCTCGGGTCTCCAGACTGCGTCCCAGGGAGGAAATCACGCCGGTGGTCAGCGTTCGCTCCAGTCCGAACGGATTTCCGATGGCCAGCACCTTCTGCCCAACTCGCAGGTCCGCGCCTTCGGACAGTTTGATCGGTCTGCAGACCCCCGGGGGGCAATCGATACGCAGGAGGGCCAGATCGCTCAACGGATCCCGGCCCACGATTTCCGCGTCGTGTTTGGACTCATCGAACAGTGTGATCTGCAACTGCCTGGCATCCTGAATTACGTGGTGGTTGGTCAAAATGAGGCCGCGATCGTCGACCAAGAACCCGCTTCCGGTTCCCTGGCGCGGAACCGGCTGCAGCCAGAAGCCTAGCTCCAGGCGGGTACTGGTGACGTTGACAACGGAACGGCTGAGAGCTTCATAGATCTCGATATTGACGCGTTCGTCCTCGGACAGCGGGTTGTCGAAGGTAATCGTCTCCGGCTGGCGAAACTCGGCGACCGCGGGGGCAGGGGAACTCCATTGCAGCGCAAGCAGGACCATGACGGTGGAAACGGCGCTGCTGGCGGCGACGATTTTCCAGAATTCCTGTCGATTCACCGGGGAAGGCTCCTTTCCATATCCGGAAATTCTAAAATTGCGGCATCTCTTATTATATGCCTCTTTGGGGCGTCAGGAATTCAAGACGACCGTCTGGAGGGAGCGCCGGAGGGCTCGGCTACGGTCCGATGCAGCAACGCGCTGGCGGAGGCCGTCAGCAGGCAGGCAAACACCAGGACGTAGGAGTAGCCCCAGGCGCCGTACAGGAATCCGCCGGCGAAGACGCAGGCCGAGACGCCCGATTGGGAAGCGGCGTTTCTCAGTGCGAGAAACGCGCCTCGCCGGGTCCCGTCGACCAACTCGGTCTGCAGGGTCTGCAGCGCCGCCTGTCGAAAGCTGATCAGGAGACTAACGCCGAACAGGATGGCGAACAGGCCAGGGAGGCTTTGAGCGGCAGTGACGGTCAGAAGCAAAAGCGCCAGCAAGGTATTGGACAGCAGAAAGACCGTTCGTTTCGTCCAGCGGTCGCTGAGGCGTCCCGACACGGGGCTCCCCACGGCGGCAGCGATGCCGGCCACCAGAAAGACCCATGAAATCTGCACGCTCCCGAGCTGAAACCTGTCGCCCAGATAGCCTGGAATGTAGGCGAGAAATGCAAGCGTGGCTCCGGACACCAGAAAGGAGGCGCCCAGCGCCCCCTGAAGGGCCGGCTGCCGCAACAGCTGCAAATAGACGGAAGCCGCTTGGCCGCCTTCCGCCCTCCCCTTCTTTTCGGAGGACCACCGGCCCCACAGGGAGAGCCCGAAAACCGCCAAGGCGCAGGCAGCCAGGCCTCTGTATACGGATCTCCATCCGAGGGATTCGGCCAGCCAGGCGCCGAGGGGGATTCCCAGGATCAGAGCGGCAAAATAGGAGCTCAGTACGATTCCCATCACCCTTCCCCGCTGAGCGTAGGCGAATTTGTCGCCGACAAGGCTGGCTACGATGGTCGATAAAATCCCGCCGCAGGCGCCGGCGGCGCTGCGGGCGGCCAGAAGCTGCGGCAGCGTGGAGCTTTGAGCCGTGGCCAGTCCGGCCAGTGACATCGCCAAAAGCCCTCCCCGCAGAAAGGGCTTTCGCCCGATCGCATCGGAAATTGGCGCAAGCAAAAGAGCGGAAACCGCGGCCGTCAGCGCGTAAACGCTGAACGCCCAGCCCAAACGATGCAGGGGCGTCTCCAGTTCGTGGCTGAGCGTTCCCAGCAGGGGAATGAGCAGCTGATTGTCGACGGAGGCCAGAAACAGGACGCAGAACAGGGAGGCGATCAGCGCCCTTTCTCCGATCGTGCCGCTAGCTGAGGTCGCCATTCAGCCGCCTCCCGCTATGTCGGCCGGCCGAGAGGCGTGCGATACGGCCGGAACGGAAACCATCCATCGGGATGCGGTCATCCTGTCCGCTCTGCGGCATCCAGCTCGAGTCTCATAACCCATGCGTGGTCATCGGGGTTTCGGTAGTAATTCCTTCGAGCCAGAATCTTTTGAAAGCCGAAGCCGGCGTACAGTCCCAGGGCGGCGCGATTGCCGGAACGCGTCTCCAGGGTGCAGCTAAGGCATCCCGCAGCTCTGGCCCTGAATAGGACCCCCTCCAGCAAAGCCTTTGCGACGCCCTGCCGCCGAAACTGTTTCAGCACAGCAATCTTGAGCAGTTCCGCTTCCGGAGGAAGGAGAAGAGCCAAGGCGAACCCAGCCAACTCCGGCGCGGCCTCCGGACGTGCGCCCAGCAAGAGCCATTTCGGGTCGTCGACGCACTTCCGCAAATCGCTTTCGCTCCACGGATGGAGTCCGGAAGCTCGATCGATGTCAAGCGCCTCCGCCAGCTCCCGCTCGTCGACCGGACCCACCGCAAGACTCATTGCTTCCCGGAAGCCTCGGCGTCGGAAGGACGGAGGTAATTCGCCTTCAAGTGAGAGGCGTCGAGCGCTCCCCCGGCGCTCATCCGACGAAAGCCGATTTCGCAGAGGGCCTCCAGAATCTGATTGTCGGTTCTAAGAAGGCGCCCCGCCGGGCGGACGGCTCGAATCGTTCCGGCGTAGAGCTGAGCGGCGTCTCCCACATATAAACATCCGGACTCCGGGGTGGACCGCAGCCATTCTTCAGGCGAACCCACCATCTCGTCGCCTTCCCGCTCCACCTCCTCGGAGCCGGTCGTGCGATAGACCGCGCCGTAGATCTGCCGTCTGCGTGCGTCGATCATGGGGGCCACGCGCTCCGAAAGATGGCGATGGCGCCAGGCCAGGGCCTCGAGCGTCGAAACCTGCACGGCGGGACGATCGAGCGCCTGACAGAAGGCTTTGACGGCGGCCAGCCCGATCCGAAGGCCGGTGAAGGAGCCCGGCCCTGAAGCGACGACGAAAGTCCCCACCTCCCGAATCTTCACTCCGCAGTGCTGGAGCAGGAAGTCGACGTATTCGATCAAACGGTCCGAATACTCCAGCGGCGTCTTGAGCATTGCCAGACCGACGACCTCGCTGTTTCTGCTGAGTGCCGCTCCTCCGCTGTTCGTGGCCGTGTCCACGCTCAACAGGTACATGTCGCGTCCAGTCGCCCAAGGCAATCGGAATCGACGAGTTTCTTCGCCATTTTCCGCCTCCGAGTGGATTCCATCTGTTCACCGGCTCCTGATAGAGTAACTCATTATGGACAACCTCACGCCCATGATGCGTCAATACCATGAAATTAAGCAGGCCCACCCAGACATGCTCCTTTTTTTTCGTCTGGGAGATTTCTACGAGATGTTCTACGAAGACGCGATCACGGGCAGCCGCGAGCTGGAAATTACACTGACCTCGCGCAACACGGATCGCGACGGCCGGCAGATTCCAATGTGCGGCATTCCCCATCACGCCGCAGCGGGCTACCTGGCCCGCCTGTTGAAACGGGGTCACAAGGTAGCAGTCTGCGACCAGGTGGAGGATCCCAGGCAAGCCAAGGGAATCGTTCGTCGCGAAGTCACTCGGATCCTGACCCCGGGCACGGCAATTGACGAGCAGCTCCTGGAGTCGAAGGAGAACAACTTTCTGGCCGCGCTGCATCGCGCCGAAACCGGCGCGGCGGTCGCTTTCCTGGATGTTTCTACAGGAGAATTCTGCGCCGCGCAGTTTTCGGGGGAACAGCCGGACGAGCCCTTGCTTCAGGAAATGCACAGATTCATGCCTCGGGAAATCGTCTTGGCTCGCGGCGAGCGGGAGCGTTGGACGGAAGCCCTCCCGAAGGAGCTGCAGGAAGGCGTCGTGGCGACTACCGAGGCGGATTGGATTTTTAACCGGGACTACGCCGAGAGGCTTCTCAAGCAGCACTTTCAAGTCTCCAGTCTGGCGGGCTACGGCTTAGAGGACAGTCCGCTCGCCGTTTGCGCCGCCGGAGCCCTGCTGCACTATGTGCGCGAAACGCAGAAAAACGAGCTTTCCCACGTTTCCGGAATGAGTCTTCTCGAATCCAGCCGCTGCTTGAAAATGGACGACGACACGGTTCGCAATCTGGAGCTGCTGCAAGGAATGGACGGGAACCGCAAATTCACCCTTCTGGCTGCTCTGGACTTGACTCGCACAGCCATGGGAGGGCGCCTCCTCCGTCAGTGGATCTGCCGGCCTTCTCTGGACCTGCGGGAGATCGAAAGGCGGCTGGATGGAGTCGAGGAACTGAAAACTTCCGTCATCGGCATGAAGGCGCTGGAGAAGCTGCTGGCTAAGGTGCACGATGTGGAGCGTCTGATCGGCCGGGTCACCATGGAGACGGCCAACGCCAGGGACCTGCTGGCGCTGCGCGATTCGCTGAAAGCGCTGCCTTTGCTGGACCAGGAGCGGAGTCGTTACAGCAGCGAGCTGCTGCGGACCGAAATCGAAAGTCTGGCCGACGTCGCGGAGCTGCTGGAAGCCGCAATCGATGACGACGCTCCCGCCGTCCTGGGCGAGGGCGGCCTGATCCGAGACGGATTCGACTCGGAGCTGGACGAGTTGCGAGGGATCGCAAAGCAGGGCAAGGACTTTATCGCCGGCCTGGAAGAAACGGAGCGCAAACGCACTGGAATCAGCTCCCTGAAAGTGAAATTCAACCGGGTTTTCGGGTACTTCATCGAGGTGACCCGTGCAAATCTCAATGCGGTGCCCGAGCATTACCTTCGCAAGCAGACGCTGACTTCGGCCGAACGCTTCATTACGCCCGAGCTGAAAGAGTACGAAGAAAAGGTGTTGGGCGCCGAGGAGAAAATAATCGCCCTGGAACGCGAGACGTTTTTTCGGGTCCGGCGCGAGGTTGCGTCCCAGGCGCAACGCATTCAGAAGGCCGCGCGATTCCTGGCCCTGCTCGACGTCCTTCTCAGCTTCGCCGAAGCGGCCCATCGCCATCGCTACGTCCGCCCGAATCTGGATTCCGGTCAGAAGCTCCACATCCGGGCAGGCCGCCATCCCGTTCTGGATCTTCACCTCTCCACTCCCTTTGTTCCCAACGATCTGGTCTGCGATAACGACAGCGATCAGATGCTGATCTTGACGGGACCCAACATGGGGGGCAAATCGACCTATCTGCGCCAGAACGCCTTGATCGTCATCATGGCTCAGATGGGCTCGTTCGTGCCCGCCGACGAAGCAAGCATAGGGCTGGTCGACAGAATCTACACCCGGGTCGGGGCCGGCGACAATCTGGCTCGCGGGCGCTCCACCTTCATGACCGAAATGATCGAAACCGCGCGAATCTTGAACACCGCCACCTCCCGCAGCCTGGTTCTGCTGGACGAGGTCGGCCGCGGCACAGCCACATTCGACGGGCTGTCGATCGCCTGGTCCGTCGCCGAGTACCTGACCACTTCGCCGGATCGCAGACCTCGCACGATTTTCGCCACGCATTATCTGGAGCTGACCCGACTGGCCGACCACTACGAAGGCGTCCGAAACTATTGCGTCGCCATTCGCGAATCCGGAAACGGGATCATCTTTTTTCACAAGGTGATGCCGGGCGTCGCCAACAAGAGCTACGGCATTGAAGTGGCCAAGCTCGCCGGACTCCCGCCCGAGGTCGTGGATCGAGCCCGGGAGGTTCTGAAGCGCCTGGAGCGCAAGCAGCTGAACCTGAGCGGAGAGCGACGCTCCTCGCAGGCCGACCCGAGCGTTTTCGAGGAATTGCAGCAGCAGCTGTTCTGAGCTGCCGCGGCAAGTTTCTCCTGTGCATGACCCGCCACTGCCTTCGGCGCCGTAGCAGGACCCGCGTGAAAGATCGGGGCCGGAGCTCGAATTCCCTTCTGTCCCCAATTCTGAATTCTGGGAAAACGGCAAGCCGAGTCAGTCCAGGAACCTCACCGAAGCAAACACTTTCTGAACGATCTCCGGGTTGAGGGCGTCCTCGCCATCCGGCGGCGCGGAGAAACTGAATTGATACATGTAGCTGCCGCGCGGCGCGACGGCCATTAGAGTCTTCGTCGGGAAGACCTCACCTTCAGGGTTGCTGACCGTGTAGGTCGCCGTCAGTCGGGCAGCCGGAAGCCCGCCAAGCAAGAATTCCTCCGGCTCTTCCAGAAGCTCGAACGCCTCGAGGGCGTTGCTGAGATTGAGCACGATCAGGTTCAGAATCTCGACACCGCTTGATCCGGTCAAGCCGCCGAGCGGCCGGACCAGAACCTGGAAGCTGGGATTCAGAGAATGATGCGGCTCCCGATGCTTGGAGGCCACAACCAGCGGCGCCGACGCCATTTGCAAAATGGCCTGTTGCAATTCTTCGTCCTTTAGTTTTGCCTGGGCTCGGTGCCGGGCTACAGCTTCGATGTCCAGAAAGTGCCAACCCTCTGGTTTTGAAAGCTCAAGACGAGCGACTTCACTGCGGAAGAGGTTCGGATCGTCCACCGTGGGCACGGTCTGACCCGAGGCCAAAAAGGCGGACAGGATCACGATCGGAAAGAAAAGCAGTTTTTCGCTGCTCATACTGCACCAGTTTTGATAAGTTAGCTTTAAGAATTGTATCAGCAATGCCGGCGGGGAGAGCAAGCATTTTCGAAGCTTCCGGCTCGGTTTCAGGTTCCAATTCGACCGGCAGGGCGAACTCGTCGAGGAAGCGAAACCTG
>CAZAEY010000053.1:0-20603 GCA_964484155.1 uncultured Acidobacteriota bacterium
ATCGAGCCCATGGGTTATCCCGTTTATATGAGAGGCGCCCACCCGGGCACCTTCATGGACCTGATGATCACCGGCATCAATAAGCCGATACGCATCGGAAATGTCACCGTCATGCCCGGAGATCTGGTGATCGGTGACCGTGAAGGCGTTACGTTCGTTCCTCCTCATGTGGCGGCGGACATTGGGGAGAACGCCATCATTTACTCGCTTGCCGACGAGTGGCGGGTCGCCAAGTATTTCGAAGCGAGAGGGCGGTTTCATCCGAGCCAGCTGTACGGCGGCACCGCCATGCAAGGCGATCTCGCGTGGGAATGCGCCAACTACGTGAATGCAAAACTCAAGGAGCTGGGACTCGAACCTATCCCCGAGGAGCGCTGGAGGGAGCGGACCTATTCCGGCACGGGGTGCTTCACGAGGGCGTCCGAAACCGGGTCAACGGACGGCAATTAAGAGAGCAGATAGATAGGTTGCATCGACGAAGTGGACTGCCAATAAGAGACAGCGTTGATGCCGACCGCCGGCAAGTCGGCTTCAAAAGTGGAAGGGCAGGGCCAGTGTCGCCCAAGAGAAACTTGAACAGATGATCGACGGGGCCCACTTGCCGTTCGCCGTCTCGCAGGAGGGTGCCTTGGTCTTATGAGGACTCACGCACTTTGAATTGGAGATCGGCGACGTTTGCTGCCGCTTCCGGCGCAAGTCGGCGCAATTCGAGCGCGAGGCCTCGCTGGCGGGATCTCCGTTTTGTACGCACCAGCGTCCCCGCCGAACAGATGAGCTTCGAGGAAGTCGCCGAACGGGCTTTCCGCTCGTGCAAGACGGTCGACCTGCAGCTGCGTCCCGTCTATTACCGCTTTCCTGACCGGGACCGTTCCCAGGTGTTTCTCAGTATGTTGGCTTTCTACGCCGAATGGCGCATACGCGGCCGCCCGTCCCCGATCCTGTTCGACGAGCCCGATCGGCAGAGCGCCGCCCGGCGGTCGCGTTGGCTGACGGAAAAATTTGTGGACATGGTATTCCGCATGATGCATCCTGTATCGTTTTGTACATAGCAAACTTCGTGACCTCGATCCGTTTGAAACCATATGAGAGCGGGGGTAATCAGGGTACTCCATAGATAATACAGCCGATGGCAATCGAGAAGCTGCAGGTAAACACACTGAGGAATAGAGTCGCCAAGCATCTACGCTCGGCAATCTTGAACGGAGATCTGAAGGAAGGGGAGAGGCTTGTTGAGAGAAAGTTGGCTGCCCAGTTTGGGACAAGTTCGACGGCAATCCGCGAAGCACTGATACAGCTTGAAGGGGAAGGCTACGTTACAAAGAAGGCCAATGCCGGCGCCTATGTTACAAAGGTGACTTCGGAGAAGCTCGAGGCGATCTTTATTTTTCGAAGATTGGTGGAAGCCTGGGCGGTGGAGGAGGCGACCCGGAATTCTGATCTTGAAAAGCTTCGAGAGCTTGAAGTGATCTGCAAGCGGTTGCTCGATGCCGCGCGCAATCGAGACGTGGCGCTATTCATTCAGGCCGACGAGGCCTTCCATCGGATGATCTGGAGGTTGGCAGGGAACGAATATGTCGAGAATTCGCTGAGCCGTGTGGTGATACCCTATCTGGCCAGTGCCGCAATACATCTCTTTTCGTTACCCACTTACGACTATCTGAGGGATGCTCAATCCCATCTTCGGCTGGCCGAAATTATGAAATCGGGGGATCCCGCAGCTGCACGAGAGGAATTTCTCAAAGCACTGGAATACTGGCTTGAGGAGAAGCGGAAGCATGTATTCATAAGAGCGGAAGATGAGAAAACTACCGAATAGCAGCTTTGGCTGCCTGCGGAAATAGACTTTCTGTCACCGCGAGGTTCGATCGTATCTCTGGTGTGAGTTGCCGACGAAGGGAGTTTTCTCCAGGGTACGCACTTTTGGCGCCACTCGTACGGAATTAGGGCGGGCAGGCTCGTACAGGAGAGTGGAGTCGGTAGCCGTCTGAGGTGGACAACCCGATTACGACGGAGCAAGACTAGCTCGACTTTGAGGTGCGGACACTCCATCGCGCTTGTACCTGTGTGTCGTGACTGAATCGCGCACACAGCTTAAGGAAATGTGGGGAAGCCTGAGGAAGGAAGTACCGGGGTCGGGATGAAGTCTGAAGGATCTGGAGATGTCAAGGCCACTTCAGCTGAAGCAGACGGGACCGATACTCCCGATCAGGAGTCCGGCGGACGTCAGAAGCTGCTCCTCGGGGCTATCGCCTTATCCCTTCTAGTGCTGCTGGCCTCACTCCTCTTCGGACAGGCTCAGTTGGCCGGTCCTTCTACGATCCTTCTTTTCGTCTTTCTCGCTCTTCTTGTGAAAGGGACGGCTTCTTCGCCATTTTCCTTCACCTTCTGGGTGGCAGCTTTTGTCTCGGCCGCGATGTTCTATCCCACTGCGTTCGATTCGTGGTTTGGCTATGAATTAAGAATCCTGATCGTTCCGCTGATCCAGTTGATCATGTTTGGCATGGGCACGCAGCTTACGGTACAGGATTTCAAGCGGGTATTCATGGTGCCCAAAGCTGTTCTGATCGGAATGGTGCTCCAGTTCTCTGTGATGCCTTTGGTCGGAAAGGCAATGGCCATGGGCTTTTCGCCACATCCCGAAGTCGCCGCTGGAATGGTGCTGGTTGGCTCCAGCCCGGGTGGAGTTGCGTCTAACGTTATGGTCTTTCTCGCGCAGGGCAATGTTGCTCTTTCCGTCACCATGACAGCATGTTCAACACTGGCGGCACCGGTGATGACTTCCACCATGACGACGCTTCTGGCTGGCACTTACGTCGAGGTGGGGTTTTTGCAGATGATGATCTCGATCATTAACATGGTCCTGATTCCGATCACCGCCGGACTATTGGCCAACGTCGTTTTGACGAAACTCGAGTCGTACCGCGCCATGGCCGTAATATCCTCCTTGATTATGCGGAGTCTACCGTTGGTGTCAATGTTCGGAATCTGTTTTATCATTGCCATCATCACCGCAGTCTCGCGAGACACTCTTCTTGTGGGCGGATTTGTTGCAGTCCTCATAGTGGCAGGCATTGTCCACAACTTGACGGGTTACGTCCTTGGATACTGGGGGGCTCTAGCAGTCGGCCTCAACGAGACTGACGCCCGAACCGTCTCCATCGAGGTTGGCCTGCAGAACGCCGGAATGGCCTCGGGTTTGGCAATTGGCGTTTGGAGGAGCAACTTGGCGGCGCTGCCACCGGCGATTTTTGGACCCGTGATGAACATGTCGGGTGCAATGCTGGCTTCGTGGTGGTCGAGCCATCCAGTGAAGCTGCAAACGGAAGTGAACAGGCCTGCCGCTAGTTCCGATTAGACGAGCAAAGTCTTGGAAAGGGAAGGAATCCAGAACTTTTATCTCACTCAGGACGCTTGATGATCATAAGTGATGCAGCCGTAAACGTTGCGCCCAATCTCGAACCGAAGGGCCACATCTGTCGCTTTTCCATCACTTGCGGAACGGGGGCCCCGAACTCTCCGGGATCCTCCGCCTGAGCGATGAAAACTACGGGGCTTAAAGCAGGACATTCGTGCGCCGAAAGTCAATCCGGCAGTCCGTAATAGGGCCGGCGCACGTTTCGGTACTGAAACCGGCTCGGATCCACATCGGTCGGCCCCGGCGAATTGACGAAAATGATGTCGCCCGCGACGTGTTGAAAGGTGCGATACGGCGCGACGACCCCTTTGGATACGATCATCCTGGCGCTGGAGGCGTCGATGCCGTTAGTCGTCAGCTCGTCGACGCTCCGGGCGCCGGAAGGCCTGGACGTCAGCAGCAGCAGGTTCAGGTCGTCGCGGTCCGATCCCTCCACCTCGATCACCGCCGAAGGCCCGGCGCCGTCATGCTGGCTGGCCCTCAGCGACCGGACGCGCCCCCGAACTCGCACCGGCTCGCCGTGCAAATCGTCGGTCTTGGCCCCGACCAGCGCATCGAATGCGCTTCCGACTCCTGCCTCGATGGCGGCCTGTACCGCTTCCGGATCCGAAATGGACATCACCCAGCCTTGAGCTTTCTGATTCAGGAACTCAGTGAGAAAAAATGTGCTGTCTCCGGCAGAACCCCCTCCGATGTTGTCGCCGGTGTCCATCAGGATCACCGGTGTCTTCTCGCTTGTCATGGCCATTCGCACGGCCTCGGCGGTCTTCGGCGGGTCAAGCGGCATGCGGTCGCGCAGTTCCCACAGCATGTCGGACAGCCGCTGAGCTTCGCGCTGCGCCAGTTCCGGGTCGTTGTCGGTAATCACGATGGCGCTGGGCCCCATCTGCGGGACGTCGGCCCACTGATACCCTCCAGGCACGCTGACGGCCAGAATCTTGGGATTCTCGTTCTCCAGCCGCCGGCTTTCTGCCACGATCGGCTTGAGTGGCCCGGTGAAGGTGTTGTGGTAAATCAGGTTCAACAACATGGGGGGCTTGGCGATGGCCTGCACAGGCTTGACCTCTCCGGCCAGCATCCGCGCCATGATTTCGGCCGCCTGCACTCCCCGCTCCCTGGCGTCCACATGCGGGTGCTCCTTATACGTAATCAAAACGTTCGAATACTCGACGAGTTCGGGCGCGACATTTCCGTGAAAGTCGTGAGTCACCACGATCGGAAAGTCGGGCCCCATCGCTTCCCGGACCCGGCGAGCGACCTCGGCGTCGCCGTGCGGGTAGCTCTCGACGACCATCGCCCCATGATTGACCAGAAATACTCCGTCAAATGGAGGGTTTGCTGACTTGAGCTGTCGGATCAATTCATCCATAGCAGCGTTGAATGACGCGTCGCTGACTGTCCCCAGAAACGAGGCCCGCGCGGTCAGTACCGGGTAGAGCTCCAGGCCCAGGCGCTCTGCGGTTTCGATGATTCCGCCTGCAGTGCCCCTGCGAGAGCTCTCCTGCAGCCATTCCTGTCTCGAAGAGAATTCTCGCGGCCTCATTTCGGAAAGCGCCGGATAAAAGGCGTTGGACTCCGCGCTCAGGCCGCCGACCGCCAGTCGCGGTCTTTGGGCGTGCAGAAACGCCGACGCCGCAAACGCCAGAATAACGGTTGCAAGGAGTGCCTTTTTGATCATCTCATCCTCGATTCAATTCTGAAATCTTCATTCTGCGATTCGTCCGACCCCTCAGTCGAGGCCATAATAGGGGCGGCGCACATTCACGTGCTTGAATTTCGCGGGGTTCACATCAGTGGGGCCCGGTGTGTTGGCCAGGATGATTTCTCCGGCGATGTCCCGAAACGTGGCAAATGGCGCAACCGTCCCCTTGGAAACGATAACCGTCTGCTGCGACGGGTCGATGCCGTTCGAGATCAGTTCGCCGGCGTCGCGCGCGCCGGAGGGGCGGCTCGTCAGCAGCAGCAGATTCTGCAGATCCCGCGTCGAGCCCTCCACTTCGATCACGGCGCTCAAACCGGCCTGATCCAACTGGCTGTTTCTGAGAAAGCGAACGTGGCCCCGGATCCTCACCGGCGCTCCGTGCAAATCGTCGGTTTTGCCGCCGACCAGTTGATCGAACGGCTGCCCCACGCCCGCTCGGATGGCCGCCTGAACGGCTTCCGGATCCGAGATGGACATAACCCACCCCAGCGTCTTCTGGCTGAGAAATTCAGCCAGTACGTGTGTGCCGTCTCCCGCCGAGCCTCCGCCGATGTTGTCGCCGGTGTCCATCAGAACGACCGGCTTCTTTTCGCTCTCCATGGCCCGTCGAACTGCTGTGGCGGTGTCGGGCGGGTCGAACGGCATCTGGTCCCGAATCGCCCACAGCATGTCGGACAGCCGGTCGGCTTCTCTCTGAGCCAGTTCGAGGTCCGCGTCGGCGACGACGATTACGCTCGGCCCCATCTGCGGGACGTCGGCCCACTGGTAGCCACCGGGAACGCTCACGGCCAGAATCCTTGGATTCTCCCGTTCCAGGCGGCGGCTTTCGGCGACGATCGGTTTCAGGACCCCTTCAAACGTGTCGTGGTGGATCAGGTTCAGCAGCATGGCTGGCTTGGCCAGAGCCTGCACCGGCATGACCTGCCCCGCCTGAATCTTCGCCATGATCTCGGCCGCCTGGTCGCCTCGCGCTCTGCTGTCCAGATGGGGGCTCTCCTTGTAGGTGATCAGGACGTCGGAGTTCTCGACGATCTCGGGTGCCACGTTGGCGTGAAAGTCGTGAGTCACGACAATCGGGAAGTCGGGCCCCATGGCCTCTCTGACCCGCCGCACCACTTCGGCGTCGCCGTGGGGGAAGCTTTCGACGACCATCGCTCCGTGCAGGACGAGAAAAACTCCATCGTATGGAGGGATCGCCGACGTCAACTGTCGGATCAATTCGTCCATGTTGGTCGAAAATGAGGAGTCGCTGACCGTTCCCAGCGACGACGCCCTGGCCGAAAGCACCGGGTGCAGCTCCAGCCCGACCTGTTCGGAAGTTTCTATGATGCCTCTGAGAACGCCGCGTCCGCGGCCACCCTCGCGGAGCCACTCCTCGCGCGATCCGAATTCGCGAACCCGCATTTCGGAAAGCTCGGGATAAAACGTGTTGGACTCCGCGCTTAGTCCTCCGACGGCGATCCGAGGGCGGGGGCTCTGGGAGCAACCCGCCATGGCCAGCACCAGTCCAAGCGCCAACAAAAGCAACCGCCTGCAATGCATTTCATCCTCCCTTTCACACTGCGCGCAACTTGGACGGCGCCCCCGGAAGAGCCCCCCAAGCCGCTCCTGCCACCTCCCTCAGGGTGGCCGTTAGATGCGTCCGGGCAAGCCTCCAAGTCGCATTGCGCAAAGCCAGCTTGTCGTTTTCTTTTTGAGCCCTATTGCCGTCCTCCGGCAATCAACGGAGCTTCCTGCATGGGATGCAGGAGACGCGCAGACGCCTGGTCGGCGAGATTATTTTATATGAGAAATCGCAATTTCAAAAGAAAAATCATTGATTTTTCGAATCTCTGCCGCAGCAGCCCGCTACCCGGACGCCCCTGCTGTGCGACGAGGGGCGCATCAGAAACGCGGGATAGAGGAGCAGGTTTGTGGCCGGTCGGCAGGGGGTGCGTCCTTCGGCCCCTGGGGGGGGGATTGTGTTGTGCTTTCAGCACAAATTCGCCTGGGGGGCGCTGACACGGGGCTGCGCCCTGCGGGCTTGCCCCAGGCTATCGAATTGTGCGGCGCCATCAGCGCCCGGGTGCAGGCTGGGGCGACGAGCCTGCGAGCCGGTAATGCTCCATTGTCCGATAGAAGTCCCTCATGATGGCGTCCCGGTCGAAGTTTTTCCAGAGGGTGATTCTGCGGGGGTTCTCGGGTCGCTCCACCCACTTGCCATCCTTGAGGATCGGAGCCGGGATTTTGACCGACTGAGCCCAGGCGGGATTCTTGACGATGGCGACTGCCGCCATGTCGAACAATGCGCGGGAGGGAGGGTTGCCGTGCAGTTCGATGTTTTCAAAGAGACTGACCGAGTAATCGCCGAAGTTGGAGAAACGACCGCCGTGCCTTCCTTCGACCGCTGGGCTGACCTGCGGCCCTTTGCCCGGCATGATTTCTCGAATCTCCTCCAAAGAGGCCCGCACCGCGTCGGTTCCGGAAGGTTTGCCGTAACGCACCAGGGCGATTTCAAAGGCAGCGCCGGAATCCAGGATGTAATTTAAAGCCCCCTCGTCATTATCCTGATTGTATTCCCCCGGTTCCGGATAGTTGGATCCCAGCCAGACGATCCTCACGTTGGAGGCGATGTTGGGAGCCTTTTCCAGCGCCAGGGCGATGTTGGTCAGTTTGCCGACCGGCAACAGCACGAGTGGACGATCGCTTTCGACTCGGGCGCGCTCGATGATGAAATCGACGGCCTCGGACCCGTCGAATTCCGGACTGCTGATGGCTCTGCGGATCTCCTCAAACGACCCGTCCGCTCCCCGAAAGACCTTGATCCGGGAAACCAGTCCGCACAGTTCCACTACGCGCACGGCCTCGGCGAAATGCTGGCGCACGTCGCCTCCGTTTTCGGTGCGATTGACTGTGATCCCTTCCACGTCAAACGCGCCTCCATTAAAGAGCAGGTACGCAATGGCGTGCTGGTCGTCCACTTCGTTGTTGGCGTCCGTGTCCAGAATCACCCGGATGGGTTGGGATTTCTGCGACGTCTCCGGCCACAGGCTTCCCCATGCGACGCTCAATGAGATCAGGGCAACCAGAGCTGTCTGAATTCTCAATCCTTCGCCATCCTTTTCACTGTGCGCCGGCCCGATTCAATCATTTTACCGGATAACCATTCTTGGCTCGGAATGGCCCTCGGCCAGTTCGAACGGCCGGCCTTCTCTTCTGCAAAAAACGACGTAAGGGTAGGATCCCGGCGGCCCCGTTGCGGTAAATACGGCGGAACTTCCCTTGCGGATGGTCTGCGGTTC
This sequence comes from uncultured Acidobacteriota bacterium, assembly GCA_964484155.1. GTDB lineage: Bacteria > Acidobacteriota > UBA6911 > RPQK01 > JAPXNP01 > DATKAT01. Next base: position 8,399 of record CAZAEY010000053.1, read on the forward strand.
GGGCGGCTGCGCCACTCCCGCGGGAAAAAATATCGTGGCCTCATCCACGTCAATCGAGAAGAACTCGACCTTCCCTTCTTGTGAAACGCTTACGGTCGGTGGATTCACTCGACATCTGTGAGACTCCCAGACGATATCGACTCTAGCCGCGTCCTGCGTAGAATTCATTTCAACCTCCTTTAAATCTTATGACAAACTCGATTTGACACTAGCACCCATATTTATTGAAACGACTCCTTCAATTGCAAGTAAGCCGGTTCTTGATGAAGCCGGTCGAAGGCCGGCGATTTCTCGATTTTACTGAGCGGGTAACCCGCCTCCAGCGTGCGCCGGATCCACTCGATGGCTTTGTCGTCGTCCCCTAGCGCCAGATACGTCAGCGAAGCGTTCCTTCTGATGTTAACTTCGTCAGGCGATTGCCGCAGAGCCGAGTCAATGAGTTGAAGAGACCGATCCCGTTCGCCCAATTCCGCTAGATAAACGGCCAGATCCGACATCACCTGAGCGTCTTTAGGGTTCACCTCAAGCAGCTCCTCCGCCTTTTCGGCAGCCTTTTCGTAGGCGCTTCTTGACTGCCCTCCCTTTCCTGGGATCCGATTGTACGCCGCCGCCAGGAAGCCCCACAATAAATAGTCTCGATCGTCCTCGGAAAGGGCGTGGGAAAACAGTTCAGCAGCCTGAGCGAACTGTCGGCGAAAGAAAAGCATGGTCGCCAGATTGCTGTATGCCCCAGAGTTGGGCTTCACCTCCAGAGAGCGTCGAAAGAGCCGCTCCGCTTCGGTCTCGTCTTCGAGAAGCCACATGGCGGCGCCCAGGGCCAGGTATCCCCGGTGATTGTCAGGCGTAAGCGCGACCACCTGCTGGTAGGCGGACGCGGCGTCTTCAAAGCGGCCATGCTGAAAAAAGAACATTCCCAGCCGGTCGTAGCCTCCCCAGTAGCTCGGCTTCATTTCGATCGCCATCCGGTAGGTGGATTCGGCCAGATCCATTCGACCCATTCTTTCGTACGCTTCCCCCAGAGTCCGGTAAGCGTCATCGTCTTTGGGATCCAGTTCCAGGGCTCGCTTCAGCGATTTCTCCGCCTCAGTGTAACGTCCCGTTCCCAGCAGGACGGTCCCCAGAATCCTGTGGCCGGCCGATAACTTCGGACTCAATCGGAGCGCTTCCTGAACGTGGGCCTGGGCCAGGTCGATCCAGGATCTCTCTCGAGCGAATTCCCACTTCAGCCAGTAGGATTCGCCGAGGGACGCCCATGCGTCGGCGTAACTGCGGTCCTCCTGAAGCGCCCGATCGAGTAGTTCGATGGCGGTGTCGACGTTTTCCTCATTTTCGCTTCGTTGCAGGTATGCGCGCGCCTGCAGGTAGAAATCAAGCGCCCTGGGGGCTTGCGTGGCGCCTGCGGCGAGCACGGAGCGGATTTCCGCAGGCGGCTGAAACGCCAACAGCTCAGTCAATCGGCGCACCACGACTTCCTGGATCTGCGCCAGATTCTCTGACGTATAGGTTTCCGAAATCGATCCGACCTGTCTGACCGAGTCGGCGTCCACCAGATTCAGAATCAGTAGAGTACTTTCGGCAGAAAGCTGCGCGCTTCCAGTTACGGCGTAGTTGATGCCGTACGCTCTCCTGGCATCCCGGACGCTGGCGATCTCCTGTTCCCTCACTTCGCTGGCAGGAACCACCCACAACTGTCCGTGGAACTGCTCGAGTTGGGTGAGCTGGCTGGTGATGACCTCAACCAGTCCATCGCAAATCAATTGTCGGTCGGGGCGTTCGCCGATGCAGGAAAACGGCAGCACGGCGACGTGCATCTCCTGGCTGAACCCGAGACCTTGACGCCAGTCCTCGAAGACGTTTCGCCCCCACGGGGTCAACACCAGGACAGCCAGCAGGGCGATCGGCGCGAGTCCCCACAGCTTGCGGCCGCTGAGCCGGGAAATGAAGGTCTTCCTTACGGCTGCCTGGCGTTCGATTGGAAGAGGCTCTTCTAACATCGCATGATGCTCCAATCGTTCCAGGTCCACCGCCAGGTCCCGGCTGTTTTGATAGCGCCGGTTTCGGGACTTCTCGAGGCATTTGGAGATGACGGCGTTCAGCTGCTCCGGCACCTTAGGATTCAGCGCTTGAGGCGCAGCCGGGGAGCTGTTGAGAATTTCATCCAGGATGACGCCTGCCGTCGGCCCGTCGAACGCGCGCCTGCCGGTGGCCATCTCATACAGAATGACGCCCAGCGAAAAGAGGTCTGACCGGGCGTCCAGCGCTTCCCCTCGAACCTGTTCCGGCGACATGTAGGCGAAAGTTCCCAGAATGCCGCCCGGTCCGGTCAGCGGTGTTGAGGCGGTGGTCGCATCGGGCTGGGGCGTGCCGCCGCCAAGAGTCGAATCGGCGAGTTTGGCCAGTCCGAAATCGAGGATCTTGACGTGACCTTCTCCGATGATGAAGACATTGGAGGGTTTCAAGTCTCTGTGGATGATTCCCTTTTCGTGCGCCGCAGAGAGCCCTTGCGCGATCTGAGCCCCGAGGCTGAGCGCCTCCGAAACTGAAAGCGGCTTTCGGCGCAGACGATCCTTCAAGGTTTCCCCCTCCAGAAACTCCATGACCAGGAAGGGTTTTCCAGCGGACCGATCGACGTCGTGGACGGTGCAGATATGAGGATCGTTCAGAGCTGAAGATGTCAACGCTTCCCGCTCAAATCGGCGCAGCGCCTGGGGGTTCTCCGACGCTTGGTCGGGGAGGAATTTCAGTGCCACCGGTCGCTTGAGGCGAAGGTCCTCGGCCTTATAGACGAGGCCCATGCCTCCCTCCCCGATCTTCTCGACGATCCTGTAATGAGAAACGGTTTGGCCAATCACGACAAGCCTGGGTTCGGACGTTGAGTCCATCATATGCCTCGGGGACGAGGAAACGCAACGATTTTTAGTAGTGGATGGGGTCGGCAGCAGCTTCCTTATTCCCTAATAGCGCACTCATGTTTGAAATTCAGGTTCGGAGCAAGCAGCCCGTATGTTGACTGGAGGAGTCTAGATACGGGCTGCTAGAATCGCGATCGAATGAAAGTTCCTCGATGGATTCGGAGCAATGAGCCCCTGCATCGAATCACCACCTTGGGCGTCGGTGGCTCGGCGAAATTCTTCGGTCATGTCTACGACAGCGACCAACTGCGCGAGGGGATAGCGTTTGCGATGGCTCTAGAGCTTCCGGTGGTCTTTATGGGAGATGGGAGCAACGTGCTCTGTTCCGATCGAGGACATCGCGGGTTAACCCTGAAGAGCGCGATCAGCGGCCTACGGGTCCGCGACCGCACAGCCATCGCGGGCGCCGCCTGTTCGCTGCTGCATCTGATTGAGACTCTGAATGGCAGCGGCCTGGGCGGAATGGAGCGATTGTACGGGATTCCGGGGTCGGTCGGCGGCGCAGTCGTCGGCAATGCGGGCGCATACGGGCAGGAGATCTCGGACAACTTCGTGGACGCTCGCGTCTTTCGCAACGGACGTATCGAGAAATGGCCGGCGGCCAGGTTTCGCTTCGGCTATCGCTCCAGCGCGCTGAAGGATTGCAGGGACGCCTTTCTGGTCGAATGCCGCTTCAGAATGACGCGAAGCGTCGACGATCTGAACGAGGTCTCCCGGCAGATCCTGCAGAAGCGACTGCCCAAGTATCCGCCTGGAATGCGCTGTCCCGGCAGTTTCTTCAAGAATGTTCTGTTGGAGGAGCTTTCTCCGCAGGCGCTGGACCGTGTCCCGCCGGACTTTATCCAGTTTGGAAAGATCCCGGCCGGAATGCTTTTGCAGGCTGTAGGCGCCTGCGGCGCACGGCACGGAGGTGCCGGAATTGCCGACTACCATGGGAATCTGGTGTATAACTCGGGAACGGCAACCGCAAAGGAGATCGAGGATCTCGCCATGCAATATGCGGAAAAGGTGTGGGCGCGATTTCAGATCCGACTGGAGCCGGAAATCAGAATCCTGCGGCCCGACTCGGGATGGAGGCCCGCCCATTCGGTAGGAACGGAGGGGATTCGGTGAGCAGGCAGTTTGAAATCCAGGGCGGGAAGCCTTTGGCGGGCAGCTATCCGGTCCAAGGGAACAAGAATGCCGCGCTGCCTCTGATCTGCGCATCTCTACTGGTTCCTGGACGATACGCGTTTACCCGCGTTCCCCAGATCCTGGACGTGCGTCGCCTGGTGGAGTTGATCGGGGCTCTGGGCGTAAAAACCCAGTGGCGGAGCGATCGTCTGGAAATGGACACCTCGACGCTACGTTGGGGAAAGCTTCCCGAGGAAACGGTGGAGCAGCTGCGGGGCGCGGTTCTTCTGCTGGGGGCGGTAGCTGAGCGATTTGAGGCGGTTCGATCCCCGCTCCCCGGGGGCTGCCCCATCGGCCGCCGCTCCTTTGAGGTTCACTGGCAGGTATTTGAGTCGGCTGGTTTTTCCGTTCAGGAGTCCGACCGGGAAGTGCGCCTTAAGAAGCAGAAAAAGCCGGCCCGCCCGGAGATTTTTCTCGAAGAATCGTCTGTGACTGCAACCGAGAACGCCTTGCTTCTGTATGCGGCCTGCGGGGCGGGAAAGATTTACAATCCGGCGCGCGAACCCCACATCTTTTCGCTGATCCAGTTTCTCGAGCGAATCGGCTGTCGGATCGATGCGCGCCCCCTGTTTTTCGAAGTGCGCCAAGGAGCGCAGTCGAGGCATGATCCGGTGGAATTCGAAGTGCCGCCGGATCTGGTGGACGCGGGAACGATCGCGGCGGCCACCGGCGCTTGCGGCGGATCCGTCTTGCTTCAAGGAGTGACCCGACCCGATCTTCTCGGAATCGAGCCGATTCTCGCCAAGTTTGGCATCGACTTCCAATGGAAAACCGATTCCGTCGTCAGCGTCGAGTCCTCCGGAGGATCGAATCCGACAAAGGTCACCGCCGGCCCCTGGCCTCTCTTTCCAACCGATCTGGTCAGCCTGGCCGTCGTTCTAGCGACTCAGAAAAAGGGCCTCTGCCTGGTGCACGATTGGATGTATGAGTCGAGAATGTTCTTCGTCGACAAACTCATTCGAATGGGCGCCAGGATTACCATGTGCGACCCCCACCGCGTCTTGGTCGAAGGTCCGAGTTCACTTCGGGGAACGCGTCTGGAATCTCCCGACATTCGGGCCGGAATGGCTCTGGTTGTGGCTGGTCTGTGCGCTCAAGGGACAACCTGCATCGAACACGCCGAGGTGATCATGCGCGGATACGAACAGATCATCGAGCGCTTTGAAGGCATCGGCGCATCTATTCGGGAACGGTTGTGACCCGCATTTCCTGCACGGGTCATGCTGCGGCGCCTTCAGCGATCCTTTCGTAGGACCGGCATCCTGCCGGTCATTCCCCGAATCGCCGGCTGGAAGCCGGCGGCACTCGGGTCGCGGCCCAGAAAGACGGCCTGAGAGAGCGATCCTCCGGCTGCGTTGGTGTAGAAGCTCTTCCACTCGTAGCCCGGAGGCAGTTGCGGAATCTGGTCGACTCGCGTCTGACGGAGCGCCAGAAGGACCGTCCATTCCCGATCCAGGGCCGATCCGATTTGGTCCGCCAGTTCTGCCGAACCGAATTGAAAAACGGACGGATTGAAACGGTAGTCGTGCCGGGGGGGGAGGGGGGAAACGATGCGGGGACCTTCAGTCAGAGCGAAGACCCTGGCCGGGTTGATGTCGACGATTGCCAGAAACGGGAGTCCCGCAGTGAACTCGCGCAGATGAATCAGCATGTCATGCTGATGGGCCGCACCATGCCATCGGGTTCGGCGAAGGTATCGCTCCAGATCGGGATCCAGCCGGTGGCCGGGGAAAATGGTCGAATGGAAGAGCAGCAGGCCGACGATGACGATGCGCAGCGCCCAGCCGCTCGATCGCAGCCGCTGACTGGCCCAGGCGGCGATTCCAGTCGCGGCCAGAACGAGGATGGGAAACAGGAGTCGCCCGTCCGGATGAAAATAGAACAGGCAGGTCGCGGAAAATGCCGCGGCGGCCACCGCCAAAGGGCGGAGTTCTACCTTTCTCAAGAAATGATATCCGGCCGGCAGAGCCAGCAGCGCGAGCGCCGGGCCAAAGTAACTGCCGAGTCCGTAGAACTCCGCAGTCGTGACGACGTCCTGCCGCTGAGTCACTTCGCCCCAGAAATAGGCCAATTGACCCGGAAGATGAGCGAGTTGAAAGGCTGTCGAAAAATTCGACCAGTAGGGAACCCAATAGGAGTAGCCGGACGAAAAAGGAGAGCCGAAAGCCTGGAGATGAAAAATCAGCAGCGGAGAAACTCCAACCAGAAACCCTGTCGCCAAAGATCCGCCTTCGCGTATGCGGCGGCCGGAATCTCTGAGCCCTTGTGAGAACAATCCGATGCCAAGGGCCGGCAAAAAAAAGAAGTGGGAGAGGCGGAAGCAGCAGGAAATGCCGACCAAAAGGCCGCACAGCCAGAATCTGAGGCCGCTGGCCTTTCGGTAGGCTGAAAAGTACAGAAAAAAGCCGGCAAAGACCAAGCAAGTTGCCGTCATTTCGCTCAACGGGCTGCGCGCCAGAATGATGTAGGCGGGAAGCGTCGCAGTCAATAAGACTCCAAGTCCCGCCGCAAGCGGGCCCCCGAATGCACGCAAGATGAAAAAAACCTGCAGCAGCAATGCCAGCGCAGCGACGCGATTGACCCAAAAAGGCGCGAGAACAGGCTCCACCCCGAGCCAGAGCAGCGGCAGCATCGAAACGCTGTACCCGAACGGATATCGAGGCGGGTGAAGCTCGCCTGCCAGCTGAATGCGATAGCCGAAGCCTTCATGAAGCGACACCGCGCCCGCGAGATACTCAGAAGCGTCCGGGTCCGGAGCCAGGTCGAGAAAGGGAGTTCGCTCGAGCTGAAGCGAAAAGACTGAAAAATAGAAAACCAGAAGCCCCAGGACGGCTAGCGCCGCCCCTGCCGAATCTTTCCTGGAAAATTCGGTCCGCTCGACCGAAAGCCGGCTCACCTGAAACGATCCGGCAAATCTGTGAAACATCGCTCGAAGGGACGCGTGTTGAATCGCACGAGATGAAACAGCGCAGCTACGCCGTCCCGCCAGGAGATCTTCTTTCCGTGCAAAGTGCTTCTGGGCCGGTAAGCGATCGGCAGCTCAAACACCCTGGCAGACGTCTTTGCCAAATAGGCAGTCAATTCGATCTCGATTCCGAAACGGTTCGACACCAGGTTCATACTCCGGAGCAATTCGGTTGGGAAGACCTTGTAGCAGGTTTCCATATCGGTCAAGTAGATTCCGGAAAGAAGATTGCTCAGGCTGGTCAAAAAGCGATTCACCGAATAGTGATAGGTTCGGTGAACCTGGGGGGAGGTCTTCTTAAAGCGACTGCCGTACACAACGTCCGCTTGGGCCAGAACCAGAGGCGCGATCAGCGCAGGGATGTCGGCGGGATCGTACTCAAGGTCCGCGTCCTGGATCAGTACATAGTCCCCGCTGACTTCTTTCAGACCTTCCCGTATCGCCGCGCCCTTCCCTCGGTTGATCCGACAGTTCACGATTCGGTAGGGAAAGGAGCTCGAATGCCGTTCCAGAATCGTCAGCGTCTCGTCTCGCGAACCATCGTTGACGAAAATAAACTCCCGCGGCACGGGACAAGGAGCCTGAAACAGACGCTGGATGACCCCGTTCAGAATGGGACCTTCATTGAACACGGGAACGATGATCGACAGCTTTTTCATGGAGAATCAGCGCCGGTCATTGTAACTCAACAAGCCCGGGGGCGGAACGGGGGGCGGGGTTCGGAGTTTCGAGTTTCGGCGTGAGGTCGTAGAGGCAGGAGTCAGGAGTCAGGAGTCAGGAGTCAGGAGTCAGGAGGAATGCTCTTTGTACGTGAAACGCAGAACGCGGAACGTGGAACGCAGAACGCAGAACGCTATCCCTTCCGTGGCTTTTCTTCCGTGATATCCTCAATGGTTTCCGCGCAGCGATTGGAGTGGAAGGTTACGATGGGAAAGGACGGAAGAATCGGGATCCTGGGAGGGGGCCAATTGGGCCGGATGCTGATTCAGTCCGCTTTAGACTTCGACTTGACCTGCTGGGTGATGGATCCGGATCCCGCCGCTCCTTGTAGATGGATCAGCCCGAGTTTTAAAGTGGGCGATTTTCTAGATTACGACGCGGTTCTGAATTTCGGTCGGCAAGTGGAAAGGTTGACGATCGAGATCGAAACGGTCGACACGAAGGCGCTCCGGAAGCTCGAGGAGGAGGGGATCGAAGTTTTCCCCCGGGCCGAAGTCATCGAAATTGCGCAGGACAAAGGGTGCCAGAAGGAATTCTTCCGTCGGCATGCCATTCCCACCGCGCCTTACCATCTGATCGAGAGCCGTGAAGAGCTGCAGAGTTACGAAGGCTTTCTGCCGGCGATCCAGAAATTGCGGCGGCTAGGCTACGACGGGCGAGGCGTCTATCCGGTCCGTGAAAAAGCCGATATGGCCGGCGGCTTCGATTCTCCGAGCGTGTTGGAGCAGTGGATCGAATTTGAAAAGGAGATTGCGGTCATCGTGGTTCGAAACCGGCACGGAGAGAAAGCGATGTACTCGCCAGTCGAAATGGTATTTGTTTCCGAGGCGAATCTACTCGATTTTCTCGTGTGTCCGGCCGAACTCCACATCGATGTCGAAGCGAGGGCTTTGGAACTTGCTGCCAAGGTGGCAGAGGAGCTGGAAATTGTAGGCGTCATGGCCGTAGAGATGTTCTTAACGAGCGAAGGCGACCTGTTAGTCAACGAGATTGCGCCGCGGGTTCACAATAGCGGCCACCATACGATCGAAGGCGCCGTCACGTCACAGTTCGAGCAGCACCTGCGGGTGGTGATGGGCTGGGCGCTGGGCGAGCCTCGCATGGTGCGCCCGGCGGTTCTGGTCAATCTGCTCGGGGAGCCGGGATTTCAAGGCGCCCCGGTTTACCAGGGTTTGTCCGAGGTCTTGGGAATTCCCGACGTCCACGTGCATCTTTACGGGAAAGCTCAAACCAGGCCGTTTCGCAAGATGGGGCATGTGACGGTTTTGGACCAAGACGTAGACGGCGCTTTGGAAAAAGCGCGACGCGTCAGAAAGTGCATGAGGGTAGTTGCATGAATCGTCCCGAAGTTGGAATCATTATGGGCAGCGCTTCCGACCTGCCGGTAATGGCCGGCGCCGCGGAAATTCTGGAATCGATGGGAGTAGCATTCGAGCTGACCGTGGTTTCGGCCCACAGGACGCCTGAACGGATGTTTCAGTACGCGAAAGAAGCGGTCAGAAACGATCTGAAGGCGATTGTCGCGGGCGCAGGGGGCGCCGCGCATCTGCCCGGTATGGTGGCTTCTCTGACGGTCGTCCCGGTCATCGGTGTGCCGATACGCTCCTCCAATTCGATCGACGGCTGGGATTCGATCCTTTCGATCCTGCAGATGCCCGCCGGAGTTCCGGTTGCGACGGTGGCCTTGAACGGAGCCCGCAACGCCGGCATTCTGGCGGCTCAGATCGTCGCCGGCCACCGCGCCGAAGTCAGAGAGAAGCTGGAGGAATTCAAACGGGAGCTGGCGCGCAAGGTTGAACAGGACGCTCAAGAGATCGCAACCAAAGGGTTTCGTCAATTCTTGGGGTAGCGCGCATTCGTTTTAAGGGCGTATTTCCCAAGGGCTGACTCTTGGGAAGTCTGTAATCCGCCGGCTGAGGATGCGCGTAAAGCGGCATGCCCCTCGGTTATAATCCCGGATCGGAGAAGGACTGTATGCAGGTTGGATGGGGCAAGAAGACATGACGAACTCGCAGGCTTTGAGAATCATTGGACAGGAGTTGGAAAATCACCAAGTCTTTGATTTCACAATCACTCGCGAAGACGACGCGTTTTCGGTCGAGGGGAAAAAGAAGTCGGTCCCTCGGCAGGAGAAGACTGAACCCCAATCCTTGTGGAAGCGACTCTTTCAGCAGCCTGAAGAACCGGTTCGAAAACCGCCGGATGCAGAGTCTGTGCAGCTGCAGTTCACGGTGGAGGATTTGGCGCAGTTGGATCGCAGGGCGGGTGCTAAACGGCCTTCCACGCGAAACCTGCCGGATGACTATTCTACTTCCAACATCCTGCGCGTTGTCGGCGCCTTCGTCGATCAATTTCAAGGCACTGTGACCAGGTTGGTGAAGGAGGGCGGCGGGGTGGTCATAGAATACGAGAAACCGGGGGCTGGCCTGCAAGTCGAGGAGCGGCTCATTTCAACCTTTTACGACTTTTCGACCCGGCTGGTGCGAGGGCGGCAGGATTGACCCGCAACGCCCCGCTCCCGCCGATCGGTCGGCTTGAACCCTCGCTCGGCGAGGTGAAAGATTCCGCAGATGGGTGAAATTCCCAAGGGGCGACTGTTGTCGCTGGACGCCTTTCGCGGAATAACAATCGCCGGCATGATCCTGGTCAACAAGCCTGGGAGCTGGTCGCACGTTTATCCCCCGCTGCTGCATGCCGACTGGCACGGCTGGACCCCGACCGACCTGATTTTCCCATTCTTCCTGTTTATCATCGGCGTAGCGATGACGTTTTCCTTTTCCAGACGCATGGAGGAAAGCGGAAAGGGTGCGCTTTATCGGAAAATCATCTGGAGATCCTTCATCATTTATGCGCTCGGACTGTTCTTGAATGCATTCCCCGGATTCGACCTTCAGAACCTGCGTTTCACCGGAGTTCTCCCCCGTATTGCGATCGTCTACCTGATTTCCTCCATCATTGTGCTAAACACGACGCTGAGGGGTCAGATCGCTGTCTGTTGGACCCTTCTGGTCGCTTATTGGGGATTGATGATGCTGACGCCAGTTCCCGGACACGGCGCGGGAGTCCTCACACCGGAAGGGAATCTGGCGGGTTACGTTGACAGTCTGCTTCTTCCAGGACGGATGTGGCAAGGGACTTGGGATCCGGAAGGGATTCTGAGCACGATACCGGCGATTTCAACCACGCTGTTCGGCGTGCTCACCGGACACTGGCTTCGGGCGGACAGAGACCGCAAAGAGATCGCTGCATGGCTGTTCGTGGCAGGTTGGGGTGCGATTCTGGCCGGGATGTTCTGGGGGATCTGGTTTCCGATCAACAAGAACATCTGGACCAGCTCTTATGCGCTGTTTACCGCCGGCGCTGCGGTGCAGTTTCTGGGCGTCTGCTACTGGCTCATCGATGTCTACGACTTCCGTCGCTGGTTTTATCCCGCCCTGGTGTTCGGGATGAATGCCATTGCCGTTTACGTGCTTTCCAGTATGATGATTTCGCTGTTGCACAATATTCACCTCCCGGACGATCGAGGGGCGACTCTGATGACATGGATCTTTCAGAACCTGTTCGCGACCTGGTTGTCGCCCAAGAATGCGTCGCTGGGCTTTGCGTTGGCCTATGTCGCCTTCTGGTGCTCGATCATGGACCTGTTTTATCGGAAGAAGATCTTTATACGGGTGTAGTTGGAGCGCTGGAATGGCTGGCGGAATTTTTACTGTCCGTTCGACCGATTGCCTTTTTGCAGGCCCCGGCCGCCTTCTGGGAAGCCGGGATGCCGCGACTCCGATCCGGCAGAAGGCGGCGGGCAGATAGCGGGATTTAGACGAGAGAAACCGAACGGAGTCCCATTTTGGGGCTGAGATATGGCGAAAAGAAAAAGCCCGGGTGCCCCTCCCCAATGCACGTTTTCTGAAGAGAATCTGAAGGTGCTTTTCGAAGCGGTTTTTCCCGCCGCCATCTCCGAAATTGAAAAGATCGTGTCGCGAGTAATGGGGGCGATTTCGCGGGCGGGCTGCGCTCCCCGCAAAAAGGACCAAATCAGTCTGGCCGTTCGAGAAGCCCTGGCCAACGCCGTGGTCCATGGCGCCCGTTTTGACGCTGAACAAAAGATCCAGATTTGCGTCGCGTGCGACGAAGAAAAAGGGGTTCTCATACTGATCAAAGATCCGGGAACAGGTTTCGACCCCGCCTCGATCCCCAGTCCCGTGATCGGAAAGAATCTGTTTTCCTCCGGCGGACGCGGGATTTTTCTAATCACACAGTTGATGGACGAAGTGTCCTTCGAAGAGGACGGAACTTTGATCAGGATGCGAAAACGGTAAAAGCTCGGCGCGACGCAGAGTCGCAGGAACCGTCCCCGGTTCAGACCATAGCCGCCACAGACCACAGCGCCCGCTTCAGGCGCTGGAACGGTTTGAGATCGCGAGCCGACTCGATCCTG
>CAZAEY010000054.1:0-20434 GCA_964484155.1 uncultured Acidobacteriota bacterium
CGGCCGGGCGGCGTGGCAAGGGCGGCAATCGTGTCTTGCGATGGCGGGGGGGGTTCGCCCGCGGCGCGCGGGGCGCCGCTGCGGCGGCTCAAGTGGACTCGGGGAGAATCAGGACCTTGCGAAAGCGGCCGGATCCTTCGCTTTGAGTCCGGATTCCCTGCTCCTCGGCCAACGTCAAGTGGATGGTCCGTCGCTCGCTGGAGGGCATCGGCTGCAAGACGACCTTGGCGCCGGAGACGCGCACCTTTTCCGCCGCTTTTCTGGCCAGAAGCTTGAGCTCAGAATCCCGGGCCCCACGGTACCCCTCGCAATCGAGGAAAACGTTGACCCGATCCAGACTGCGCCGAAAGAAGATCTGGTTCAACAAATGGTTGAGTGCGTAAAGAAGCCGCGCGTTGTCTGCCAGAAGGGTCTCGCTGTCACCTCCCTTGAGGCGGATCTGAACACAGTCATCGTCAGCGATTTCCGCTTCTACATCCATCTCAAGCCGACACTCGAGCAAAATAGCTGCCAGAAATTCCTGGGCCTGATCGGCGACCTGTTCGCGCGTCAACTTCATCCCCCTCTTCCTTTCTCCCGCGCAAACAGCGGGTCGCGTCGCGCGCCTATTTCGACTTTCCCTTTTTGCCCTTGGCGGCTGCCGGCGGCTTTGGCTTCAGTTCGGGCTTCAATTTCTGGAGGCCGAACTGAAACATCATAGCAAAGACGTTGCTGAACAGAAAATAGAGGACCAGTCCGCTGGAGAACCCGAGGAAAAACAGCGTGAAGACGATCGGTAAAATCATCATCAAGCGCCTCTGGGCGGGGTCGCCGACGGCCGGTGTCATTTTTTGCTGCGCAACCATAGTCAACCCCATCACAATTGGCGTAATGTAGTACGGATCCGGCTTGGACAGGTCTTGGATCCAAAGCATGAATGGGGCGTCCCTTAGCTCGATCGACACGTCGAGCATCCGGTAAAACGCAAACAGGATGGGCATTTGCGGCAGCAGGGGGAGGCACCCCCCAAGCGGGTTCACGCCATGCTCCTTGTACAACCCCATAACCTCCGCATTCATCTGTTGACGTCGCGGGTCGTCCCTCTTCAGCCGTTTGTACTTGTCCTGGATCGAGCGCAGTTTCGGCTGCAGTTCCGCCATCTTCTGCATGGACGCCATCTGCTTGAACCGCAGTGGAAACAGGGCGAGGCTGATCAAAAAGGTCAGTGTGATAATTGACCATCCGTAGTTCTGGATCGACTCATTCAGCAACTTCAGACAGTACAGCAAGGGGCGGACCAGCACGCTTACGTATCCGTAATCTATAGCGCCGCTCAGTGAAGGGTCTATGTCGGTCAGGATTTCGGCTTTCTTCGGGCCTGCGAAAAGCGTGAATTCCGTTTCGCCCTGCACCCCCAGTTCCGCCCCGAGCAGCTCAAAAGACTCCCCTTCGCTCCGCTGAAAAGTGTGGCTCTCCATTCGAAGGCTGCGGAATGCTCCGTCGCCCAGAGCCAAATACGCGAAGTACTTGCTGTCGATTCCAGCCCACCGGAAGCCGGTTTCCAACTGAACCGCCCCGCTGGCAACGTCCCCTTCGTAATACCGGGTAACCGAACCGCCTTGATGATAGGCCACGGAGGGATAGAGAAAATCGGCCAGGGACTCTCTGTCCAGCGAACCGATCCCCGTTCCAAGATACACCCGGTGCGAAAGGTCGACTCCTTCCCTTTGAACTGCGCTCCGAACGCCGATGTCGTACCCTCCGGCCGGCACGCTAATCCGCTTCCGCAGGGAAAGCCCCTGTGCCGAAAAATTCATCTCCAGGGCCACTGGCCCGCGCAAAACGCCCTCCCGCTCTTCCTCGATTCGAAATACCGCCGAACGAGCGATGGAGTCCAGGATCTCGTCAGCCAGGCGGACGCTTAACAGTCTCGGATACCCGCTCGGCTCTTGGGGGATCAACTGCACATGGCCGCCCGCTGCATTGCGGTAATCCTTCAGCAGAATGCTGCTGATAACGCCGCCCCGGGTGTCCAGGGTCAAAATCATCTGGTCGTTTTCTACGGTGATTTCCTGTGCGATACCCTCAACGGCGACCGTTTCAACCGGCGCGGGAGTCGATTCTTCTGCCTCAATGCTGGAAACTGGATCGGGTGAAGGGTCCGGTTGGGCGAACTCCGGCGCCGGGACCCTTTCCGGTTCCGCAACCGGGGGGGGTTGCTCCGGAGGCGGGTAGATCTGCTGGTAGATAAAAGGCGTGACGAACAGAATCGCCATCGAAAGCACGATCGCCAATAAAAGGCGCCTTTCGATGTCCGGCTCTTGCGCTCCCTGAGTCATTTTAATTCCTGTTCTTCACGGCACCGGGTCAAATCCCCCGGGGTGCCAAGGGTGGCACTTTAGAAGGCGCCGAACTCCCAGCGCCATCCCTCGTACTAAGCCTCTTTTTTCGATCGCCTCTCGGGCGTACTCCGAGCATGTGGGGTGGAAGCGGCAGGCATGCGGGAGCAGGGGAGAAATCCACCGCTGATACCCTCGGATCAAGCCGGTGGCAAGTGTTTTCATTCCCCCTTATGTCGATTCCAACTCTTCGCCGCGGCAAGGAAATCTTGCGCCAGATCCGCGTACGAAGCCCCGGCAGCGGAGCGCTTCACATTGAAAACCAAATCGCTTGCCGGAGATATGATCGATTTGTTTCGCCGAAAAACCTCTCGCAGGAGCCGCTTGATGCTATTGCGAACGACTGGTTTGCCGATCTTTCGAGAAACCGTCACCCCCAAACGGTGGTGGGGATGATCGTTTTTCAAAACATACAAGAAAAAGTGCCCGGACGCTATTTTCTCGCCAGCCTGATATACCCTCAGGAACTCCTTCCTCTTCCGAAGCCGTTCTTTTTGCGGTAAAGATTCCGCTCTCAGCCTACCCACTCGCCGACAGCCGCGTGCGACCCTTTGCGCGCCTACGTTTCAGGATCAAGCGGCCAGCCTTGGTCTTCATCCTGGCGCGAAAACCGTGCTTCTTCAGTCGTCGCCGATTGTTCGGTTGAAATGTCCTTTTCATATGTCGCTCGGCCCTTCCCCGCGGGAAAACTTCAATTTACCAAACTCTCTAAGGCGGGATCAACCAAAGCGCCCGCCGGTGAAGCGCCGCGGGATGCCGCCGTTCAGTAGCCCAATTTTGCCTTCGATTTACTAACTGCCTCGATGTTGGATTCAAAAGTCCGTTCTTCCTGACCGACGAACTGCTTTCCTGGAAAGAAGCTTTTCCGATACACCGGGTGCGCCTCACTGCGTAAATGCGCCAACATCTGGTGTCCGCTCCGAACACGCCTTTCATGGCGCAGCATTTCCACATCGACAGGTCCCACGGTGATTTTTTCCCCATCGCCCGGTGTCGCTTGCGCAATAATGCGGCCGTCGTAGTCAACTATCATACTGCCGCCCGGCCAAGAAAACGGCGGGAAATTCCTTAAACTTGCCGCCTGGTTTGCAGCTACCACATACGCAATATTTTCCAATGCACGGCACCTGTTGACGACAGTCCACCAGTCATTCGGGGCCGTAGCTCCGTAAGGATCCATATAGGCGGACACGCGAATCAACACTTCAGCTCCATTGGCTGCGAGTTGGCGTAGAGCCTCAGGAAACAACCAGTCGTAACAGATAGCCGCTCCCAACTTCCCGATAGCGGTCTCGGCGACCGGGAAAAGCTCCTCTTCGTATCCATCTATATCATGGGGGCTTGTGTGCACCTCCCATGGCAACCATGGGTACACTTTCCTGTACTTCGTCAGTAGACCTCCAGGACCGACCAAGCAGCTCGTATTGAACAATGCGTTCGGATAATGCCGGTCAACCTCCAACATGCTCCCCATCTGCACATACACCCCAAGTTCTTGCGCTTTATCAGCCACCCTTTCCGTATGCTCGTTGGGGATTTCCACCCCCAAACGATTACGAAGCTCCTTTAAAGTCGGGTACACGGGAGCGGCGTGTGCGAACTCGGGGAATACGACCAGCCGCACAGGTAGAAATGGAGAATGCCCGGTTACAGCCATCTCCAATAATTCCAAAATACGGTCTGTGCTTCTCTTCATGTCCGACCGGCGCGCCGGGTTCGGTTGATCGGTCTGGATTGCGGCCGCCGAATATCTCAAAGTCGTCTTCATCTTGCTTTCTTCCATAAACATAAACGGTCGTCCGTTGGCTGTACCGGGTGGCGGAGGCACATGGGAATCGAACCCACCAGCCACAGTGTCTGCTGCAACTCACTGGTTTTGAAGACCAGGCCCGTCACCAGACGAGGCGTACCTCCAAGCTGAAGTATACCACTGGGAGTTCAGCCGCCTTCCCGCCGGAGCGCGTGGTTTGATGAGAGGAAGTCGGCCACTCGAAATTGCTCATCCGGATGCCCGCGGGCTCTTCGCATTTTTACTAGTTCTACTGGATCCATTTTTTTAGTTAGTAGTAGTAGTAGAGTGTGTGAGAATGTGTAAATACTTTATAAATAATTAATTTTAAAGGAGTTATATCTGTTGAAAAAATCTCTCGCGAGATTGCTTCGGCGTGGAAAATCCGCCGGGGCGGCGCCCCTCGGCGAGTTTTCCATAAGCTGTTTAGAGCCGGAATTCAGGCGTGACTCGTCGAGCACTTTGACTGGGGGTTTCGGTTCCAGTGACCCAGTGGATACGACTGTGGAAGGTTTGTTGAAGTGGCCAACTATATACGCTCATCGGTATACTCCAACCGGTTAAAATGAAGATCATCATCAACCCGACAGCTGGTCGGGGCAGAATGCAAGCTAGAGCGATTAGCCTTGAAGATCGATTGCTCGAAAAAGGGATTCGAGCTGAATTCTTGGAGACTCAGAGACCAGGGCACGCTTTTGAACTCGCCAAGGCAGCCGCCGAATCCGGAGTGGGTCAAGTCTGTGTGGCGGGAGGAGACGGGTCGATCTCGGAGGTGGTGAATGCGCTCGTTGGAAGCAACGTTGAGTTGGGCATTATCGCCCTCGGAACTGGAAATGACGTCGCGAGGAGTTTAGGTTTACCCATCAATCAACCTGAGGCTGCGCTCGATGTTATTCTGAACGGGAAAGTAAGAGCAATTGATGTGGGTGTCGGCGATGGCCGCTACTTTATTTCGCTGATTGGGGTAGGGTTTCCGGCGCTGGTGGCGTCTCAGGCGAATCAGATGCGTCGAGTTCATGGCCCGCTGACGTTTTTCCTTTCCGTTTACAGAGCGGTTCTGCGGATGAAGGCGCACCCGGTTCGAATTGAGTTGGATGATCGGGAACTAAAACTACGGTGTACGTCGATTCTGATCCAAAACACGCCGTATACGGGAGGGGGCTTGCTTATGGCGCCCCAGGCAGAGATGGATGATGGATTCTTGGACGTAGTCGTCGTGGGAGATATCGGCAGGCTGGACTTGATGTTGAATTTTCCACGAGTCTACAGGGGCACCCATTTAAACCATTCGAAGTTTTCGGGTTACCGATCTCGATGCGTGAAGGTTGAGTCGGAAAGCCCGCTGGAAGTGATACTGGATGGAGACTTGATGGGAACGGTTCCACTGAGCGCCGGGGTCTTGCAGAAAGCCTTGAAGGTGCGCGTCAGTTGAGCGGAATATGAGTTCAATTTCAGATTTCCTGAAGGATAAGACAGTCTTCATCACAGGCGCCACGGGTTTTCTGGGGCAGCCTTTAGTGGAAAAAATCCTCTGGTCGACCCCCGGCGTCAGGCGGGTTTATGTCTTGATCCGGCCTAAACGTCAGTTTGGCGGGAAAACCGTGACGGCCCCAGAGCGCCTGCGTCGCGAACTTTACGAATCCAGCGCCTTCGATCGAATCCGAAGCTTCTACCAGGACAGAGCAGACGACTTCCTGACTGAAAAGCTGATCGCTGTTGCCGGCGACATTTCCGAGGAGAACCTCGGCCTCCAACCCACTGAGCTGGAACGGCTTGGAAAGGAGGTGGACATTGTTATCAACAGCGCAGCGGTCGTTTCCTTCGACGCGCCGCTGAATGAGGCGCTGAAACTCAACGTTATTGGCGCCGGAACAGTGGCGAAATTTGCAGCGGCTTGCGATCACGCGATTTTAATCCACGTTTCGACGGCATATGTATGCGGCGCCGCAACCGGGGATGTAACTGAAGAGCTTTATCACATCGCCGGCCCCGGTGAGCCGGACTTTCCCCCTCGGAAGATCAAGAACCCGGAGCTAGAGATCCAGAAGATCCGCGAGATTTCAGATGCGGTCATCTCGGACGCGAACTCCAGAGAAAGAAAAAGGGATTTCAAGCGGGCGCTGGTCAAGCGATTGCGGCGCAGAAAGAATAGGATGAGGGGCAAGCGCCGCGCGCTTCTGGAAAGCATCACCGCAAAATGGATCGCATCGAAGCTTTCCAAAGAAGGGATGCGCTGGGCTCGCCGGCGAGGTTGGAACGACACCTATACTTACACGAAAGCGCTTGGGGAGCGCGTCGTCGTCGATAGCCGCGGCGCCACGCCGACAGCCATTATCCGCCCATCCATTATCGAAAGCAGCCTGTCCGAGCCCAGCCCCGGGTGGTTGGACGGACTGAGGATGGCCGACCCGCTGATTGTCGCGATAGGAAAGGGCCGCCTTCGTTCGCTTCCGCTGGACCCTAAGGTGAATCTGGACCTGGTGCCGGTCGACATGGTGGTCAATGCATTGCTGGCGTCTATCCCGGAGGCCGCGACTTCGCGGGAGGTCAAGGTCTACCAGGTTGCGACGGGCGCAGTAAATCCGATCAACTTGGGGACCCTCCACGATTTGATTTTTGAGTATTTTCGACGGAACCCGATGCCCAATAAGGAGGGCGAGCCCATCCGGATAAGGCGGCTTCGCTTCCCAAATCCAACCGCCTTCCGACTTCAGCACCGATTGAGAGCGGTGCCGCTGGGCACGGCGGAACGCACGCTGGAGCGGTTGGCCCTTTTCGATGCGACCCAGAAAGTGCGCCATCGGATCGCCGCGACGCGAGTGGCTTATGAAAAACTCTACTATTACGGCGAAATCTACGAGCCGTATCTGAATCTCAACTGTCGATTTCGAGTCGATGAGACTTTGAAGCTTTCCGGGAAGCTGACCGACCAGGAGAAGCGGGAGTTCAATTTCGACGTATCTCGTCTGAACTGGCGGCACTATATCCAAAACGTCCACATTCCCGGCGTCAAAAAGTACATTCTGAAGATGGAGGGGAGCGGCACCCTGGAGGTGGCCGAAGAAGAGGCCTTGCGACAGGAGGCTTTCACGATTAACGAACTTTTGGATCGCGCTGCCGCGCGCTTCCCGTCGCGGACCGCTCTCCAGGTCAAACGCGGCCAGAAATGGGCCCGCTTCACTTATTCGGAAGTCCAATCGATGGCGCGGGAGGTTGGAAAAAGGCTCCTCTCGTATGGACTTAGAAAAGGAGACCGGGTCGTCCTGTTTTCGGAAAATCAGCCGGAATGGGGAATCTGCTTTCTGGGCGCCGCTTCGGCGGGCATTGTCGTGGTGCCTCTGGACGCTCAAAGTTGGCATCGCGAAGTCTGGTCGGTCGCCCGCTGGACCGAGGCAAAGGCCCTGCTGGTGTCGGAGAATTGTCTAAACAGGCTTCCAGAGCCGGGACTTCTAGAAAACGAAGCCCTGGAAACGCCCCGGTTGGTGCTGGATGTAAACCGGCTTTGCAACCCCTTCGACCTTCCGAACCTCCAGCGCTCGACGATGACCACAGGCGATGCCGTCCCGACTGAAGGCGACTGGCCTACAGTCGAACCAGACGATGTCGCGTCGATTATTTTCACTACTGGAACCGCAGCGGACCCCCGCGGCGCGGTGCATACCCATCGTAACTTCCTGAACAATCTTTACGGGGTGAATCATTACTTAGCCGTAACCCCCGAAGACCAATTCTTGTCGGTTCTTCCCCTTTACCACGCGCTCGAGTTCTCCTGCGGCTTCCTGATGGCGATCTACGGCGGCGCCACCGTATCCTACGCACACTCCTTGAAGCCCAAGAATCTGCTGGAGACGATGAGGGAAACCGGAACGACGTGCATGCTGGGCGTCCCAACGCTGTTTGCGCTCATCCGAGACGATCTGGAGCGCCGAATCCTGAAGTCGTCGAAATCGACCTTCAAGAGCAATTGGACGGAGACGTCCAAGAATTTCAGCCGGTCAGTGGAGAAGCGCTTCGGCAGAAACATCGGCCGGCGCGTTTTCGCCCGAATCCACGAGGAATTCGGGGGTCGCATCCGCGTGTTTGTCAGTGGAGGGTCGGCTCTCGGAGAGGAGCTTTATCGGGACTTTCGGGCCTTTGGCGTTCCTATCTATGAGGGCTACGGACTGACGGAAACCGCGCCCGTTCTGACGGTAAACCCTTTGCATCGGAGCCGCGAAGGCTCCGCGGGGAAGCCCATTCCCGGGGTCGAGTTGCGGCTGTACCATCCCGACAAGAATGGGATCGGGGAGATCATTGTCCGGACGCCAAGCCTGATGAAGGAGTATTTCAGGAACGAGGAGGCGACGAGCCAGGTGATGAAGGACGGCTGGTTTCATACGGGCGATCTGGGATGGATCGACGCAGACGGATACGTCTATATTACGGGAAGGATCAAGGACGTTATTGTAACGGGAGCGGGTAAAAACGTTTACCCGACTGACCTGGAGGCCATCTACCGCTCGCTGCCAGGCGTAAGGGACATTTGTGTGTTGGGAATCAAGAGCGGCTTAACAGAAGACGTGCATGCAGTCATTGTCCCGCAGCCCGAAGCCTTGGAAGAGGGCGCAGGCGACGGCGCCAAAAAAGCCATTCAAAAACAGATCAACGAATTGGCGCGCGAGCTGCCGAGCTATCACCGACTGCAAGCCATCCACCTGTGGAGCGACGAGCTTCCCAAGGACACAGGCGGGAAGCTGCATCGGAGCCAGATAAGAGCCGAGTTGGAACGTCAACTGAACGGAAAGGACGGGCGCCCCGAATCGGGCGGCGGTCTGCCGCGCCGGGTAAGGGAAGCCAGTCAGGAAGACGCCATCTTTGAAGAGCTGAGCCGATTGTCCGGCGAGCCAATCGAAGAAATCAACGAGGAATCAAATTTGTACACCGACCTCGGGCTCGACTCGCTGATGGCAATGGAGCTGCTCCTGTTCCTGGAGCACCGCCTTCAGATCACGGTCGATGATTCGCGGATCGGCGCAATTCAATCCGTCGGCGACCTTCTCCAGGAAATGCGCCGGGTCGGCGCATCGGCACCCAGAAAGCCGCAGTGGCCCGCCCCGCCCCGTTCCACGCTGCCGCTGAGCGCTCGCCCGTACTTCGACCGATTGCTGCTGGCAGCCAGCTTTCTTTTCTTGAGCCTGTTTTATCGATCCTATTTCGGCTTTCAGGTCCGCAACGGGGCTGTGCTGAAACAGGCGCCAAAGGGATTCATCGTGGCCGCAAACCACAGCAGCCACGCGGATACCGGAGCGATGATCGCCGCTTTTTGTCAAGCCGTAGGGGTTCGAGAGGCGCGCAAGCTGCATGTCGCCGGCGCCCGCGACTATTTCTTCAATACCAGCCTCAAGAGCCGTATTTTCAGCAACTGTCTAAACGTAGTGCCCCTTGAACGGGAGGAAGTTTCACTGGCCGGCCTGAGAACCGTCAAGAGGATTCTAGAGCAGGGCGAACCGGTTCTGATTTTTCCCGAAGGGACGCGCAGCCGCACTGGATCGTTGCAGAAGTTCAAGCCCGGAATCGGTTTGCTGGCACTGGAATTCAACGTTCCGATCCTGCCCGCCTCCATCCGGGGAACGTTCCAGGCTTTCCCTCCCGGCTCTCTTTTCCCAAGACCCCGGCGCGTTTCGGTTGAATTTGGAAAGTGGGTGTCGCCTGAACGTTATGGCGGCCCGGATCAGACTGAAAACCGAGACGGAGCATATCGCAGAATTGCGCGCGACGTGCGGGCGAGCGTCCAGGAAATGCTGGAACGAGGCGAATGAAGTTTTCCGGGGCGGCATTTTTCGATGTGGACGGCACGCTCCTGCCGGCGACGGTGCTGCACTATTACGCATATTTCAGAATGAAGGAAATCGGACCCGCCGCCGGCCTGTTGTGGAAGTGCGCGTTTCTGCTAAAGGTTCCTTACTTCTGGGCGTTGGATCAGTTTAGTCGCGAGCGATTCAATCGTCGCTTTTATAGGAGCTATCGAAATCTCCAGCCCCGACAAGTGGAGGGGCGCGCCAACGAGCTGCTGGAAGAGTTCATCAGGCCGCGGCTCTTTTCCAGCGCGACGGAGTGCGTTCAAAGGCACCAAGCCGAGGGGCGCGCCATAGTGCTGGTCAGCGGCTCGATTCGCCAGGTTGTAGAGCCATTGGCGAAGCATCTGCACGCGGACCATTATTATTGCGCAGAGCTGGCCGTCGAAAACGGCCGCTTCAGCGGTGAGCTCGGTGACGATCCGATGACGGGCGAGCGGAAAGCGGCGGCGGTGAGTTCGTTTCTGGGCCTCCACGGGCTCGCAAGGGAAAGCGCCGTGGCATATGCTGACAGCGCCGATGATATCCCAATGCTGAGCGCGACCGGACGAGCTGTCGCCGTCAATCCGGAAGGCAAGCTTCGCCGACAGGCGTTGAAACAAGGGTGGGAAATAGTCGAGTGGAAGCGATCCGATACATCAAGAGCGTGCCCCGCTACTTGACCGCTCGATGGCTGGGGCGGCGATGGCCTCGCGTCTACACTTCCCGGCTGGGAGTCGTCGAGCTGGCCGACATACCAGAGCAGCCCCTCCCCTCCCCCGAATGGGTGCGGATCCGGCCGTTGCTGAGCGGCATTTGCGGCTCCGATCTCGCTACAATTACAGCGCAGGGCTCGGCATACTTTTCGCCCCTCTCTTCCGCTCCTTTCGTCTTCGGCCACGAAGTCGTCGGCAGAGTTGCCGAGACGGGGAGGCAGGCCGGGAATTTTCAGATCGGGGAACGAGTGATACTGGAACCGCCTTTGCATTGCCGGATTCGCAAAAATCAGCCGGTCTGCATGCAGTGTCAGGCAGGTCGAAGGGCCCTTTGCGAGAAAGTCACGGAAGGGATCGTTTCGGCGGGAATCCAGACCGGCTTCTGTCGCGATACGGGCGGCGGCTGGTCGGAGTCCTTCGTCGCCCACCACCTCCAGCTGCACCGTGCGCCGGAGGCGCTTTCTGACGAAGCTGCCGTATTGGCGGAGCCCTTAAGCTGCTGCCTGCACGCCGTACGAAAGGCCGCCTTGGATGACTTCAGCCGGGTTCTCGTGATCGGCTGCGGCGCAATGGGGCTCCTGACCATAGCCGCCGTGCGCCTCGTGGAGCTGGGCTGCCACATTACCGCCGTGGCTCGCCATCCGCATCAGCAGCGGGAGGCTCGCATGCAGGGCAGCGACCAGGTGAGCGGAAGCATGGAGCCCCTGGACCGACTGGCCGCCGAGCTGGGCGTCCGCCTGTTTCCGGCCGAGATAGGCCGCCCGACCGGCCTGGGGGGAGTAGACGTCTGCTTCGACTGCGTCGGGTCGGAGCGAACCATCGACACCGCCCTTCGATTGACTCGGGCCGGCGGAAGAGTCGTGCTGGTCGGCATGCCCGCCATTCCTCGCGGAGTCGACTGGACCGCGATCTGGCATAAGGAGTTGATTGTGGAGGGGAGCTACACCTCCTCTCCTGATACGTTCCGCGAAGCCATCGAGCTTGCAGAGAGAAATCCAGACCGGCTGCAGGGCTTGGTGGGAAAAGCCCATGCGCTGGGAGATTTCAGGGAGGCGATTCACCGCGCCTTGCATACCGGCCGCTCCGGCACGGTCAAGACAGTGTTTCGTATCAACAATTAGCCCGCACTCCTCAAACCGCCGCAGAAGCCCCCTCGGGACAGTCGACGCCGTTCTGTAATAAAAACCAGCAGAAAGGGCGCGAGTCAGACTTCGATTGGGTCGGTGAAGGGGTCTGGGAGACGGGTCGCCGCAACACGCTTTTAATGATTGCAGACCGCACAGGAACGCCGCAGCCCTTCTGAGAAAGCACATGCGTCGATCATAGCGGGACCTCGGATCACGAAGGCCTTTCCGGCCAGAAAGAATGACGCCTTCAATCGGAGCGCTCTCCGGGCTGGATTTCCACCAGGAAGCTTCCCACCCTGTCGAGGAAGGAGCCTCCCCACTCGTGCCCGCCGTCGAACTTGCAAATCTCGAAATCCAGCCCAGCAGCCTCCAATCGGGAGGCGTCTCGTTCCAGCTTCTCCTCGGTGTACCAGTTGTCCCGCCGGCCCCGTCCAATCAAGACACGACCCGCTTTCCGCAGCCTTCCGGAATTCAGCTCCGGCGGTATGTCGCCGCCCAATGCGATCACTGCGGAGCTTCCCCGAGTCGTTGAGGCGGCCGCGCGGAAAGCCATGGCCGCCCCCTGTGAAAAGCCCGCGAAGACCAGAGTCTCCGAGAGGGAAAACTCCGCCTCGAGGCGACGCAGCACCTTTCGAACGTAATATACGTTGGAGCGCAAGGCTCGCTTTCGATCCAGCGAAGTCATCCAACTGGCCACGACTTCTCCCGTGCTTCTCCGGTAAAAAGGATGCAGAGCCTGGACGGAGCAGAGCAGCCATGAGTCCGGAACTGAAGCTTGCGAAATCCGGGACAGGAAAGTCTCTGCAGCCTCCGCGTAGCCGTGAAAACCAATCAGCAGCGACCAAGGAGGGGCGCCTGAAGGGACTCGCACCAGGTAACGTCCGGGCACGGCGGCCACCAAACGGCGCTCGAGAACCTCCTCAGTCATCATGGCAATTCATCTTAACCGAAGACGCGGCCGTACAATTTCACGAGCTTTTCAACATCCGGGCGGAAAAGCCGTCATCGATCCGACTGCGGCCCCGCCTCGGCGCTTTCCAGGCCCCGAATTTTCCTGTGGATGCGAAAATCTCGAATCAGCAAGGAGATCTTTCTAGCATCGCCGCTCCCGTATATCTCGGCGCCGGAGCGGGCGGTTTGATCTGTTTCAATCCGAAGAACGTTGCGTCCCGAAGTCAGTTTCAACTCCCGCAGGGCAAGCCGCTTCCACTCCCGGCGCTCGATTCTTTCCTTGATCGTTTCTTCAAACAGGCTGACGCCGTTCAACAAGATCCGAACGGTTCGAGACGGGATGTAGATCGCCGTCAATTCGAAGTCGACGTCGACATGGGTCGGATGGGAGCTGTGCAAGAAAACGTCCGCGCCGGCTCCCAGAAGCAGGCGGTTTACATAATCGGCGTGCTCCTCGACCGAACTCCAGCCATCGCCGAACTCCGGATATAGCCATCGGGCGGGCGATTTCTTCGGCTCAAACACTGCAATCGATTCGTCCTCGTAAACCAACTGGAAATGGCCAGCCAGTAAATCGGGGAACTTATTGGCGAGCGGCTCCGGGACAAAATAGTCTCCGAATGAAAGCGTAAATTCGTCGTACTTGTGGACGAGGACGTATCGAACTTGAAAAGCCGCGGCCACGTCCGGGAAGAAGCCCTCCGATTCAGGACCGAAGATATCCCAGAGCCTCGGCCGGTTTGCGATTGGCGTTCCCACGTAAACGAGTTGACGGAACAGAGGGACTTTGACGGCCCAATCCCTGAATCGATGGAAGGGCTTGTCGACTGCGCCTCCAATCGTGTTCTTGCCATGGGTCGAAGCGTAATACGGGATCCTGTACAGGTTGGATCGAAAAGGCAGCTCGATGACCGAAAAATTCTCCTTCGATTCGGCCAGTCTGGAATAGAATTGCAAAGGCTCCACGGGCTCGCGGAGGGGATGCGGCCAATTGGGCCAGAATTCAAAAAACAGGAGCGCCCCCATCGCCCACGCGGCAGCCCTGCGATTGCTCCCCTGCAATCGACCGCGGACCGCCGAAATTCCCAAAGCGAACAGGACGGATAGCGCCAGCGCAGCCAGTATCGAATAACGCGAAAAAGCGCGAGTGGCGCTGAAAGGAAACTGATCCACGACCCAGTAAACCGGCAGGCGTACCGCACCGGACCACGGCTCGGAAGCAGACACTGACCCGGGCCCCCCGACGGTTAAGAACGGCCCGAGGGAGAGCACGATGGAAATGCAAAAGACCGCAACCAGGAACGCATGCAACCGCCTGTTCGTCGACGAGAGCCAGATTGCGGCCAGCGCGACGGCCAGAACGGAATAGCCCAGATAGTTGGCGCGCAGGCTGGGATCGCCAGCCCATTCCTGTTGCAGGCTTTGAACCGGAGCGGCAAAGAGCCAGTGATGCCAGGCGGGCACCAGAAACGAAACGAGATCGGCTGACCCCTGGGACGCAAAAGGCAAGCCGCCGCCAACTGCGCCGTAGGGCCCGATCAGCCAGACCGGAGTAAAGGGGAGCAGGATCACCGCGCTTACGGCGAATCCGGCTGCCAGGGCCGCCAGCTTGCGCACGCTTAGAAAGCCAAAAGGGAGGTAGACCGCGGTCAGAAGGAGCAGGAACACCGCAAAATACCAGGAAGAAAGCGCGCCGGCAATGAAAAAGATTTGGGCTCCGGCCAGCATTTTTCGATCTCCGGTTTGCCCGAACTTCAACAGGCAAAAAAGAAACCAAGGCAGCCATTCCAGGTGAAAAATCGGGTAGGTGCCCACATTGGCCAGGTGCTGGGGACAGAACCCGAAATAGAGTCCACCAAGAAATGCGGAAGCGCGGTCGGCGCCTGCAAACCGACAAAGCGCAAAGGCGCCGGTGGCGGCGACAACGAAACTGAACAGCAGCGACAGATTCAGAGCCGAAACGGGTTGGACGACGCCTCCGAAAAGGAGATGCAGGAAGCTGGGCAAGAATCCTTCGTGAATGGAATATCCTACCGGGAAAAAGACGCGCTCGGCAATCAGGGGGTTTTGGAATTGACGCAAGTTCTCCCAAATCAAGCTGCTGTTGGCGAACAGGGTGTAGTTCAGGCCGAGGGCAAGGGTTCCGGTCGAGAAGTGGGTTGCCAACGGATAGGAGTAAAGGAGAGCGACGGCGAGGTAAGCCCCTCCGATCTTTAAATGATTCGGAGACGCCACAGCCTTAAGGCTCCACCAGGAAATTCACCGTCCCACAGGCGGGGCAGGCGTACTCCGCCAACAATCCAAAGCACGCCGGCTTGCGCTGAAGCGTCGCTGTCGCATGCCCGGATCCGCACCCAAAGCAGACATTGGAGTCCTCCGGCAGCGTTTCCAGGTCGCTGGGAGCGGCTTGGCGCTCCCTCTGTTTCTGAAAGGAGACGGCCCAGCCGTAGTAACTCCATTGGGTCGACAGGCGGCGGTCGAGAACTCGCACCGCTAAATTGAACCAACGCACGAGCCACATCTGAAGGCGGGCTGGAAGCAGCCCTAGAGCGACCTTCGCGCGAAGAGGAAAATGCCGCAGCTTTGACGCCGAAGGAGGCTTCAGGTAGACGAATCCGCTTCGCAGCCGCTTATAGCTGGCTGCGCGAAGCTCGCCGCTCCCTTGAATGGCTTCCAAAAACGAATCAAAGGAAAACTGATTCAGGTGACCACCCCCTTTGAAAAGAAAGCGGTATAAGCGGTCATCCAACGACCAGCCATCAGGCACCGCCGCCCACAAATAGCCGTTCCGTTTCAAAACGCGCGCAATCTCCCCAATGCATTCAGGCAATTCGGGAAAGTGTTCGAGCGTGTGATTGCAGACTACCAGATCGATAGATTCATTTCGCAGCGGAAGCCGGACGGCGGACGCTGCCAGAGCGCCAGCGCCGCGCACCGCGCCCTCCGGAAAGGCAAGATCGGCCGAGATGACGGCCGCCCTGGTCCGACTGTAGTCGAAACTTCCGCCGCCGGAACCGAGATCGAGGATGATCGCGGTTTCTGGCAATTGGGCCGCAAGTTCGTACATTTCGGTTCCCCGGATTCCGGACGGCTTCTGCGACGAAGATGTGCATCAGGGCTTCCGAGGCCACCGCCGTTATCCAAGCCACAGGACCTGCCTTTTGAACAGGCAGTCGAAACCATGCCGCGTTCTGCGGTTCACGCTTTCGAACGCCCGCTTCTACCGAGACCGGACATTATGAACCCAAAACTCAGGCCGGACAAGAATCGGCAAGCCAGCAGAAGGAATGCGCAATTCAACGCGCCCGGGTCATTCCAACACAGAGCCCGGTCAGTAATGACCGGGGCAGTGGAGCTGAAAAAGGTGAAGCCGCGGCTTCAACCGCCAAAACAACGCGATCCGCTCCTTGAGCGTCCCCGCTCAGCTTCGCCAGAAGCGCTGGCGCAAGCTGCTGCATCGCCCTCGTCATTACTGACGAGGCTCCGTGGCGCACTGACCGGGGCAGTGGAGCTGAAAAAGGTGAAGCCGCGGCTTCAACCGCCAAAACAACGCGATCCGCTCCTTGAGCGTCCCCGCTCAGCTTCGCCAGAAGCGCTGGCGCAAGCTGCTGCATCGCCCTCGTCATTACTGACGAGGCTCCGTGGCGCACTGACCGTCGTCGGGAAAGTGGAACTCCCAGCCGCTGCGGGGGAATCGGCTGACAAGGCGGTTGGACTCGACGAATCCATGGCCGATGCCGTGGCCTTGCAGGCGAACGATCGACTGGGTGGAATCGGGCATGGAAACCGGCAGATCGATGCGATTGACATACGCTGCCAAACGCTTCAGATCTTGCAGTTCTATCGTATTGCGGCGAGCGGAGCCCCCGAAAAGGTTGACCCCTTCGGTGGTGATCTTAATCTGCCCGTCGACAAAATGGGCCAGTGGAATCCCGGCATACTCCGGCTTTGCGAACAGCGGGAATAGGACTGTTGCCGCGCAGGCCGCCATCAATTGCGATCCGATTCGAAAAAGATACTTGTCGGTCCCGGCTCGATCAAGTTCAAAATACCCCGAGAGCCGCTCCAGCGCTTCCTGTGCGGGTCCGAGCGTTTCTGAGGCCCCCCATCCCAGGTCGAAGGGAGAATTTTCAGGAATGTTCCGATCGGCGCCGAAAGATTCCAATTTTTTCAAACTGGCGATAAAAAAACCATCGCTCTCGTTGTCGAAACTATAGATGCGGAGGGCTTTTTGGATCGCCGGGTCCAGGCGATCTCCGCCGATTCTGGAAAGCGCCGGACGACCGTTCAGGGGCGCCGGGAGACGGATCTCCTCCAATTCGACCGGGAAGCGCTCGAGCGCAAATTGCAGAATTGCCTCGTTTTCCTCTGGGGTCAGCGTGCAGGTGGAGTAGACGAGCCGCCCTCCCGGCTTGAGCGCCTTCAATCCGCTGTGCAGCAGATTTCGCTGGTTGAGCGCCAGCTTTCGACTTCGCTCGGGACCCCACCAGGATAAGACCTCCGGATTCTTGTGCAGCGTTCCGAGAGCGGAGCAGGGAGGATCCAGCAAGACGCCGTCGAAGCGCTCGAAGTAGAGGTTTCCGAACTGCTCGCCGAACAGATTGAAGACCACGACATTCGGGGTCCCCATTCGCTTCAGATTGCCGATCAGAGTCCGCAGGCGTCTCCGGCTGCTGTCGTTGGCCGCAATCGTTCCGCCTCCCTGAAGCAATGCGGCCAGTTGAGTGGTCTTGGAGCCTGGCGCCGCGCACATGTCCAGAATTGCGCTGCCGGGTTGCGGGTCCAGAACCAACGGGGGGAGCATCGAGGAAAGGTCTTGGATGTAGAGATGCCCCAAGAAATGCGACAGGGACTTTCCAAGTGGCGGCGATTGCGACCGAGTCCGGAAAATTCCTGCCGACTCGGTGACGGCTTCGAATTGAAATCCGCTTTCCCGCAGCAAACGCTTTTGAAACTCGACCTCGTGCTTCAGCGGGTTGAACCGAAAATGCGGCGCGAGGGGAGCGGCGATGAACTCCGCAAGTCGGCGGGATTCTCGACCCAGAAGTGAATCGATCAACCGATCGTATTCCGCTCGATCCTGTATCCCGCGCAATTTCCGCCTCTTGGTTAAAACTTCAGGATAGCAGCTTCGGTCCGAGGTGCATGCTCCGACAATTGCGCAGCAGCGGTCAGGTTTCAGAAAATGAGTGCGCTCCACGTACTGCCCCCTCAAGCTCGAAGCTCAAACCTCTGAGCTGGAACCCCGGAACCCCGGAACCCGTTTCCTCACGCATCCCCTCCGCCCATGGTATATTTCTGTATGAAGGCGATGAGCGACAATCCCTTAAAACTCAGGAACATCCACCATATTGAATTCTGGGTCGGGAACGCCCGCCAGGCAGCTTTCTTTTACCGGAAGGCATTTGGATTTTCCCAGCTTGCGTATGCGGGCTTGGAGACGGGCCGACGGGACGCCACCTCTTATCTACTCGGACAGGGGAAGGTCAGATTTGTATTGACCGCGGCCCTTCAGGCGGACCATCCGATCAACGAGCATGTGCGCCTTCACGGAGACGCCGTCCGCGACATCGCATTCAAAGTGGACGATGCGGATCAGGCCTTTGATGAGACCGTGCGCCGGGGCGCCGAAGTCGCGCAGGAACCGCACGACCTTGAGGACGATTTCGGAAAAGTTCGCCGTGCCTCGATCCGCACATATGGGGACACCGTGCACTCCTTTATTTCGGACCAGGGGTATCGAGGTCCGTTTCTGCCCGGTTTCACGAAAGCTCCGATCAGCGGCCGCGGGGCCGGAATTCTGCGAGTCGATCACGTTGTCGGCAACGTCGAGCTTGGCAAGATGGAGCAATGGGCCGAATGGTACCATCGAATTCTCGGCTTCAAACGCTTCGTCAGTTTTGACGACAAGGACATTTCCACTGAATACAGCGCTTTAATGAGCATTGTGATGTCGGACGACAGCGATTCGATCAAGTTTCCGATCAACGAACCAGCGGAAGGAAAGAAAAAGAGCCAGATCGAAGAGTACCTGGATTACAACAACGGGCCGGGCGTGCAGCACATTGCGCTGCAGACGGCGGACATCATCAAAACTGTCGGCACGCTGAAATCAAATGACGTCGAGTTTCTCGAGGTGCCGCAATCGTATTTCGATCAGGTCCCGTTGAGAGTCGGAGAAATCGAAGAGCCGATGGAGCGGATTCGGGCCCTGGGGATTCTAGTTGACCGCGACGAGAACGGGTACCTGTTGCAGTTGTTCAGCCGCCCCGTGGAGGACCGCCCCACTCTTTTCTTTGAGATCATCCAAAGACGGGGCAGTCGGGGCTTCGGCAAGGGGAACTTCAAGGCGCTTTTTGAAGCGATCGAAAGAGAACAGTCCCTGCGCGGAAATCTTTGAAGCCCTTGGAAAGCGCCGCCGGTCCGAAGTCGCCGCAGACAGGGCGCGTCCAGCCAAGGCCGCCGCCCGCTAACATTATGAGGTCCGTATGCCTTTTTATCACAGATTGGGAGAAATTCCGCCGAAGCGACACAGCATTTTCCGCCGTGACAACGGAAAGCTGTATACCGAAGAATTGATGGGAAACAAGGGCTTTGTCGGCCCTTCGTCGCTTCTCTATCACATCTACCAACCCACTCAGATTTACAGAGTCGAAACTGTAAAGACTCTGAACTGGGAGGCCGACTCCGCGCCCACAAATTCCCTGAGGCACTTCAGGCTGACTCAACTTGCAAAAGGGGGAAGTCCTACCATGGACCGGATTCCGGTTCTGTTCAATTCCGATGCCGCCCTTCTGTATGTGGAACCGGACCGCGAGGACCCCTTCTTCTACCGAAATGCCCAAGGGGATGAAGTGGTTTATGTCAGCGAGGGCGACGGCGTTTTAGAAACGCTGTTTGGAGAACTGCCATATCGGCAGGGGGACTATCTAGTCATCCCGAGAGGAATTCTCTTCCGGTTTCGATTCGGAGAAGAGAAGCAGAGTTTCCTGGTCATCGAAAGCGCCGGCGAAGTTCGAACGCCCAGCCGCTATCGGAATGAAGTGGGCCAGCACACCGAAATGAGCCCCTATTCGGAGCGCGACTTTCGCGTGCCGGAGAAGCTCGTCGCACATGACGAATCGGGGGAATTTCCTATACGGATTAAAAAGGAAGGCGTCATCGTCGAGGCGGTGATGGACCATCATCCGCTGGATGTGCAAGGTTGGGACGGCTACTACTACCCGTGGGCCTTCAACATTCACGATTTCGAGCCGCGGGTGGGACGTTTCCATCTGCCTCCGCCCGTGCATCAGACCTTCCAGGGAGACGGATTCGTCATCTGTTCGTTTTGCCCGCGCCCTTACGACTTTGACGAGGCGGCCATCCCGATTCCATACAATCACTCCAATGTGATGTCAGACGAGGTGATTTTTTACGCCAGCGCGGAGTTTATGAGCCGCAAGGGCATTGAATACGGATCGCTGACCGTACATCCGGACGGCTTTGCGCACGGCCCTCACCCTGGAAAGGCCGAGGAGTCGCTTCGAGAGAAGCGGACAGACGAACTGGCCGTGATGCTCGACACCTTCCGCCCCCTGCACGTCAGCCGCCAGGTCCTGGAAGTGGAAGATCCGACTTACTTACAAAGCTGGATCGAAGGCGGGGGGAGGTAGGCGGG
>CAZAEY010000055.1:0-20369 GCA_964484155.1 uncultured Acidobacteriota bacterium
GCCCGTTGATGCGATGGGTCGGGTTCAGAAGAACCCGGAACGCAAAACGCGGATCTACTCCCTCAGGAACAGGTACTCGCGGAAGTTGTTGCGGAGTTGGAAGCTGCTGTAGGTCCGAAATCCGGGCATGAGTTGATTGAAGTCGCTGGGCTGATACTGAGGACAGGGGCGAAGCACGGAGGCGTGCGCCTCGTATTGGAGATTTTCGAAGTCGAGGATCCGGAAGTGAGTGGGCTTTTCGGGGATATGCTTCGCGGTGGATATGAGGGCGAAAAGGAAGGAGCCTCTTCTGCAATAGCCGTCCAGATGACGAAAAAACGCCCGAAACTCCTCCCGTTCCAGATAGTTCAGCAGATCCCACGTCAAGACGACGTCGAAGCGGGTGCCGCGGCGGTACGGGAGGAGGTACTCAAAGACCGAATCGTAAGAAATGCCGTCTTCCGGCGACAGATAGTCGAACGATGAAAGCGTCGAGTAGAAGTCTTCGATATAGATCCGGCAGGTGTATTGTGAAAAGAACTCGACGTTTGAGCTAAAGGCCCGCCCGAGGTCGAGAATGTGGTACTTCTGCTCCGGTCGAAACTCGTGAAAGAGGATGTTCAGAGCCGGAGAGGTGTGCACG
This sequence comes from uncultured Acidobacteriota bacterium, assembly GCA_964484155.1. Lineage (GTDB taxonomy): Bacteria > Acidobacteriota > UBA6911 > RPQK01 > JAPXNP01 > DATKAT01. The sequence continues at coordinate 623 of CAZAEY010000055.1, forward strand.
GATACCTCTCGCTCCACCTGCGGCGGACGTTCGGGCGCTCCCTTCGACGACCACCATTCGAAGAGGCGAATCATGTTCTGGTGGTCGATGGAACTCCGAAGCCGGGTTTACCCGTTTGCGGCTTGCCGTCAGTCTTTTCTTCCTTGGATTCACGACCCTTGTCCGAAGCGACCGCGGAGGCGGGCGTCGCTTTTTCGGCACTGCGCCCTTCCATGTCGATGCTGCCCTTAAACTGGGCGCCATCTTCAAGGGTGACCCGCGGGGCCGTGATATTTCCGCGGACCTTGCCCGATTGACGGATCACGACTTTTTCATGTCCGAACAGATTGCCGGTGACCTTGCCTTCGACCGTCACGATCTTGCCGTGAATGTCAGCTCGAATTACGCCGTTCTTCCCAATTGTGACACTGTTTTTCTGCAGCTCGACTTTGCCGTCCACTTGACCTTGAATGACCAGATCCTCTTCGCCCGTCACTTCGCCGTTGATTCGCAACGAAGGGCCTATCACGGCGTGATCTCGTGCAAAACTCGGCGAATGAGTCGTTGCGGGTGTAGGTTTTTCCGGTTCAGAATATTCTGGCTCCGATTTTTTCCACATGGTTCATAGTCTCCTCGATGGTTGATCTCCGTTCTAACGCGTTCTGGAATGGAAGTCAACTCGTCGGAGGGCGCCCGAGGAAAAACCCACTCCGTCAGTTTGCTCCTTCGCTGCGGCCGGCGGCCGGCTGAGCATACGGAATCGGGTCTTCGACGCCGGCCTCCTGGAACCCGCGCAGTCGCAAAAGGCAACTATCGCACTCTCCACACGCCGACTGCTGCTCCCGGTAGCAGGACCACGTCAGGTGCAGCGGAGCCTTCAATTCGATCCCCCTCAGCACGATCTCCCGTTTGCTCAGGCGGATCAAAGGCGTGACAATTTCGATTCGCGTCTCGGGCCTGGTGCCCTCATGGATCACGCGGTTGAATGCGCTGAAAAACTCCTGTCGACAGTCCGGATAGCCGGAACTGTCCTCTTCGACAGCGCCGATGACGATTCGCTCGAACTGCAGGACTTCCGCCCAGCTTGCCGCGATGGCTAGCAGATTGGCATTGCGAAACGGGACGTAGGAGACAGGGATTCCCTTCCGATCCAGCTCTCCGCTGGGGAGCCGAATGGAGGGGTCTGTCAGCGCGGAGCCGCCGATCTGGCTCAAGTACCCGATATCGGCAGCAAGGCGTCTTTGCACGCCGAAAAAGTCAGCGATGTCGTGAAACGCCCGCAGTTCCCGCGATTCCGTTCTCTGTCCGTACCGGATGTGAAGAAACGCTACTTCAGGCTCGGATGAGACCGCGACGGCAGCCGCCACGCAACTGTCCAGTCCTCCGCTGACCAGGCATACTGCCCCAGACATCAGAACGATTGTATCAGTCCGACGAGTCTGTGAGTCACGATGCGCAGGAGTCATCGGTCAGAACGAAGAACGCGGAACGCATGATCTGGATCACTTGAAACCCGAAACCTGAAGCCTGAAACTGGAATCCGCTATGCGACGCAGGACTTATTGGATACTGGGCGGCCTGCTGGCGGTGTTTCTAGCCGCCTTTCTCGCTCTGAAAATGTTTTCGACGGATATCGTGCATCTTGCGGTGATGAACGCCGTCATCCAGAAAGCGCCCGAAGCGTATGACGCAGGCAGGATCCGGCTGTCTTTCGAGCAGGCATATCGTGCGGCCCGGATGGAAGACCGTGAGGAAGCTTATTTGCAGGAACTGTTGAGAATCTCAAGCCGCCTGGAAAAGATTCAGTATCTGGAAGAGCGCCAGGTGGATCAGCTTCTCGTGCAATTGCAGTCTTCTGAATCTTTCGAACCGTTTTCGGAAGAGGAAGAAACTGGTCGCTAACCTGCTCAGGGGCCTGTGTTAAGATTCCGCAGTGCATTGTCCCCGATGTGAAACGCCATTGACCGCAGGCCGCTGCACTCGTTGTTCCTATCAGGTGGAAAACGAGCCGAAGGCTCCGGGCTCAACTGTCCGGGCACGGCGGGAGCCGATTAAATTCGCAATCTCAAGCTCTCGGAAGGAGTCGGATGGGTCGATCCGACCTGATTGGCGGGAAGAGTTAAAGAAGCGAGTGGACGAGCATGTGGGGAAAAAGGAAGTCGAGGAGTCTGAGACGGACCAGGCCAGCGCAGAAAATCTCGCGCAGAACGGGACGCAGGGCTCTGCAGAAGGGGACACGGGCAAGGGACGGGCGCAGAAGCGTATATTGTTCGAGTACCGGATGAAGGAAAAATCCAAAAATCCAGGCGCTTCCACGCGGGAGATTAAAGGGTCGGTGTCGGCGGCTGCGAAGGGTGCGCCGGCGAAAGTTCTGGGCTCGGCGGCGAAGCCGCAGGACCGGCGCATTGTGACGTTCGACCAAAAGGACGGGAACAAGTCCGACGTGCTGGAAAAGCAGCTGGTCAGAAGTTCGTCGCCGACTGGGACGCGCGGAGTCGATTCAAGGCAGCGAAAATTACAGCTCCAGGAGCCGCCGGAAATTGTGGCGTCCTTACGGGAATCAGCAGCTTCGGCGCCCTCGAGCGCCCGGGTATCCAAGGAGATCCTGTTTTCCAGGTTCTTATCGGGAATCATCGATTTGTCCTTTCCCGTTGTTCTGGGGTTCAGTTTCGTCCTGGCGGCTTCGCGGCTGGTCGACTTCGATTTTTTCATGGCCAATTCGCTAGAATGGGCCGCGGTATTCTCGCTGGTTCTCTACTGCGTGGGATCTTCGTTTTTTTTCCTGGCGCTGGGGCAGACTCCCGGGATGATTCTGACTGAGCTCCGTCTCGTATCCGACCAGGATGGCCGGGCGGTTTCAGAACGCCAGATATTCTTAAGAGTGGCTCTGTTTCTTCCGGTCGCGGCCACCCTGTTCGGATTGCTCTGGAGCCTTTTCGACCCGCGATGCCGCACCCTGCACGATCGATTCACCGGAACTCGCGTCGAACCTGCAAACTAGTTTGAGTGACCCGGGCTGGTGTTGATTCCTCACGCCGGTCCGCCGCCCTTCGCCTGTCGACAGGATTCCGAATCAACTCAATTGCCTGACGGATCCCGCCTAATCATTCCCGCTGGATGCAGTTTGATAGGGGAGCTGAATGTCGATAACGCCTTCTGAAAGGGTCCCGGCCAGCAGGGACCCGGACTCGGAAGCGGCCAACGCCAGGATGGGCGAAGCCTCCAGGCGTATGTTGAAGTTTTTCCAGGTTTCGCCTCGATCGCGGCTGACAAAGAGGTACCCGACCAGAAAATCGCTGGCGACCATCAAATCAGAGCCCGTCGGACCGCCGGCAATTGCCGAGATCTCAATAGGAAAGACTCCCGGAGCCTTGCGCCAGTTTTCGGCGCCGTCATCACTGAAGTAGATTCCGGAACGGGTTCCGGCGAACAATCGAGAACCATTCGCGGCGAGAGCGCTAACCAGTGTATGGGGGAGTCCGTTGACGCGGATCTCCCAGGATTTTCCCCCGTCGCCGGAGCGAAAAACGCCCATGTCGGTCCCAACATAAGCCATGTTTGCGGCGGGGTCAGTTTGCACGGAGTAGAATTCACGGTTGTAAACGGGGATTTCCAGCTTGCGCAGGCGCGCCGGGTTTAAGTGCAGCAGATACAGGCCCTGTCGGGCTGCGATCAGGAGTGTCGACCCCTCCGGGTCCAGAATCCCCAGATCGTTGACCGTCAGGTTTTTGGTCTCCGGCGCTAGAACCCAGGGAGTCTGCCCTGGGATCGCAGAGAACACGCCTGCGCTGGTGCCGAGGAAAACGGTGGAGCTGCCCTTGAGGGGAAGGATTCTGCTGATTCCGGCTGTGGAGGAGCCGAGGCCTTCGTTGTGCGATTCCCAGGTGGACCCGCGATCGTTTGAAACGAAGAAGCCTCCGTAGTGCCGGTCCCGGGCGACGGCCGCGTAAACGCGATCGGAACGATTCGGATCGAAACGCACGCTGGCGACCTGCCTTTGAATGAATCCTCGATTCGAGGCATGGAAAGCGAGCCCTCGATCCGTACTTCGCAGAATGCCGGCATCATCGGTTCCGAGCAGGATCATGTCGGGGTTCTCGCGATCGACAATGATGGCGTTGATGACGATGTCATCCAGAAGCCGGCTCCAGGAAGCTCCGCCGTCGCGGCTCACGTAGAGTCCTGCAGTCGTGCCCGCATACAGGGTCTCCGGATTGGCGGGGTCGAAGCGGAGGGTTCGAGCTCGATTGGCGTCCTCAGCGAAACCGTTGCGCAGGCGGCTCCACTTGCGGCCCCCGTTATCTGATCGATAGACGCCGGAGCAAGCGCTGGCAAAGATCGTATCGCGCCGCTCCGGATGGATCAGCAAGGTGAAGATATCGCTGTCCCAATACATCCCGTCGTGAATTGGCTCCCATTTTTGGCCCAGATCAGACGTTTTCCACGGAAGGCGCCACGTTCCGACGTAGAGCTTTTCCTGGTCGAGCGGGTCGAAGGCCAGGGAATGCACTTGATGCAGGCTTCGAAATCCGCGGGAAATGCGCTCCCACGTGACTCCTTCGTCGCGGCTCAACAGTACGCCTTCATTGATCCCTACTGCAATGATTCGAGGATCGGAAGGGGCAACCTGCACGGCGCGAACAGTGCTGCTGTAACTGCCCAGCGGAATGTTTTCCCAGGTGCGGCCGGCGTCCCGGGTTCGAAAGAGCCAGCCGCTGTCGCCCTTCAGGGCCCAGGCGCCCGCATATAACGTGTCCGGATCGTCCGGGTGAAAGACGAGGCTGTCGATTACCAACTGACGGTGCGCGATTCCGGGGTGCAGACGGCTCCAGGACAGACCTTTGTCGTGCGACACGAAAATCTGTCCGTCGGCCGTGCCCAGAAAGTACCGGTCCGGCAGCTTCGGGTGAACGGCTAGAGATCGAACGTCTCCCCCTTCTGGTCCCAAAGACCTCAGGTCCGGATTCCCGAACGCCGGGAGACCCGCCAGCAGGAGCGCCACTAGTGAAATCGCAAGCCGCATGTTTCTCATTTCGAAAAAAAGGGCGGCAGTTCGAGAACTGCCGCCCTTGATTTTAGCAAAGGCATCCGCGCCTTAAATTTGGGCGCGGATTTTCGCAGGGTTTACGGCACAAACAGCTCGATCTCGACTCGTCGATTCTGTCTGCGGCCTTCCGCTGTGGCGTTATCCGCAATGGGCTGGGATTCGCCTGCGCTGGCTACGTCGATTCGACCCCTGTCGATGTTGTGCTGCTGGACGAGGTAGTCGCGCACGGCTTCCGCTCGGCGCTGGCCGACGCGGACGTTTGCCGCTTCGCTTCCGCGATCGTCCGTGTGCCCCGTGATTCGCGCCCGCAACGCGGGATTCTGCTGCATCCGCAGAGCAACCTCGTCAAGGCGGGCCTTGGCTCGGTTGTCAGGCTGGATGCGGTCGATCTGAATCACGATCTTTTCAACGACACGGAAGGTTTTCGTGTCACTGGCCTCGCCGCCGCGATCGTCGCGGACGGTCACAGTCACGGAGTGGCTGCCGCCCGCCATACCGCTGGTATTGATGGCCAAGGTGGGCGTCGTTTCGGGGCGCGACTGCCCGTCCACGGTCCAGCTGTAGGTGATCGGGTCGCCGTCCGGATCGGAAGCGTCGGCTGTCGCCGTGACGATTTCGCCGGCAAAGACTTCAGTCTTGTCCAGCGTCAGCGTCACAACCGGGGGCCGGTTCGGCCGCCGTTCGACCGTGACGTTGAAATCGCAGCTTGCGCTCAGGTTGTCAACCGTGTCATGAACGGTCACGCGCACCGTATAGGAGCCTGGATCCCGTCCAACCGTTCCGAACACGAAGCTCGGACTGTCATTATTGACGCTCTGTCCATTGACGCTCCACTCGAAGCGCAGCGGATCCCCGTCGGGATCGGAGGCGCGAGCCTGCAAGGTCACCGATTCGCCTTCGGGCACGGTGACATTGGAAGGTTCGCAGGCGATGGTCGGCGGCCTTCTGAGCTTCTCCACTGTGATGTCGACCGAACAGGAAGCGACATGCTCTCCGTCGGTGACTTCCACGTTGACTGTATGGCGGCCGGGCGTCACGCCGGTGGTGTCCAGTGTGGCGGAGCTGTTGCGTTGCGTCAGCGTGCCTGCGCTGGATCTCCAGGTGACCTGCAGGTGGTCGTCATCCGGATCGAAGGCCCGGATGTTGATCGTAACGGGGTCACCCTGGGTGACCGTTGTTGGGTCGGCGCTGCACTCTACCGTCGGCGGACGGTTGACTTTGCGCTGAATCGCCACCTGGGCCAGAAAGCCATGCCGGTCCGTCGCCGGAACGCCGATGACCGCTTCATCCAGAGTGTTCATGTGGTAGTTATAAGCCCCGGAAATGGCCACCCACTTGCTGGGATGGACTCGCAAACCGATGTAGCTGTCCACTGGCGAACGGACGTTGGTGAAGTCGGTGGTTCTGCGGGAACCATAAAAAACGCTGCCCAAGATTTCGCCGATCAGGCGGGTGCGCTGGCTGCCCAGCGGCTGGTCGATTCCAAGCCCCCAGTTGAAGCGGGGCTGGCGGTCGACTCCCTGAACGTCATCGGCAAACAGGAAGCCGGCGTTGCCGACAAAGTTACCGCCTCCTCTGTACTTTTTCGAAAAGAGCATGTCGAATCCGGCATCGGTGACTCCGGTGGTCAACCCGCGTAGCATGTGGGTGCGCTTGTTATTCAGATGCAGACGGGCGATCGGTTGAACTGCGAGGCCAAAAGGCGCGCCCCGATATTCCGATAACAGGTTCAACTTCAGTCCGGCCCACAAATCGCCGGCCCCGTCACCGAAACCAACGTCCATAAAGGGCGTGTCGTTGTAGAAGGCCAGCAGGCCGTTGGAGAGCCGCATCGGTTCCAGCGGCGCACCGGGCAGAACCTTGTTGACCATAATGGCGTCCGCATTGACCCTCTTGTGGACTTCATAGGATGCAAAGAGTTCCAAACGGTCGTGCAGGCCAAGGGTAAACGACACCGGAAACAGGTGAATGTCGATGTCTCCGGGATCGCGGTGGAATTTCGTGGTGTGGAATCCAAGCGAAAACTCACCCTGCCTCAGAGTTTCCGCGGAATAGAGGTTGAAAAGCCCGGTGGAACCCCTCCACGTGGGGGACAGCAGCTTGATGTTTTCTCTGTGCTCGGACTGTTCATCTTGAGCCTGAACCAGCGCTGGGGACGCCAGCAAAAACACTGCCGCAATCAGCAGAATAGTGTCTCTAGGGCGAAGCATAGTCTCCTCCTAACGTAAGCTGTTCAGCAAAGCCTTATCCTAAAATTCTATCGAAAGTTCAGTTTCAACGATACTTCCTTAATGTAATCTGTGTAAATCCATATGTCTAGTGGACTTTCGACGATTGTCGTCGATTTTGGGCCTCGATCGCTCCAAGAGGGGGCGCCTTGCGACCCCTTTTCGGCTCGAAAGCACGGGCTGCAAGGAAACAACAAGTCGCCTCGCGCGCGATTCCGGCGCGGAGCGCACTCTTCGGCCGATCGAGTTCAATTGAAATACTCGTCGTCGCCGTCGTCTTCATCGAGGTCGTCGTCTTCGAAATCGAAGTCGTCGTCGTCGTCAAAGTCAAAGTCGTCGTCGTCGTCTTCGAAATCGTCGTCGTCGTCTTCGAAATCTTCGAAATCTTCGAAATCGTCGTCGTCTTCGAAATCTTCCGCATTGTCGTCGTCGAACCGCACCGGGCCTAGCTTATCGAATTCCGCATCATCGGGCAAAAGCATGTTTCCTCCTTAACCTCGACATTATCCTTTAAGCACATTCGACAGTTCAATCCCAAAATTCAGCATCCACATCGGCCGAGAGCCGGGGCTCCGTCGACCTTCAAGTCGTGGACTCGCATTGCGCAAGCCTTGCGTCCGCCGCCGCTTCCGACCGCAATCGGCGGCCCGCCGGCAAACTGCCAGGGCCAGCGCGGCGTCGTGTGAATCTTCCGACAGATCTCCCTCCAACTCTGCTGCGTCCTGCGAATCACTCACTCGATGATTTCATCAAGTTTACCGAATGTTGAAAGATGATGGAAAACTGCAAAAGTTGGCAAAATTCTTGTCAGAATCGTATCAGGCGAAGACGGTTGGCGGTCGAATTCCGGGGAATTTCCCTGCAGAGTGGTTCGCGAAATGTTTGCGACGGGTACGCTTCCACCCCCGAATTCTTCGAACGCCCCTGTTTACGCGCTTTGAGGCCCGTAGAGATTTCCGGGTTAAAATGTCTCAGTCATGGAACCGGCGTCCGACAGCTACGCTCCCGAGGTGCAAGCGTCTCCGACTCTGATCCAGCGTGTCCGTGCGCTGACAGAGGTGCTGGTGGTGGCTCTTGGCGGGTACGCAATCATCCTTTTGATGGCCCCCGCATTCCATCTGGCCGGCCAGGATTTGTTGAGCAGGCCGCGCCTGCTGGTTTTTGTGCTGATCGTCGAGGGCACCCTGAGCATGGCCTTCGTTTTCCTTTTCCTGTACCTGAACGGGGAGCGCCCAGCCAAATTCGGATTTCTCTGGCGACGCCCCGTGCGCGAAATAGGAATCGGGCTGCTCGTCGTTCCCGTGCTTTTTCTCGGCACTGTAGCCGTAGGACTGTTTTTTCGCCAATTCTTCCCGCAGTACGTGACCGAGGAAAACCCGTTGCTCCAGATCATTCAGTCCCGAGACGTTTTGCAGTTGTTCCTGTTCAGCAGCATTTACGTGGGCGGGTTTAAGGAGGAGATTCAGAGAGCTTTCGTTTTGGTCCGCTTCGGCGAGTTTCTTGGTGGATATGGCGTAGGGCTAGCAATATGGACCGTATTCTTTGGCGTGGGCCACCTCATCCAAGGAGTCGACAACGCTTTCGGCGCCGGCCTGTTAGGCTTGATGTTCGGGATCGTGTTTCTCTGGAGGAAGTGCCTGATCGCCCCCATACTCGCCCACGCCGTCTACGATATTGCGGTGCTGCTGATATTCTGGAATCTGTTGGTCTAAGTCATTTCTCGCCTGCGTCTCCCTCGATTCTGGAGGCGCCGGCCAGGTAGTGCAGGGCCTGTCGTGCGGCCCGCTGTTCGGCATCCTTCTTGGAGCGACCGATTCCGCCGCCCAGGCGCTGTCCGTCCATGTACACTTCAATGGAAAACTCCTTTTCATGGTCCGGCCCCATTTCGGCGACAACTCGATACTGGGGGGCGGAGCGTCCCATCTCATGAATGCGTTCCTGAAGCGAGGACTTGTAATCCTGGAGTTCGAGAACATTCTCCGAAAGCTGCGCCAGCCTTTCCCGAAACTGGGAAAGGATGAAACTGCGCGCTTCTTCGCCGCCTCCGTCCAGATAAATGGCTGCCACCGTACTCTCAAAAAGATCGGCCAGAATCGCCTTCTTGTTGCGTCCCCCGGTCTTGACTTCGCCTCTGCTCAGCTGTAGGAATTCGCCGAGGCCCAGCTTCAGGGAAAGGGAATGCAACTGACGGGTGGAAACCAGAAAGGACTTGATCTTTGAGAGCTCCCCTTCGCTGAGATCGGGAAACTGATGAAACAGATGATCGCTGATGACGAAGCCCAGTATGGAGTCTCCAAGAAACTCGAGGGCCTCGTAGCTGAGCCTGCGGGCGTCTCCGGTCAGTTCGTGGGAATAAGACTTGTGCGTAAAGGCCAGATCCAACAGCCGAAGGTTGCTGAAGCGATAGCCTATTTGTTTCTCCAGCTCTCGCAGTTGCCGCAGGCGGTCGGGGCTGATCGGCTCGTCCGAGCTTTTGGGGGCAGGGGAGCGCCAAGTCTCAAAATCGCCAAGAAGAAAAAGGGAAAGCAACTCAGTCACTGAGAGTCCCACCGAACCGTCCCCCGCAAGAGACGGCCAGTTCGCGGCGCGTTCCGATCAGTTCGCGCCGGGAGGTTCGGGCTCGGTCGGCTCAGGCGATCGCTCCATCTGCTCTCGCAGCCTTTCTTCTTCCCGCGCTCTTTCCTCTGCTTCAATCTCGGCAGCCTCCGTGGAAATCTTTTGCTCCAGTGCGGCCATCTCCATCTGTATTTCCCGGGCCTCCCTGTCGATCAGTTCCTGAGGGGTGATTTGCGCCAGTTCGGAATCGCTCAGGTGTTCGGTGACGAAGGCGTGAATGTCCTCGAGGTTCGATTGAGCTAGACTGGCGGCCACTCCGCCAACGGCAACCGCCCGCGCGTACGCTTCCATCGCAGAGCCAGGGTTGTTTGCGTTGGTCTCAGAGAAGCCCAGTCGAAAATAGGCGTAGTCATGGCGAGGGTCGTTCTCAGCGGCTTTGCGGAAGTTCTCGATCGCCTGGGTCAGGCTGGGATCGGTGGCCCGACCGTCTCCCTGGGGATTCAAAGCGTTAAAACGGTTCAAGTTAGCCCGGCCGAGGGCATAGTAAGCGTCCGCCCGCACCTGCTGGCGCTGCACCAACCAGTCGACTGCGCGTACGTCCGTAGGCTTTTCCAGGTCCTCAAGGGTGGCTAACGCCCGTTCGGCCAGCTCCAGGGCTTTCTGGGTCTGCCCCTGCTCGGAGTAGACGAACGCCAGGGGGGAAAGCAGGTCCGGGCTATTCGGCAACTCCTCCAACGTCGCCTCGGCGTGAGTGACAAACTTTTCGATCTCATTCGACCCGTAGTAGTGGCGCGCCAGAATATGATGCACATAAGGAGTCAGGCCGCTTTCCGGATAAGTTTCCAGAAACTTCTCCGCCAGCGCCGCCCGCTCGGCCAGACTTTCAACCTGTTCGAGCACCAGCCAAGCTTCAAATTCCGCTTGGGTTTGAGCCTCTCCCACTACGCGCGGAGGCTTGGGAGGCGGCAGCATCTGGTCTTCCTCGACATGCTGCGGAGGTTGTTCTTCCTGTTGATCTTGATTCTCCTGGCCAAACGCCGCTCCACAAGTCAGCAGCATGGCCAACAACGTCGAAGTGTAAATTTTCTTCATGAATCATCCCTCCGAATTCGATTCGATTCTCACTGAATCGCCAAAGACGGCTAATTAGTTTGGTTTCGCAGTCCCGGCGTCACGCGCCCGAGTTGACTGTCGACAGACCGCGTCAAGTTGACGCTGCGGCCGCAGACAACGTAACCCGCTGTTTCGGATGCGAATTGCGCCTCATTGTTCCACAAGAGTCTAAGGTTTTGAATCCAGAACTGCCAGTGCATGTTCAGCTTCCTGACGGGCTCCCCTCAGATCCTCGCCCAGCGCGAGCACCTGTTGAAAATGTTGGCGAGCCTCTCGCTCGCGGCCTTGATGGGCCAGGAACTTGCCCATTCTGACGACGGCCCATGCGCGAATCCATGTGTCCGCGTCCGAGTTGGCTGCCTTTTGGTAATGCTCGAAGGCGAGCGCAAAATGCTCCTGCCGGTTGTAGATCTGACCCAAGTAGAAATGTGCGCCGCCGTGGTCGGGATCCACTCGGAGCAGTTCAGCGATTTTCTCGCGGGCGGGTTCCAGCTCTCCGGAGGCCAACAGTCTGCCCGCTTCGTTTAAAAGTGCACTTTTCTGAGCGGCCGCCTCGAATTCCGCTCTTAGCCTATCCTCACGAGACCTGACCTCTTGCGCTTCGGCTTCCCGGCGCTGCAGGGACTCGGCCGCAAGCTCTTCCCATTGTCTGACCTGCCCGGCCCGGATGTTTTCGAAGATGGATTTCACATGGAAAGTGAGGGGCACTTCCTCGATCGATTCAAAGCGCTGCAGTTCGGAGTGGAAAAATGGGGTCAGGACGAGCCCTTTGGAAAACAGCTCGGTCAACTGCCGGTCCGGGTCCTCCGGCGGATGCAGTCTCATCTGAATCGCCTCAATGAATGATTCGGTCGCCACCAGAAGAAATCGGTCACGGTACTCGGGGTTCAGGTGCGGCTGTCTGAACGCAACGATTTCGATCTCCCGATGCTTCAAGAGGCTGGGGGAAAACTTCTCTATCAGGGGGTCGACCAGGAAATGCAGGTATTCGTGCTGCAGCTGGGCGTACTGATCGGCTGGATCGTTGGCGGGGCCGAGTACGACGATGTATTCCCTTTCAAGGTTTCTGGCGTTGACGACTCCTTTGAAATTCAGCAGATCCGGGATCAGAATCATGCGCCGGTCCAGGACGATTCGGGCCGGAACGCGGAAGTATTCCAGAGTTTCGCGGATGACGTCCATCAGAATTGGACGATACGACCGAAGGGCCTTCTGGTGCCGCCCGTGGAATTCCTCCCAGAGTTCTTCGATCCCCGCCTTTTCGTAAAATGCGGGCAGGAAGCCTGCAAATCGTGCCACCGGCGCCACATCGGCGGGAATATGTTCTGCGTCTTTGTCGATGGCAAACGCCGGTGGTCCGGTCACCAGAAGGGCTAGGGAAACGAAGGAGGATTGGAGGTCGACCGGGTTGGAGGTGTGTAGACGGCGATAAAAGGCCTGCATGTCGTTCAGGAGATCCGGGTCCAGTGAGTCCAGGCGGTCGCGGACCCGGCTTCGAGTCTCGGAATGTTCTTCTCCAGTCGCCTCGAATTCATATCCAGCGACGTTGAACGCCGCCATGACCGTAAATACCCGGACGTCGGTTCGAAACTGAACGTTAACGAGATCTTCCACCGCAGGCGTTGAAGGCTGCGATGGCGGAAGGTTTTGCGCGGAAATCAAGGCCTGGGCTGAAAGCGGAAGCAAGAATGCGGCAAAAATAGTGCAAATCCGGGGAAAGGCTTTCATGTCTATTCGGTCGCGGCCCCATCGGGAGCGATCCCCGGGAGGATCCATTCAGGCTTTTGGGCCGCCGCCAAGCCGCGCCTCTCAAACGCTTCGGACCGTGCAGCCGAAAGAATTTGACATATGCGGGGGGAAGCCGGGTTTTGGCGAAGCATGCGAGCTTTCATAATAGCGGAAAAGCGGAGTCAAGTTCCAGGGAAGTCCTGGGCCTTCGACCGCCGGATTCTTTGCAGCAGCCGCAGGCACAGGGGATAAGCGACGGCGGCGAAAATGGTCGCTAAAATCAGCGAGCCGACCGCCGTTGGAATCAGCACCGGCCATTGGGAACCCAGCCATTTCCAGAAGTCAAGCTTGAAGAGGTCGCTGTATTCCAATGAAGGCGCCGTAACGCTTTCCGGGAATCCCAGCAGCCATACGCCTGCCGTTGTGGCCAAAGCGTAATACGGCGCCATGATCCAAGGGAGATTGACCCACACTCCGAACAAGACCGGGATTTTTTTAAAACGAAACAGTGCGGCCACTGCCAACCCCAGGATCGTCTGAAGTCCAATAAGCGGCGAAAAGCCGAGGAAGACTCCGACGGAAAAGGCGCGCGCGATTTCCTCGGGGCTCCCTTGTATCGATGCCAGCTTTCTTAGAAATCGGGCCCGCATGCCTTGCACGCCTCCTGAACCAGGGCGCCAACCCGCAATTGATTTTTTGCGTTCTCGCTAAGGAACTGCTAAGAAGCAGATTGACGAAAATGATCGTAGCCGGACACTGCGCACGGTGCCAATCGCTTACCGAAACGAAGGAGAATGTGCGGTTCCCCATCCGCCACGGCGCCGATCCGTCGAATCCGGCCTCCGCCGCTGAATTCCGACAATTGCGGCTCGCGTTCGGGCGGAACCGTAAAAAGCAGGGCGTAGTCTTCTCCCCCAGCCAGAATTTCCTCGAGAGGAATCACTCCGGCATCGCCCTGATAACATCGCTGGACCTGTTCCGGTTCCAAATGGGCGGCTACCCGGCTCGCCTCTAGAATGTGTCCGAGATCCGCGGCAAGTCCGTCGCTGACGTCGATCATGGAACTGGGAATCGAATGCGTGCGGAGCCACACGCCGGCCTCCCAGTTGGGCTGAGGCAGGAAATGGGCCCGAAGTTGCTGGAAACGGTCCGGGCTGCCCGCCCATAGCTTCAGCTTCTCTTCGGAAGAAATGGCGCGCAGTCCCGTAGGAGATTCGCTCCGCAGCAACTTCAGTCCCTGCCTGGCCAGCCCCAGCGAACCCCAGACGTAAATGCCGTCTCCAGGACGGGCGCCGGCCCGCCCGACGGCCTTCCCTTGTTCAATCGTCCCGACCGCCGTTACGCTGACCGTCACTCGATCCGAAACCGACAGATCGCCTCCTATCAGGGCGATCCGATTCGACGAGCACTCCCCGAGAAATCCAATTTGAAACTCTTCGCGAAACCCGTCGACAAGGCGGGGCGGAAGGGCCAGACCCAACAGGCAAACGGACGGAACAGCTCCCATTGCGCCCAGATCGCTCAAGCTGACCAACAGAGACTTGCGGCCGAGAAAACGGGGCGAAATCCACTCCGTCTTGAAGTGGACCCCTTCGATCAACAGGTCCTTAGTGATCGTCCAGGCTGAGCCCGCAAACCCTCCGGACAGGACGGCGCAGTCGTCTCCGATGCCCTGCAAAACCTCTGGAGGAAGCCGCCGCACGGCATTCTGAATTTCACGAATGATCTCGAATTCGGTCGGCATGAAAGCCATCCTTCACTGCACGAGGCGATCGATTTCCTGCATGAATTCATGCACATCCTCGAACTCCAAATAAACTGATGCGAATCGGACGTAAGCCACCTTATCGATCGCTTTCAATTGATGCATGACTATCTTGCCGATCTGTTCGGACCGAATCTCGCGGGCCGGCGATTCCGCAAGCTTCCGTTCGACGGCGTCAACGATCTCCTCGAGCTGCTGCGGAGAAAACGGCCTTTTCTCGCAGGCTTTCAAAAGCCCCTTCAAGACTTTCGAGCGGTCGAAAGCTTCTCTCCGCCCCCCCTTCTTGACCACCATGTAGGGGATTTCCTCGATGCGTTCGTAGCTGGTGAATCGGCGCCCGCACTGCCGGCATTCCCGTCGACGGCGGATCACATCCCCCTCCTTGCTTTCTCTGGAATCGACGACGCGATCCCGGCGCCCTTCGCAGTAAGGACATCGCATGTTCTTTCACAAGCAGTGATACCACAAAAAGGAGCGCTGGGCGCTTGATGGCCCCTGATTGCAGCGTCGCTCCGCACTCTGCGCCTGAAACCCGCTACTCCCTTGACGCCTGAAGGGGCCGATACTATGATGAGGTGAACAAAAGGTGAATATTGTCGCCAGGGCCGCCTCCCCTGCGAGAAAGCGCGGGGGATTGGTTTGAGGAGATCGATGTCAGACTATGTGGAATTGCATTCCTGCAGCGCCTTCAGTTTTCTGGAAGCGGTCTCGACGCCGGAAGCGCTGGCCGCCGAAGCGGCGCGGTTGGATGCGCCGGCTCTGGCGCTGCTGGATCGGGACGGATTATATGGAGCGCCACGCTTTCACCGCGCCTGCCTGCAGGCCGGCGTCCGGCCCATTTTAGGGGCTGAAATCACTCTGCCGGAAGGAAGGCTTCCGCTGTTGGTCGAGAGCCGGCGCGGTTATCGCAACCTCTGTCGGCTCATTTCCGACTGCAAATTGCAAGCGGACAAGGGGGAGGGGCGGGCTTCGCTCGAGCTTTTGGATGCCTGCAGCCGAGGGCTGGTCTGTTTGACCGGCAACAGGCAGGGGCCGCTGGCGGGGCTGTTGCGCAGGAATCCCGCCGCCGCCGGCAGCTATCTGCGGCGGCTGAAATCGATATTCGGCGCCCAAAACGTCTACGTCGAATTGCAGCGGCACTTTTGTCGCCGTCAGGAGGAGTTGAACCAGACGCTGATCGCGATGGCGGAGGCGGAGAAGCTTCCGCTTCTGGCGACCAACGGCGCGCGCTGCTGCCGTCCCCAGCAGCGTCCAT
Source organism: uncultured Acidobacteriota bacterium (assembly GCA_964484155.1). GTDB lineage: Bacteria > Acidobacteriota > UBA6911 > RPQK01 > JAPXNP01 > DATKAT01. Next base: position 16,294 of record CAZAEY010000055.1, read on the forward strand.
TGCTGGATGTGCTGACCTGCATCGCCCACCGCGTCACGCTGCAGAGCGCCGGACGCCTGCTGGCGCGTAACGCCGAGGCCTATCTAAAGCCGGCCCAGGCCATGGCCCGGCTTTTCCAGGATATTCCGCAATCGACGGCCGCCAGCCGGGAACTGGCCGATCGGCTTCGTTTCACTCTCAGGGACCTGGGCTATCGCTTCCCGGAATATCCGGCGCCGGAGGGAGAGACAATGGAAAGTTATCTGAAGCAGGTGACCGAGGCGGGCGCCCGCGATCGCTATCGTCCTCTGACCGACCGCGCCCGGCGACAAATCGAGCGCGAATTGGACCTGATCGCAAAGCTGCGGCTGGCCGGTTATTTTCTGATCGTCTGGGATATCGTCCGCTTCTGCCGCCGGGAGGGGATTCTGGTTCAGGGGCGCGGTTCGGCCGCCAACAGCGCCGTCTGCTACAGCCTGGGGATTACTGCGGTCGACCCGGTGGGGATGGATCTGCTTTTTGAGCGCTTTTTGTCGGAAGAGCGGGGAGAATGGCCCGATATCGACCTGGATCTTCCCAGCGGAGAGGAGCGGGAAAAAGTCATCCAGTATGTCTACGAGCGTTACGGGCGGCGGGGGGCGGCCATGACCGCCAATGTGATCACCTACCGCAGCCGCAGCGCCGCACGGGAGGTGGGAAAGGTTTTCTGCTTCGACGAGCCGACGCTGGATCGTCTTTCTCGTCTGCTGAGCTCCTGGGGCCCATCCGCTTCCGAAGGGCGGAAGACTCTGGAAAATCGCTTCCGTCAGGCGGGACTGGATCCGGCGGATCGGGGCAATCGGCAGTTTCTGGCGATGTTTGAAGCGATCCAGGACCTCCCTCGGCACCTGGGGCAGCACTCCGGAGGAATGGTTATTTGCCGAGGCCGGCTCGACGCGATCGTCCCCTTGGAGAACGCGCGGATGCCGGGGCGCACGGTCGTGCAGTGGGACAAGGACGACTGCGCAGCGATGGGAATCATCAAGGTCGACCTGCTGGGTCTCGGCATGATGGCGGTTCTTCAGGATTCGATCCGCCTGATCCGCGAGTCGGGCCGCGAGTTCGATCTGGCCCGGCTGCCCGCCGACGATCCGAAAGTCTATTCGATGCTGCGCAAAGCCGACACGGTGGGCGTCTTTCAGGTGGAAAGCCGGGCTCAGATGGCGACGCTGCCGCGACTTCGCCCCCGCTGCTTTTACGATCTGGTCGTCGAAGTCGCCATCATCCGCCCCGGGCCGATTGTGGGAGAAATGGTGCATCCCTATCTTCGCCGGCGCTGCGGGCAAGAACCGGTCGACTATCCGCATCCCTGCCTGGAGCCGATCCTGAGGCGCACTCTTGGAGTGCCGCTGTTTCAGGAACAGTTGCTGCGGATCGCTATGACGGCCGCCGGCTTTTCCGGCGGGGAGGCCGAAGAGTTGCGGCGGGCGATGGGATTCAAGCGTCCCGACGACGCTATGCGCCGCATCGAGTCGAAGCTGCGCACGGGATTGGAGAAAAACGGCATCCGCGGTCAACGTGCCGACGTCATCGTCCGTTACATCACGTCTTTTGCTCTGTACGGCTTTCCGGAATCGCACGCCGCCAGCTTCGCCCTGCTGGCCTACGCCAGCGCTTACCTGAAAGCCCGATTTCCGGCGGTTTTCTATACGGCGCTGTTGAATAACCAGCCGATGGGTTTTTACCATCCGGCCACCCTTGTCAAGGACGCGCAGCACCGGGGCCAGCGCATCCGCCCCATCGACGTTGTGCGCTCCGAATGGAAATGCCGCATCGAGACGGACGACTCGGTCCGGATCGGCCTTTGCTACGTAAAGGGTTTGCGCGAGGAAGCCGGGCGGCTGCTGGTCCGTCGGCGGGAAGAAAGGCCGTTTCAGTCCGTGGACGATCTGCAGTTGCGGGCGCGACTGCGCCGCAGCGAAATGGTCACCCTGGCCGAGATCGGCGCTCTGAACGCCTTCGGAATGAAACGACGAGAGGCCCTCTGGCAGGTGGAGAAGGCCGGGCGGCCGGGGGGCCCACTGTTTGAGTCGATCGAAGAGGAGAGGGAGGCGTCGCCCCTGCGCGATATGACCGCCGAAGAACGCTTGCGGGCCGATTACGACGGAGCGGCCCTGACCACCGGCCCGCACCCCATGGCCCTGCGGCGCAAGCAACTGCGCGCCCTGGGAGTTACGACCGCTTCCCGTTTGAAGGATCTGCAGAACGGTGGCCAGGTGAAGGTCGCCGGCAGCGTCATCGTCCGCCAGAGACCCGCCACCGCCAAAGGCTTTTTGTTCTTGAGCCTGGAAGATGAAACCGGGATCTCCAACGTCGTCATCCGTCCTCCGCTGTTCGAGCGTTACCGAGTGCTGTTGGTCAGTCGCCCCTTTCTTCTGATCGAAGGCGTTTTGCAGAAGCAGCACAACGTCGTCTCAGTCCGGGCCGAAACCGTCTCCCAGCTCAATCCGCTTCCCATTCAGGTCGAATCGCATGACTTCAGGTAAGGAGTAAAGACCTGCGCCTCATTGCCGCAAAAAATCAGAGAAAGCGCATCTATTTTCGTAAAAATTTAAACAAAATCAATCAAATTGCACGAACATGCCTTGACGAATAGTTTGACAGGGTAGATAATTTAAAATACATGCGATGAAATTGCTTTCGGTATCGCCCGAAAAACTGGGGGGATGAAGCCTGTGCTTCCTCAAAAGCAGCAGTCAAGTTCATTTGCAACCGAACGGCGTCGGCATCCTCGCCTCAGCTTGGAGATACCCTGCCAGTGCGAGTGGCACGGGCAGGCGATCAACGCTCGCTCGGTCAATGTGGCGCTTGGCGGCGCCTTGGTCCGGCATCCTATCATTTCGCCGCCTGACGGCTCATACGTGACAGTCACCTTCTACGCGGGAAAGCCCGTAGTTCTAGAGGCCAGCGTCGTCCGCCACGAAGAAGCCGACGGCAAGCAGGAGTTCAGCGTTAGCTTCTACGGCGGCAATGGGGAGCATCAGGAAAAGCTGGAACCCGTATTCCAACTCTACAACGAAGGCGAGCGAGACTGGGTCCGCTATTCGGATCACTACTTGAAAAGCTTCATTTAGCGCGAATTTCCGCAACGTCTAGCCTGAATAGACCAGCCGCATTTCTCCACATGATGCGGTCCTTGTCCTTTTCAGACAATCCCAGCCCTCCGATAAACTTGATATAGGTCTGCATCGAGGAAATCGGCCAGTCGGTGCCATACAGCAGATAGCTCGGATCCCCGGCATACAGAATCATTTCCCGAATCTGCCTCAACATGAACTCTTCAAAAGGCTCGCTGAAATCGCCCAGCACCAGTCCCGATATGTCGGCGTATACGTTGGGGTTCTTGTAAACGACCTCCATGCAGTCTCGAATCCACGGGTTCCCTAGATGACAGATGACGATCTTCAACTCCGGGTTGTCGACCGCGACATCGTCGATATTGAGCGGGTGAGCAAAGCGCAGCTTGCCGGTCGGCGCATAGGTGTCTCCGGTGTGAAACATCACCGGCACTCCGTATTCAATCGCCAGGTCGTAAATGACCTTGCACCGGCGGTCGTAGGGATAAAACGGCTCGTATCCGGGGTAGAGCTTCAGGCCTTTTACAATGCCGTCGGCCAGGTAGTCGCTGATTTCCCGGAGATCCTTCTCTCGGTAGTTCAGAAAACTGATGCCGGCGACGACAAAAATGTTCTTCAAATCCCGCGTGGCAAGAACGACTTCCCGAGTGGACGGCCGGTGCTCGGAAATCTTGTAGGAAGTGAGAATCAGCGAGACATCCACTTGATTTCGTTCCATGGCTTCCTGCAGTTTATCCAGTCGCTCCTGCACGTTGACCAGCGTTTCTTCGTGATAGTTGTTCAGATGAGTGTGGACATCGATGATCATCTTACCCGGCCCTTCCGCCTGAATTTCCTGAGCTTCCGGAATTTGCGGCCCTTTGAGTTTAGTCAGCGAAGAAACAGCCTGCAAATTCAGGCGATTCTTCGAGCGCCGACGCATGGGGCGTTCTTCGTTCTTCGTTCTTCGTTCTTCGTTCTTCGTTCTTCGTTCTTCGTTCT